>DAOUMB010000165.1:0-12803 GCA_034414335.1 Dehalococcoidia bacterium
GGTGACGGGTATCGTCCCACATATTGAGGGCAACTATTACTGGAGTCCCTCTCTCCAGCAACTGCAAGGTTAGATTGAGATTTCGCTCCAGATTGGTGGCATTAACGACATTTATGACCAGGTCTCCATCCTTGAGCATTTCCACGGCCACCTCTTCCGCCTTAGAACTTGGTTCAAGAGTATAGTTGCCGGGGACATCGATTAGCTCAGCTTGCTCTTCTCCCAGCTTCAGATATCCCTTAGTGAACCCAACGGTGGTGCCGGGATAGTTGGAAGCGATAATGTGTGTACCGGTCAGTCGGGAAAAAAGGACGCTCTTGCCCACATTGGGATTACCCACAAGGAGGATACGCATCATCTACGGACCGGGCTATCAGGCAGATACTTGTCTACTTCCACCACTATTTTTTTAGCCATGCCAAAACCGAGAGCCACCTGGGCACCGTCCACCCGGAGAGTAACCGGGCCACGAAACAGCGCAGAACTTATCTTGGTCACCCTCCTCCCCGGCCTGATACCCAGAGCATCCAGACGCCGAATTAAACCCATTCCACCCATGACTCCAACCACGGTGCCAGCCTGCCCGGTTCTCATCTGGGCCAGGCTCAATTGCTTCCCTTGATACATGGCCATTTTTATCCCCTATCTCTAATAAATAAGTTAGACATGCTTAACTTTCAAATACAAAGGTTTTCGTCCTTCTCACTTCCCTCCCCCACACTTTTTTCCCGGCACTCTTCTGGAGGCTGTCCATGTTCCAGATAATACTTATACCTCTTGGGAAAGTTAGCCTCTCCCAGCGGACATGCCTCTATAAACTCTATGAACTTAATCATCCTTTCCAGGCTAAGCGGGCTGATGACGTGCTCAATTTTGCAGGCATCCTCTTGCGCTGTTTCCTGGTCAATGCCCAGTGCTTCAGCAAGAAAGCGGGTCAGCGCTTTATGACGGACAATCACATCACTGGCAACCCTGTCACCTTCGGGAGTAAGCTTTATGCGGCCATATCTCTCATGCTCCACAAGCTCCCGTTCCGAGAGTTTTTTCAAAGCGGATGTAACACTGGGCATCTTAACTCCCAGCATTTCGCTTATCTCCTTTACCCTTACCACCTGCCTTCTTCCACCGAGGTTAGCTATCGCCTCAAGATAGTCTTCCATACTGGCAGTCTGCTCTCTGCGCACTTCTTCTTTTACCATTGTCTGCCTCCCTAATTGTTAGACGCGTCTAACATTATAATGCGTTTCAATCCCCCCGTCAAGGTCTTCCTGAGCTTGCCCAAAATGCAGCTATGTTTTCCTGTATCCGGCAAGCCCCTATGAGGCTGTTGACAGATGTGGTACACTGAATAACAGGGCTCGTCCCCGAATTGCTAGGGCGAGAGCGGGGGCAGGAGATGAATATAGGGCATTGGAATCACTGTTTTATGACGGTTGCTGGTGCCCTTTTTTCGTTGGGGTTTCGCAAGCTGAGCAAAACGGGAAATGCACCACACACAGCCCCCTCTAGCCAGCATAGACCATACTACAATAACGTGGTGATGAAAAATACCGGAAGGGAAGAACAACCATGACTACGGAGGCAAATACCAGGAAAGGCTTATCGCCCGTCATCCCCGTCATAATATCCCTGGCTCTGCTTATCACCATTGTCATCCTGCCCGCTCAGGCTGCCGACCCAAGTCCCAGCATAGAGGAACTCCAGCAGTTGGTCCGTGACCAGGGCTACAACTACACGGTTGCGGAAAACTGGGTCACCCAGCTCTCGCCCCAAGAGAGGGAGGCTCTCTTCGGATACAGGCCCCTAGAAGCCCCCACGGAGCCCGTGTCTGGAAACATCAGCTTTTCTTCACACGTGCCAGCGGCGGAAGCTGAAGGAGTGGGATACCGCCACCCCCTTATGACGCCTGGGCGCTGGGACATGTGACCCCGGTCAAGAACCAATTGGGATGTGGCAGCTGATGGGCACATGCAGCGTGCTCGGACCTTGAGTCCGACGTGGCTATCTGGGAAGCCACTCACTATGATTTCTCCGAACAAGAGTAGCTAATGAGCAAGAGCAGTGGAACTACTAAGTAAACGGAATGGCCATTGCTTTTTACGTAGTTAATATATTCTAGGAGGGCGACATTGGCGATTTTTAAAAGGATACTGGGCATAATTATTATCCTAGCACTGGTCGCAGGAACCAGTGCTCCATTCTTGGGCAACTCTTGGCCAGTAGCTGCTCAAGAAGACGAGGACGGTTTAACATGTGCGACTCCTGAACCTTCCGGTGGGTCGTATATGTTGCATCAATCAAGCGAGGGCGTTGCTCTTGGCCCGCATTCGGGGCAGGATGCCGTCCCGCCACCTGCTTCTCCGGGCATTGGCATCACTTTCGATGGCTTCAATTTTGACGACAACTCCGCCGAGACCGGTGGATGGCTATTTATACCACCAGACCCGATTGGGGCAGCTGGAACAGACCGTCTTATCGCCGTGGTCAACGTGATGATTGAGGCGCGTGACAAGACGGGCACCCTTTTGTGGCGAGATTCGCTGAAGGACTTCTTCACGACGCTAACACCGGCGAACTGGTTGTTCGACCCCAAGATAGTCTATGACCAGTACGAGAACCGCTTCCTAGTAGTCGCTCTGGAGAAAGTTGATGCCGGAACCAATCCAGATCCTGGCAACCAATCCCGCATCCTGCTGGCGATTTCGAAGACGGCTACTCCCGCCACGGCTACCAGTGCCGACTGGTACTACACTGCCATCAATAGTGAGGAATCCATCGGAGGGTACGACTGCCGGGTAGACTACCCGGGCTTTGAGGTTGACGAAGAAGCGGTCTACATCACTAGCAATATGTATGAACATACCCCTAGAAGCGGCTATGTCGGCTCTCGGCTGTGGATTGTGGACAAGGGTGTTTCCGCAGGGTTCTATGGGGGCAGTGCCGCCAGTGTAACGAAACATGACCCTTATGCTTCCGCCGGGATTGCCATGACGACAATGCCCGCGCAGGTATACGGCGCCGGTGGCATCGATGGAGGCGGGTCGGGCGGCACCTATTTAGTGGGATACGATGGTTTGACCACCGGCGGGCCTGGTGGAACTGAGGCAGTCCAGGTCGTTCGCGTTGACAATCCGCTGGGCGCGACTGCTTTTACACAGACTTATGTTCTGGTTGGCGATATTGAGGACATTGGTGGTATATATGGCTGGCCAGATCTTCCCGATGCACCGCAGCTTGGCAGCGCCACCGATATCGAAGTCAATGACAGGGAGGCTCTGGACGCAGTCTGGCGGAACAACCAGCTTTGGTTCACGACGACAATCAATCCCAACTCTGGCCCTGATGCTGGCCAGACAACAGCCCACTGGTTCAGGCTCGACACCAGCGCCTGGCCACCGACAGTTGGCGAACAGGGGGATATTGGCGGGGAAGACATTGCCACTGCCACTTACACGTTCTTTCCCTCGCTGGCGGTGAACAGCAATGGGGATGCCAAGTTCGGTTTCTGTGCTTCGGCGGCGACAATCTATGCCGGTGCCTACGCCACCGTGCACTTGTCCGGTGACGCCTCGGGCACGGTACAGGCTTCAGAGACCGTTCGAGCCGGTCTCGACTATTATGTCCGCACCTTTGGTACCGGACGTAACCGCTGGGGTGACTACACTGGCGCCGCGCTGGACCCCACTGACGATAATGTCGTCTGGCTGTTCAATCAGTATGCCATGACGCGTGGGAGTGGAACCCCTCCGGAAGACGGCCGCTGGGGTACGGCCTGGGCGAGCAACCTGTTTACCACGGCAATCGGAGCACCAACAGTAACCACTAATGCCGCCAGCTCGGTGGAGGAGACCACCGCCACCCTGAATGGTAACATAACCGACACCGGTGGTGAGAATTGCGATAGTAGAGGATTTGTGTGGGGTGATGAAAGCCACACTGACCCGGGCAATACTGCACCGGCAAGCTCTGGTTATGATTTCAACTTCAGCCAGAGTGGAAACTACGGAACTGGAACGTTCGGCCATGGCATTTCCACGGATGAAGGTACGAAATACTACTATCGAGCGTGTGCTCACAATAGCGCCGGTTGGAGTTACGGAAGTGAGCTGACTTTCCTGACCAAGCCGGATGCCCCGACCAGCTTCAACGCCAGCACGGTCAACAGTACACAAATCGATTTGTCATGGATTAAGGGCGATGGAGCCCAGCAGACAAAAATACAGAGAAAACAGGACAGTTACCCCACCGACAGAAACGATGGCACCCAGGTCTATTTCGACACCGGGAATATCACATCCGATACGGGGCTGAACTCCAGCATGACCTACTATTACCGAGCCTGGTCTTACGTCGAGGGCAGCGAGCAGTGGTCTGATAGCTATGCCCAAGACTTTGCTACCACGAAATCAGGGATAACACCGCCGATAGCGACGACGAACGCCGCCACCCTGGTGGAAGAGACTACAGCCACCCTTAACGGGGTAGTAAGCGTCGATGGCGGAGAAGCTTGCCAGTATCGCTTCCAATACGGTACGAGCCCGGGAGTATATGGTACTAATACCACCTGGACGGGAAATAAGACCACAGGCCAGTCCTTCAACGAGTCTATCACCAATCTCAGCAAGGGAACTAAATACTACTTCAGGGCTCAGGCGAAAAACAGTGCCGGAACTGGTAGCGGCTCAGAGCTGGCCTTCCTGACCAAGCCCGATGCCCCGACCATCTTCAACGCCAGCACGGTTAACAGCACCCAGATAGATTTGTCCTGGGGAAAAGGCGACGGAGCTCAGCAGACAAAAATACAGAGGAAACAGGGCAGCTACCCCACCGACAGAAACGATGGCACCCAGGTCTATTTCGACACCGGGAATATCACATCTGATACCGGGCTGAACGCCAGCACGAACTATTATTACCGCGCCTGGTCTTATGTCGAGGGCAGCGAGCAGTGGTCAGATGACTACGCCGAAGATTGGGCTATGACCGAGTCTCCACTCAATAACCCACCAAGTGCACCCTCCAATCCCTCACCAACAGACCATGCAACTGGTGTCTCAATTAATGCTGACCTGAGCTGGACTGGCGGCGACCCTGATGCAGGGGACGCAGTGACCTATGATGTTTACTTGGGCACCAACTCAACTCCGCCCTTCAAGGAGAGCATCGGGCCCTACGCTGCGAACCAGACTTCCCTGAGCTATACTCTGGATACGCTGGCCTCGAATACTACCTATTACTGGCGGATAGTGGCCAAGGATAGCTACAATGCAACAACTGAGGGACCTGAGTGGAAGTTTACCACGGGACTACCCCTTACGAGCTACAATATAACCCTGGCTGCGGATTGGAACCTGGTGTCCCTGCCGCTGATACCCGACAACACCGACATTACCGATGTGACTGCTAGCATCAATGACACTTTGGCTATCGTCTGGAGTTGGAATGCCGAAGAACAGGCCTGGTACTGGTATGTCCCAGGCAACCCTTTAAGCACTTTGACCACCATGGGAGATGGTTTCGGCTACTGGTTTTTCATGTATGGCCCTGCCATCCTGGAGGTCTCCGGACAGGAGATGCCTGACCCGCCAACAATTACGCCAGCCTACGATGTTTTTGAGGAGTGGAACCTTATTGGGTTTACATCAGCAACTAGTATGAGCCCCGAAAGTTACCTGGCAAGTATAGCAGGTAATTACAGCATCGTCTGGGATTGGAATGCTGAAGAACAGGCTTGGCTATGGTATGTACCCGACAATTTTTTAAGTACCTTGACTACCATGGAGCCGGGCTTCGGCTTCTGGCTCTGGGGCACTGCTAAGGGCACTCTTATGCCTCCCACCTGACACGGAAACGAGCCAGGACACGAGATACAGGTTGTACCTGTTAGCTGGCAGGCCTAGACGACTCACCCCACATCTTAGCCAGGCCCTGGTAGGAGTCGCCCGCGGATAGAGGCGTGCTGCCACCAGAGCATCAACCCTGAACGATGTGATGCTGTAGTTACCTATCGAGTAAGCAAGGCAACATGGTATACTGCTACCGCTTTCGTCAGTAAGAAACGCTGCCTATCGTATTTCACGACTTTTATAATCGGGTACGGTGAGCATTTTATTCACGAACAAAAAATGCATGACGTGATAATAGTCGGTGGAAGCGTCTCCGGACTTAGCTGCGCGACGTTTCTGGCAACCAAGGGTCTTGACGTATTGGTCCTGGAAAAATCGTCAGCAATCGGGGCGCATGTCAACGAAAATCTGCAGGGATTTCCTTTTTACGAGGTTGACAAAGTCAATATCGAAATACCTAAGGACAAGCCTGTCAAGAAGGCACATATCTGGTCTCCAGACGGGCAAAGGATAGAACTGAATTTTGCCGAACCCATCTTATATTTGGTCGAGCGAGGCCCTGGCGATTCCTTCGACTCCTACCTGGCAGATAAAGCAGTTGCTGCAGGCGCCAAAATCAGGTTGAATTCTAAGGTCGTCGAATTTGCACGTGATAAAACGACCTTTGAGGGAGTGCGGACGTCAGGAGGAGAGTTTTTCAAAAGCAAATACATGGTAGCCGCTGACGGGCCGGTTTCAAGCATGCGGAAGATGATGGGTACAGACTCCCTCGGCATCAAGGGAATCGGTTATGGTTTAAAAATGTCCGATGTCAGTGTGGATGCACTCTCGGTCAACATCATTCTTGGCACAGACGTAGCTCCCGGTGGCTACGGTTACGTGATTGGGTATCCCGATGGAAAATATGCAACAGTTGCCATTTGTTGCAGGCCCAGATGTATGCAAACAACTTTGAAAACCTACTTCGGTGTTTTCAGGAATCTCATAGAGTCCCTACTCAAAGAGGCGACAGCGATTCACCCCTTCTCGGGGGTTGCGACCTGTGGCGACGGAACGCAAGCATTGGGCAAGGGCAATGTGCTTTTCATCGGGGAGGCAGGTGGTTTTCAAGACCCACTCTTCGGGTTTGGCATGGCCCTTGGCATCCGTTCTGCCAGACTATGCGCCGATATTATAGTGAGGAACTGTCAACAGGGGAGCCCATTGATAGTTCACGAGTTTGAACGGGAGGCGAAAAACCAGTTGATGAAGGGAGAGGTCAGCCAAAGGCGGAACATCAGCAAGCTGACTATTGAGCGGATGAACAATAAGGACCTTGCTGCACTTATCCCAGCGTTGCGGAGGAAGGAGGATGTGCTGCTAAATGCCCTGGGAACGGGCAACTGGAAGGAAATCACACGTCATCTTGTTTTTAAGGCGGTCCTTAGAAGGCCGACTCTCCTGAGGCTTGTCGCTACTATGCCCCGTCCCAATTCAGTGGAAGCTTCTGGTTAAGCGGAACTGATTATGGTCGGGGTGAGAGGATTTGAACCTCCGACCTCATGGTCCCAAACCATGCGCGCTAGCCGCTGCGCCACACCCCGCACTTAATACCCCATGAAAAATCTGCTTCGCTCTTTTCATGGGGACCCCGAAAGTGCCAACAGGTAAGTATACGCCCCCATGAAAAACTAATATTTTCAGCAATGCCTGCCTGATTGCTCATTTTAAACTGAAATCCCACTGGCAGCAAATATCATCTTTGCTTTTCCTGGGCGGTATCTTCAGAGCCCGCACCTCTATCTTGGGGTCGAAAAAGTCTGCTGCAATTCTGAATATCTTGGGCTCAAGCACCTGACATATCTTCTGCTCTCTCCTCTGCCCCTCCCTTTCTAAAGCCAGCAGTGTAGGGCAATGAGTAATGGTCAGGATGCTATGATTTGGACTCTCGAGTTCTATATCATACGTATAAATCCACATCCAGGGGCTCATCTGAAGGGCTTTCATCATGGTGGCTACATCGTTGCCCTGAATTTTGAATAGCTTGCAGACCATCTCCAGCTCGTAGACCTGCATTTTCTCCCACACCTGCATGTCACAGGCGAAAGCCTCTTCATCGCCACTGCGATCCTTGACAGTGAGATACCAGAAGCCATCCACCCTCAGAATATACCCAGAATAGGCATTTAAAAGCTCGAGGAGGAAGCCCTTAGAGAAATCATCAAACTTGATATTGGGGCCGAATTCTCCGCTATAGTTGGTCAACTCTTTCATCGTGCCCCCTTAACTTATAGTGCCTTATACAGCAAGCCAATAAGATAGCGACCAATTTATTATATTCCCTGCACAGCCTGTCATGATGCAATCTGCATGTGGAAAATCTACCAGACTGGGAAATTATGGTATTCAAAGGACGATTAGAGCAATTAAATTCACCCATGCTACTCAGGAAAGATGGCCGGGACACAGGGAAATCTCTATGGTTTTCCGGAAAGGTAGTCATCGACGGACAAGCCATCGAAAACAACAAGATCGGTCTCGGAGGGAATCTTGCCCGTGGGACATATATTGAGACAAGCCTGACAGTTGAGGCAGGCCCCCGCCTTTTCTGGGAAAAACGCCGCCTGCCGCTCTATCCCTCTCCCCAGAAAGCCTATAGCATGTTTCCCGACAACCTCATCACAGTAGCGTACGCATTTCCCACAAAGAATACACCTCGTTGGGGGGGCTCTGAAGCGAGATTCAAACCTGTGGATGTCCGCACCATATTCCTTAGCCAGTTTCTTTATCTCTCCACTTACCTCCCCATCAACCATTGTCGTCGGGGCGATTAGTTCGATGAGAACCTTCCGAATCCTATCTATCCTGGGGGAGCGCGTTCTCACCACCAATCCCTCCTCCACGGGATAGCCACAAGAGACCACTATCCGAACCCTACCCCTTCTTTCCACCTCCACACTGCAAATTCGACAGGCACCGTAAGGCTCTAATTTTTCGTGATAACACAGTGCCGGTATCTCTATGTCTGCCTCTTTCGCTGCCTCCAGTATGGTCATCCCTTCCTTGGCTTTAACTTCTTTCCCGTCTATCTGCAAAGTTACAGTCATTTCCATCTACCTCTTCTTCTCACGGACAGCCTTGGTCCCGGGAGCTGGAGGCGGAGGCAGGGGCTCTCCCGAAATTCTCCTTACGGCGCTGAAACGGGGTGGGCAAACTTCAAAACAGGTATTACACTTGATGCACTTCTCCTGCTCAATCCAGTGGACTATATTCTTGTCTCCATGAATTGCTTCGGTAGGGCAATTCCGGAAACAAATCCTGCAGGCGGTGCATTTCTCGGGGTCGATATAGTACGAGGTAAGAGCCTTGCAGGCTTTTGCTGGACAGCGTTTCTCCTTTATGTGAGCCTCATATTCATCCCTGAAGTATTTCAAAGTGGTAAGAGCGGGGTTGGCGGCTGTGGTGCCCAGGGCACACAGGGAAACATCCTGCATCACTTCAGCTATCTCTTCAATAGCCTCTATATCTCCTTCCTGCCCTTTCCCTTCACAAATATCAGTCAGGATTTCCCGAAGCGTCCTTAATCCCTCGCGACAGGGGATACACTTCCCACAAGATTCTTCACAGCAGAAGCTGATGAAATACCTTGCTGTGTCCACCATACAGGTATCCTCATCCATAACTACCGTTCCTCCGGAACCCATCATAGAACCAAGTTTAGTGAGTTCATCAAAATCAATCGGAGTGTCTAAATGCTGCTCGGGAATTACCCCTCCAGAAGGGCCTCCAGTCTGAACCGCTTTAAATTTCTTCCCTTTCGGTATCCCCCCACCAATGTCATAGATTAGCTGCCTCAAGGTCATACCCATAGGCACTTCCACGAGTCCAGTATTATTCACTTTGCCTACCAGGGAGAAGATTTTGGTCCCTTTGCTCCTGTCTGTGCCAATGGAATTGAACCACTCCGCTCCTTTATTGATAATAAGGGGGATATTTGCCCAGGTCTCCACGTTGTTTAAGCATGATGGCCTGCCCTTTATCCCACTTACCGCGGTATGAACATATTTCAACTTGGGTTCGCCCACTTTCCCCTCTATGGCACTCATAAGGGCCGTTGACTCTCCGGAAACGAATGCCCCTGCCCCGCGGTGAACTTTAACCCCAAAATCAAATCCTGAGCCAAGGATATTTTTCCCCAGAAATCCATACTCTTCGGCCTGCTTTATAGCCTGAATGGTGTTTTGGTAGGCTATCGGGTATTCTTGCCTCACATAAATAAAACCCTCGTGTGAACCAATAGCATAGGCACCAATAATAAGCCCTTCCAATACCCCGTGTGGGTTTCCTTCCATAATAGACCTGTCCATGTATGCCCCGGGGTCCCCCTCATCGCAATTGACAATCACGTACTTAGGCTCCCCGGGTGCATTCCTGGTTGTCTCCCACTTTATTCCTGTGGGAAATCCTCCTCCACCCCTACCCCTTAAATTAGACTTCTTTATCTCCTCCAGGACCTGCTCTGGAGTCATCTGGAACAAAGCCCGGGATAACGCAGCATATCCACCAAGCGCTATGTAGTCATCTATATCCCTGGGATTTATATGCCTATTATTCCCAAATACAAGACGCATTTGATTCTTATAGAAGGGAATATCAGGGTCTTTGGCTATCCTTTCGCCCGTTACAGGGTCTTCATAGAGGAGCCTCTCAATAACCTCTCCTTGGGCCAGTGTACTGGAGACTATTTCCGGAACATCCTCAAGCTTCACCTTCACATAGCAAATTTCTTCAGGAAAGATAACTACAACAGGTCCCTGTTCACAAAATCCATGACACCCGGTGGGTCTTGCTTCCACTGCCGAGCCTTTTAATCCCTGTTTCTTAATCTCATCAACGAATGCCTGATAAATTTTTGATGACCCATAAGTTTGACAAGCCGTCCCGGTACATATAGTAATAACAGGCTTAGCGGGGTCCCTTTCCGCCAATATTTCTTTCCTTAACTCCTCAAGCTCCTCCGCCGAGGAAAGCCTTTTACTACTCATATTTCACCTTACTTAGCAGCTTCAAATATTTTCTTGAGGGCTAGAGTCGAAGGCTTGCTGTGGTACGCGTCATCAACTACAACCACGGGTCCCATAGCGCAACAGCCAAGACAATTGACCGTTTCTAAAGTAAAACGCATATCCCTTGAGGTCTCATACGGCTCTAAATCAAGCATGGCTGAGATTATATCCAGAAGTTGTGGCGAGCCCCGCACCTGACATGCTGTACCCATGCATACCCTGATAATATGACGACCTCTGGGCATAAGGCTAAAAGCCTTGTAATAACTGGCGATCTGATAAACCTGGGTAATGGGTACTTCTAATTGCTCACTTATCTCCGTTAATACTTCCTGGGGTAACCACCCAAACGCGCTCTGTAAATCCAGAAGGATTTGAATCAACATGTCTTTATTTTTTTGATAACTTCCTACAGCCTTCTTTACTGCTCTGGAAAACTTCGTCGATTTCTTGCTCTTTGTTTTTGAAACCATCGTTTTTGCACCCTCAATTTACATGGGAAAAGCTGCTACCCTTTCCTTAAGCTTGGCATAATCTTCCTTTACCATTTGTTGGATGCTTTCAATCTGTTCATCTGTCAAATGCCGATATCGCCCTTGTATCTTCAGGTATTCCTCAATGGGCTTAAGCTCGGGGGGGTCGGCATTCAATCTGTAGCGTCCATGCTCTATTTCGTAAAGAGGGAAAATGCCTGTCTGCACAGCAAGTTGACCTATGTCAATTGTTAGATTGCTGCTGTATCTCCAGCCTGTAGGACAGGCAGAGAGGATATGTACATAGGCCGGGCCTTTAAGCTCTGCCCCTTTCTTAACCTTTTTCATTAAATCAAAGCGGTAGCTGGGACAGGCCGTTGCCACATAGGGTATGCCATGAGCAGCAGCGATAGCGGCCATATTTTTCTTCCGGGTAATCTGCCCAATGCTGAACTTCCCCGCTGGAGCTGTTGTTGTTGAAGCTCCGTAGGGTGTAGAACTCGACCTCTGGATTCCCGTATTCATATAGGCTTCGTTATCAAGGCAAATGTATATGAAATCATGGCCTCTCTCGAAGGCCCCGGACAGGGCCTGGATTCCTATATCACTGGTGGCGCCGTCCCCGCCCATAGCAACACATATAATATCCCTCTCGGGCATCCTGCCCTTTTTCACCAAAATCTTTAGACCTGCTTCTACGCCCGAGATTTCAGCAGCAGTATTTTCGAAAAGCGTATGCAGCCAGGGGACTCGCCAGGAAGTATAAGGAAGCGGCGTGGTGGTTACTTCGTCACATCCTGTAGCCATAGCCATTATCACGTTCTCCCCCAAGGCTTTCATAGCAAGCCTGATTGCTAAAGCTTCCCCACAGCCAGTACAAAAATTGTGTCCTTCAGCAAGAAATTCCTTGGTAGTCACCAGCTTCTTCCCAAATCTTACGCCTGTTTCCATTCCTTACCCCTTCCTGATAGCTACCCTCTTATGCCCACGGTCTCAAGCATCTTTTCCGGCCCCTTCTCCGCAATTTCCCTACCTCTATTAATAACATCCTCGAAATCCTCCTCTGACATATCCCTTCCACCCAGACCCCCTATGATACCTACCACTTTCGGCCTGGACTCTTTATCATATAGAGCTGACCTGACTTCAGAAAAGACCGGCCCTCCCATGCCAAAAGAAATGCACCTATCGAAAACGATAAGTATTTTGGCACCTTTTACTGCTTTGCGAAATTCCTCAAACGGGAAAGGCCTCCAGAGTCGCAAGCTTATGACTCCCATAGCCTCACCTTTGTCTCTCTTTCCATCTATTACAATCTTTGCCGTCTCTGTATAACTTCCCATAGTCAGGAGCAATGTGTCGGCGTTTTCCGTTCTGTATTCTTCCACAGGATGATAATAACGGCCGAAAATGTCTCCAAATTCCTTCCACCCCTGGAG
>DAOUMB010000166.1:0-2360 GCA_034414335.1 Dehalococcoidia bacterium
TCCGGACGCTGGATTACCTGGTCTATGGAGGCGCACGAACTACGATACTTTCACTTCAAAAGCGATGCCCATTCTTACAGCAGTTTGACAATCGTACCCTGGCGCCGCTGCTCGATATACCCGACCCGCGGCAGACAGTGCTGGAAACAGCAGTGGAGCGAGTCTGGTCAAGTAACCTGGTCGAATGGTATGACGAGGAGGTCTCGACATGAGAGATGAATAATTCGTCATTTTGTGAAATCTTGTAGTCAGTTACAAGAAGGAGTATGCTCCTAGCCCGGGGAATACAGATGAAATCCAGAGAGGAGGTACTATGGACAAAATAGTTTTTTCAACATTGCCTGTATGGAAAGGTATCAGGGCATTGCAGAGGATAAGGCGATGCACGGTGGTCGTTATGTAGAGGAGCGGGGATATGGGGGTGAAATATTCAACTTCCAGCCTTTTGGAGATAAGATGTATGGTTTTGTGGAGGCTGGTTGGAATCCGCTGAAGTGTATCAACATTGCGAGGTTAGGGGCTCCCAGATCAGCCCCAGCGATATCAGGTATTCTAGTTATTTGGGTGGCAAAACAGTCGTACGGGAAGAAGACACTGGTGGTTGGCTGGTACAAAGATGCGACGGTCTACAAGGAAAGGCAAAAACCACCTGTAGGCTCAAACAGGAAAGAGCCCGAGGGGGAGATGCTCCGTATTTTGCGACCGCAAATAAAAAGGATTGCCTGCTTATCCCAGCGAACATGCGAGACTTTGAAATTTTAAGAGCCTCAGGCCGGAAAGGCGCTGGGGGTATTGGTCAATCGAATATTTGGTACGCTGAAGACAAATATGGAGCACAGATCAAGCCTAAGGTACTTGAATATATAACGAAGTGGGAGAGACAGAGGCAGCTTGCTGTAAGGCTGGAATAGGCTTCAATACAGGCATCTCGGTAGATGAACAAAAAGCCATTTCGTGCAGTCTCACTACACTTGAGTGTGGCTACGTATGCTTGAGGCTCCGTTAATTTTAGAGTACACTGGGTACTCGAGTATAGAGCAGGGGTGTGCAATGAAGGTTTTAATTGTCTATGACTCGGCCTATGGGAATACGGAGAAAATTGCCAAGGCTATCGGCGGTGCTATTACCGGTGAGGTTAAGGTGCTCCGTGCGGGTGAAGCGAATCCTTCCGAATTAAAAACGATTGACCTTTTCATCGTTGGCTCTCCAACCCAGGGAGGCAGGCCGACACCGGCGATTCGAGACTTCCTTAACAAAGTCCCTGAGTCTTCTCTTCAAGGTATCAACATAGCTGCGTTCGATACCAGAATCCCGACGAGACTTGTCGGGGTCTTTGGATATGCCGCGGGGCGCATCGCCAACAATCTGAAAGGAAAGGGCGGTACTCTCATAGCGCCTCCGGAAGGCTTCTTCGTTAAAGGCACCAAAGGCCCGCTCAAAGAGGGAGAGCTGGAGCGGGCTGCCGATTGGGCTAAAGGAATTTTAGAGAGCAAGAAGTAATTTTGTAATGCGCTTGCTCATCTCAATTACACAATTATTCAGTTTGTTGTCTGCCCGGCCGCGCCTACCAACCAGACACAGTATTAATCTAGGGTAGCCAGTCTTAGCAGTCCTTCTTAGCGTGTGCTATCACTCAGCCGTAACTCCCTGCCGCCTCTCATCGGGGGTGGCCACTTGCAGGAACGCAGAATAACATGCCTGAGATGATTGTTCCCTATACCTTAAGAGACACCTAATGCTTGGGCAGCCTTGCCGACGTTGCGTGACTTGACCCAGAGGATGGCTCCATAACGCCCTGCGCCAGTAGCAATGGCTTGCATGGCTGTGACGTTAATCCGGGCTTGTCCCAGCTTGCTAAGTATATCGGCGACAGCACCTACGCGGTCCTCTCCCTGGACCAGGAAAGCAACCTTGGGCCCCTTCAGCTTGATCCCTGCTTTTCGTGCTGCCGCAAGGAAGGCATCTCGGTCGGACGGCACAAAAACAAGTTGAGCACGCCGCGTGCCCGTTGGGAAACCATTGAGAGCAATCAGATTGGCTCCCCTTGCCTTGAGTGCATTGAAAACCTTAACACCCGCTCCAGTCCGATTGGGAACCACAGTATAGTAATACTCAATACGCCGCACGATGTCCACCATGGCATACCTCCTATAAAGAAATGTCCACTTTGTTTATTATAGGGGGTTTAGGTTGTACAGTCAAGAAGAAGCGTCTGACGAAAGTTTGTTTGCGGGCCACTGCGTGAAAGACACTCAAACGAAAAGGAAGGCCTGCCGCGGGTGCCTAAAGAAAATAGCTCACCGGTTGCGCTCTTTCATTAAACGAAATAGCGAAAGGTTCACTAGTCTACACATTAGATG
>DAOUMB010000167.1:0-29297 GCA_034414335.1 Dehalococcoidia bacterium
GGGTGAATACCAGGCGGCAGAAAAATTGGCTCAGGCTGCCCAAGTTATTTCCACTCAGCCGGCAGCTCTACAGCTGCGCTATCTTCAGACCTTGAGCGGTATTGCTACAGAGAGAAGCAGCACCATCGTTTTCCCTCTGCCCATGGATATAATGTCTGCATTTTTATCCAAGGCTAGCGCTGAAAAGGGAAGTAAATAGTAAGACATAATTTGTCTATATCGCATATAGTAAATTCGGGGCCTGGAGTTTTGGGCGGTAGCTTATAGCCGTGTGGCAATGTTGAACTTCTTCTGCCGAAGGTGATACCTGGAACTGAGAGGCCCCCTTTTTACGGGTGCAGATTTTCTTAACTTAGGAGGCAGATATGGCGAGCAAAACTAAGCAAGAATGGCGTGAAGCCACGTTGGCTTCGACTTTGAAGCGTGCTCCTGAACGCCAGGAAAAGTTTGAAACCGCCTCGGGCGCGGAAATCGATACTGTTTATGCACCGGAGGACTTGGTAGATTTTGACTACGATCGAGATTTGGGCTATCCCGGAGAGTATCCTTTTACCCGGGGTGTCCAGCCAAATATGTATCGGGGTAGAATATGGACAATACGCCAGTATGCTGGCTTTGGCACCGCGGAGGAGACTAACCAGAGGTACCGTTATCTCTTGGATCAAGGGCAAACCGGCCTGAGCGTAGCCTTCGACCTGCCTACACAAATTGGTTATGATTCTGATCAACCATTAGCTAGGGGAGAAGTGGGCAAGGTTGGTGTCGCAATAGACAGTCTCCGGGATATGGATGTCCTTTTCCAAGATATACCCCTGGGCAAGGTGAGCACTTCAATGACGATAAATGCCACTGCCCCGATTCTCCTTGCCATGTATATAGCTTTGGGCAGGAAGCAGGGAGTTGAGCCAACTGAATTAAGCGGCACTATCCAAAATGACATACTGAAGGAGTACATTGCCCGGGGCACTCACATCTTTCCCCCCCGGCCTTCTATGAGGTTGACCACTGATATATTTGCTTATTGTGCCGAGCAAGTCCCTCGCTGGAATACCATCAGCATCAGTGGTTACCATATACGAGAAGCAGGTTCCACTGCGGCTCAAGAAATTGGCTTCACGCTGGCTAATGGTATTGCCTATGTCCAGGCAGCTATCGATACCGGGCTTGGTGTGGATACATTCGCTCCTAGACTGTCATTCTTCTTCAATAGCCATGTCAACTTTTTTGAAGAGATTGCCAAGTTCAGGGCGGCACGACGCCTCTGGGCGAGGATTATGAGAGAGAGGTTTGGCGCTAAAGATTCACGTTCCTGGATGCTTCGCTTCCACACTCAGACTGCTGGATGCAGCCTCACTGCGCCCCAGCCACATAACAATATAGTACGGACAGCCGTAGAAGCTTTGGCAGCCACTTTAGGAGGTACTCAATCACTGCATACTAACTCTTTTGATGAAGCTTATGCTCCACCTTCTGAAGAAGCGGTGACTATAGCTGTGCGGACTCAGCAAATACTAGGTTATGAAAATGGTGTTGCCGATGTTGTCGACCCCCTTGGTGGCTCTTACTATATAGAACATCTTACTGGCAGCTTGGAAAAGCAAGCCGGGGAGTATATCGCCAAAATCGATAGCCTTGGTGGTGCTGTAGCTGCTATAGAGCAGGGATATCAGCAGAAGGAAATCCAGGACTCTTCTTACCGTTACCAAAAGGAGATTGAAAGCAGTAAACGTACCGTGGTAGGGGTAAACAATTTCGTCTCTCCTTATCCTAAAATAGCGGGTCTGCTCAGGGTCAAACCGGAAGTAGAAAAGAGACAGAGGGAAAGGACTGCCCAGGTCCGGAAAGAGAGGGATAACGGTAGGGTCAACCAGTCACTTAAGCGCTTGGAAGATGTCGCCCGAAGCGCGGGTAATACCATGCCCGCCTTTCTTGAATGTGTAGAAGCTTACGCCACTGTAGGTGAGATATGTGACGTGCTTCGCAAGGTTTTTGGTACCCAGAAGGAATTTCTGGTTTTCTGAAAGCAAGCCCGTTAGAATTTATGTAAGGTATTGGGGTGGATTCATGCCTGGCACCAAATATTGTGCTGTAGAGCGTTATGCCCGGGACCGAAGGGTGACCGAGGTCTGTGGAGCAACTTCGGATATGCAATGGCGGACAATCGGCCGCCAAATATTAAGCGTAAAGTAAAGGAGAGAAAATGGCCAAAAAAGTTGACCACATCGGTATTCTGGTTGGCAACCTCGATGAGGCGCTGAAGCTTTATGAGGATTGTTTTGGCGCTGAGCTTGACAGGCTTGAAACCGTCCCGGAACAAGGGGTAAAGGCAGCCGTCCTTTCCTTAGGCCAGGGCGCCAAGCTGGAACTTCTGGAACCACTTCGCGACAGTAATATGGCTAGAGTCTTGGAGAAAAGAGGGGAGGGCCTTCACCATATAACATTTGAGGTCGATGATGTTGAGCGGGAGCTTAACCGCCTATCTGAAAGGGGGGTGGAATTAATTGATAAGAAGTCGCGCCGTGGTTTAGAAGGTATGGTAGCTTTCATTCACCCCAAATCGGTTAGAGGGGTGCTTGTTGAGCTTTGTCAGAAAATCTAGAAAGGGATTAAGCTATGACCAAAGATAAGATTCGTGTTCTGGTGGCCAAGCCTGGTTTGGATGGGCATGACCGGGGTGCTAAAGTCGTGGCCAGGGCTTTGCGGGATGCCGGCATGGAAGTAATCTATACCGGTATCCGACAAACTCCCGAAATGATCGTTGAAGCAGCTATCCAGGAGGATGTAGATGTTGTCGGGTTGAGTATCCTGTCTGGGGCTCACTTAGAGCTCTTCCCACCGGTCACAGAAGGATTAAGAGAAAAAGGAAGAGGCGATGCCCTGGTTATCGCTGGCGGCATCATACCAGAGGACGATATTTCAACCTTACAACAAATGGGCATAAAAGCTGTCTTTGGCCCAGGCACTCCGACAGAGGATATTATCAGCTTTATCCAAAAGGAAGTGACCGCCAAATAGAGGGTCTCTCAGGACTTATTCTGGGCGACGCCAATAAGGTCAGTGAGATTTTCGAACCCTTTGTCCTGCATAAAATGCTCTATCCCCTCCAGTATGGTGAGACAAATATTGGGACTGGTCAGACTAGCTGTGCCAATCTGCACAGCAGTAGCTCCAGCCATAATAAACTCCAGGGCATCCTCGGCAAAACTAATGCCGCCACAACCTATCAATGGAATACGGGTTACCTTAGCTGCCTCGAATACCATATAAAGAGCTATAGGCTTGATAACGGGACCAGAAAGCCCGCCTATAATATTCCCTAAACAAGGTTTTCTTTGGTATATGTCGATTGCCATGCCCTTTAGCGTGTTAATTAAAGATATGGCATCAGCTCCAGCTTCTTCCACAGCTAAAGCGATTTCCTTAATATCGGTAACATTGGGGCTCAACTTAACAATAACTGGCAGGCTGGTGGCAGATTTAACCGCTGAAGTTACTTGGGCGGCAAGCTTGGGGTCTACGCCAAATTCTATCCCTCCTGCTGAAACATTGGGGCAACTAATGTTTAGCTCGATGCCGCTTATACCAGGCACGCTTTCTAGCTTGGTCGCCACCGCCACATATTCGTCTATTGTTTCTCCTGCAATATTAACTATAACCGGGACCTGCCAGCTTGCCCATACAGGTGCTTTTTCTCTAATCAGGGCGTCAAGACCGATATTTTCTAAGCCTACGGAATTGAGCAGACCCCTAGTAGTTTCCACCAGTCGCGGTTGAGCATTGCCTTCTTTGGGCATAAGGGTAGTCCCTTTGCAAATAATAGCGCCCAACTTTTGTATGTCAGTCAGCTTGCTATACTCTATGCCATAACCAGCTATACCGGCGGCCATCATCACAGGATTGGACAGGATTAATCCCTTAGGGTGCTGGGGAGCTAATTGGACACGGAGCTTTGGTAAATTTTTCATGCTTAGACTCTATCATTTTAGCAAATTGATATGCCTCATACTATTCGCTATGCTAAAATTTCAATTGATGCAAGGGGTGTATTATCTCATCCGTCCTATGAAGTATGAGGATATTCCCCGGGTAGCCCAAATTGATAGAGAGGCTTTCCCTGGAGAATGGTTGTTTCGCTCTCAATCGTCATATAAGCGGGATCTTGACAATCCATCCGTTCGCTATATGGTAGCTTGTATGAAGAAGGACGTGTCAGAATCCTGGGGACAAGAGGCGCGAAAACGACCTTGGTTCAAACGACTCTTTAGTTATGGTCGTTATCGTAATACATCGGAAAACGTCATTGGCTTCACTGGCTTCTGGTTAATTATGCGAGAGGCGCATATCATTGCTATTGGAGTGAGAGATAGTTATCGTCGGCTTGGCATAGGCGAAGCTTTGCTCATCTCAACCATTGACCTAGCCACGATATTGAATGCTAATGTAGTCACTTTGGAAGTGCGTGCTTCTAATGAAATAGCTCAAGCACTTTACAAAAAATATGGATTCCAAGTGGTGGGAAGGCGCGCGAGATACTATTCAAGTGACGGAGAGGACGCCATAATCATGAGCACAGATAGTATTACCTCTATCTTATTTCAAGCATCTTTTCAGCAGTTGAAAAGAGCTTATGCCCAAAGACACCGCGAGATTCTTACCCAAGTCCCCTAACTATATTTATTAAGGATGGCCTTAAAGGAGTCTATAACAAACCCTAGTTGCTCTCTATCTGCAGCAAAGGTGGAGAGCTTGAAGGACTTTGCTAAGCCTGGCTGTGGTCCCCAAATTCCTCTTTCCTTTAATTCTTTATACAGGAAATATCCCCTCTCTCGAACGCGCTTGGAGATATCGTAGAGCGCAGGGGCATCAAAGTGTAGCAAGTCATGCCTGTGTGGTTTTTCCCCTAACTGCTTAAAACTCAGTTCCTCAAGCTCAGTGGAAAACCACTGTGCTTTAGATACCTGTTCATCCCAATGGCTAACTCTTTCTTTCACATAGGGAAAGGAAGCCATGAGTGTTATTAGGGGGACACCCCTTATAGTACAGCCAAGGAGTTCAATCTCTTTATTGCTATATGTGCTGGATTTTTTCAATACAGTCTCTTCCCATTTCTTCTTCATCCCCAATACTCCAGCAGGTCCGGCAGAGGCCATGCTTTTGTGTCCACTGCCGATAACGAAATCAGCGCCTATCTCCTCCATGCTTATAGGCATTCTGCCCACAGCATATGCCCCGTTAAGTATATAAGGAATGTCATATTCTTGAGCAATCTCTCCCAGCCTTCTGGCATCAGGAAGATTCCCATAATTGCCATCGGGGTAGGTTAATAGAATTAGTTTAGGAGCGTTCTCTTTTATCAGTGGTGCGTATTCGTTAACATCGACCCTAAATTCTGGATACCCGGAGTGAGGCACTTCTATTATGTTTAACCCCACCCTTTCAGCAGCGACGACCGTTGTATAATGCCTGTTAGCATCAACAAGGATTGAATCACCAGGCTTGGCTAGAGAATGCATCACCATGAATTTAGCTTCTCTAGCTCCGTGGGTTATGGTGGCAACTTCACAGCCCAAAAATTGAGGTAAGAGCTCTTGCACAAACTCTCGGATGGGAGGATTGCTTACATTGCACAAACTGCCCTGGCAAAAATCACATACAGAATATCCATCCCCAAATTCTATTAAAGCCTCCTTGGCAGCATCGGTAAGCATGCCCCCTGTCTGTAAAGGCATGAGGTTAATAAGCCCCTTATGTTGCCTTTGGAGATTAGCGAGTTTTTGTAATGATTTATTTTCTGCTTGCTTTGCCACTTTTACCTCGCAAGTTGCGACTCTATGGTTACAAATACAGCACCACCGACCCCTATCTTCTTTTGCTGTCCTTCGATATGTTGTCGAACAGCTTCGGGAATCTGTAAATTAAGGTCAGAAAGATGCTTTATTGTCTTTACCTGGTAGCTCAGGTTATCGTTGCTGCTTTCTATTGCTGCTGCGGCGCTCATGGCTATACCACGCATGTAGTTTATCCCTGTGTATGTGCCCGAAGGCCCAACATCACTATAAATAGTGCCATTGGCGACGCAAATCTCGTTGAAACCTGCGGGACCGATTAGCCTCTTGCCTGCCTCTCTTTCTACAACTTTCACCTCAGCAGACTTGTCTTTCCAGGCCAAAAACTCGCATGGGGCAATCTCGTCTTTGTGCTTTCGCGCAGTTTCCTCAATTGCCCTGGCTATTTTCTGCCCTCTAGCCGTCTTCGGGCTTGCTATGTAGGTAATAGATTGGGCTATCTCTTCGTCGGAATACTCAACTACAGCAAATTGGGGGTATGCTAGCTTCCTCACGTCATCTATTTCATACAGAAGCATCCCCAGTCGCTCGATTCCAAAGCCTGCATTGAACACAGGGTATTTGATGTCGAAATTCGCCAGGGCGACAGGCGAATACATTCCGATGTCCGCTATCTCGAGCCAGTTGCCCTTATGCTTGACGAAGACCTCTTGCTCCTGCCCGGGGGCATAGTACTTAGATGTAGCTATCTTGGTCTCAAATTTGATGTCTGAAAAGCCATATCGCTGCATGATATCCCTGGTCACCGCCCTTCCTGCATCCAAGGACATTTTGGGGTCCATGACCACGATGGATGCTGAGTGGTGAACTCGCAAGTGCTGGGCATCCTCTCTCTGTTCATTGCGATATCTAGGGCCCACGGAGAATAAAGCCACTGGAAAGCTGGCTTTGTCCTGTAATGCTGCTAAGGTGTGAAACCACGTAGCCGTCATATGACTCCTTAGAGTCCTGTTGGAAGGCAATGGCTGTAGTTTTTTTAGTTCTGGGAAGACTTTATCTAAGAGCTCAGTGGCCTGGTAATCAGTTATACCCAGTCCAGCAATAAGCTCCTCAATGAGGTTATCTGCCTCAATTTCCCCCTTCTTATAATTTCTCAGAATGGTCTGCAGTTTTTCAAGGTCGATTTCCTCTGCTATCTTCTTTATTTGGGCTATTCTTTTTGAGCTTAGCCCTATGTCAGGGCGAGGCAATTCAGCCAGGTAAAAAGCCCTGTCGAGGATAACTCTGGCTTCCGGTCCATACTGCTTGACCACATCACCGTCGGGCAGGATTGTTAGATTCTCAACTTCATCGAAGCCCAAATCTAGCAGGAGCTCGCGAGATTTTTGAATTAATTCGCGTACGAGATGGGGTTTGCCTTTCTTTCCCAGAGAGATTTCAGTGTCGGTGGGAACAAGTTTTGCCGTGCTTACCCAGGCTTGGATAAAATTGCTTTTTGCCTTGGACTTTATTTCGCTCAAATCAAAAGCCGTCATGGTCTAAAGTATACCCTAAAGAGGCTATCATCTGCATTCACCCGTTTGATTTTTCCCCGATACAGGTAGCGGCTAACTTGTCGAGCCTCTATGATGTTCTCTGCAGGAGGCCAGTCCGCCGTTGTCCTTTGCCACGGGATCTAGCAACGCTTATTGACGAGGGGGCTGGAGTAGAGGATTAGGCTGGAGGTTCAAGTAGGTCACTATTCAATTTCACGGCTATCATCTGCACTATGTCCCTCCTCTCTTACTTTGAGAAAAAAGTTACCCCTTCGCCCTGTTTCGAGGGATGGACTTTAATCCCTCAGAATTTTCTCAGTCAAGAAATCCTTCACTAGCTCTAAGACTTGTTCCTTTGGGCAGCTGGCTCTCCACATTCCCTCCGGGAAGTTGAAGAGCAAGCACTTCCTATGAATCCCCTTGCTCATGATCAGAACGAAATCACCTGCCTTGGTGTCCTGGGAAATTTCTACAAGACCTTTGTTCTTCAGTCCCCGCATTCGTATTCTGTCTCTAACTTTTATTTCCTCGATTTTCATTTTTGACACCTCCTTCTTGTCCTTATAACCCTGTGTGGCACACAGGTCGTTCAGGTCGACAGCGCTTTCAGCCCCTGAACCATTACGCAGAGAGTAACTAACTTTCCATTGCTTTTCGTTGTCTTCAGCCTTTGGCTACATTTCCAGCTTGGCATTAACGCAGTTCAAGAGGCCAATTCTGGCTTGCTGATGCCTCGCAGTAAGTATTGCTTCAGCATTTTTAGAGCTGCTTCAGCAGCATCTCGCTTGTTTCCCTCGCGATTTTCCCGAAAGACGTGTTTTTCACTTAAGGTCTCATCTTCGGCTGCCAGGCCAAAGTAAAACAACCCCGTCGGTTTTTCAGGGGTGGCACCAGAGGGACCGGCAATCCCGGTATCAGAGATACATATGTCCACATCCAAGAGCCTCCTGCCACCTTGAGCCATTTCCAAAGCTGTTTGCTCGCTCACGGCTCCATAATTTTCAATGGTCACCCTTTTTACCCCAAGCAAGGCCATTTTTACTTTATTGCTGTAAGCTACTACAGAGCCCTTGAAGTAATCCGAGCTACCTGGGACATTAGTTATCCTATCAGCTATCCTGCCGCCAGTAGCTGACTCAACAGTGCCGATGGTCAGCAACTTTCCTATTTCGGCCTGGTATTCTCTTATTAGCCGGGCAATTTCTGCTTCCAGTTCTGCCATTATTCACTCCTGTTTACTAAGTGCGCTATCAATTCTATTCATTCCACCATTCTCCACCTGAACAGGAAAGTACCTAAAGCAAAGAACGCTAAGATATAGCCAAGAACCCAGTAGAAATCTGTGGCAATGCTACTGAAGCCAGCCCCTATCATAACATCTCTTGCTGCACCAATAGCATGGGCAAAGGGGAGAGCATTCCCTACGTCATAGAACACGCCTCCTATCGTTTTTAAGTCTATCCAGATTCCTCCGAGTAACGCTACGAGAGTTATTATCACTGAGCCAACGCCCGATGCCTGATTCACGTTAAAGAGCAGTCCCAGAATCATTCCCAGTCCCACACAGCATATCCCCATGACGAGAAGAATGAGGAGAACGAGAAAAACGAGGCCGGCATTCCCAGGCATCTCAAGTCCCAGCAAAGCTCCTATGCCAAAGCACACCGCTATTTGAATAATCACCATGGGGATGTAGGGTAGGGAGTAAGCCAGGATGAAATCACGTGGCTTGAGTGGGGCGGTGAGTAGCCTTGATAAAAGTGCGCCTTCCCTGTCCCGGGCGAGCGTCATGGCTGAAAACATTAATAAGAAAGCAAAACTGAAGACCGCCATTCCGGGTACTAACATGGTAGTAGTGAGAAAGCTTTGGTCTCCCATACTCCGACCCACAGACCAGAATATGGTCAGAAAACCTGCGGGGATCCCTATTTCGAGGCCCATGTGTATAGGGTCCCGCAGCATCTCCTTGAAGTTTCTCTTAGCCAATTCCGCGAATCTCATTCTCTTAGCTCTTTTCCAGTAAGATATAGAAATACATCGTCTAAAGTGGGTTGTTTTAGAGACGTGGACTGGATAGCAACTCCCCGGGGGCGCAAATAATCTACTATCTCGTAGAAGCTCAATTCTTTAGCTCTGATTTCAATTCCGCCCTCTGTCGTTTTTACTTCTGGGTATATCTCCTTTAGACCCTCAATGACATCAGGAGTCAGGTTCTTTGTCCTGACTACCATAACTTGCATATCGGAGATGCTGTCTTTAAACTCCTGCGGAGTCCCCAGGGCCACTATCTTGCCTTCGTCTATTATCGCTATTCTATCCGCTAGGGCGTCAGCCTCTTCCAGGTAATGGGTCGTAAGCACTATCGTCTTTTTCCCTTTAAGCTCTGCTATATGTTCCCATATACCTCTTCTCGACTGAGGGTCCAGGCCAAGGGTGGGTTCATCCAAAAATAACACCTGGGGGTCGGAAACAAGGGCCATAGCGATGCTGAGCCTTCTTTTCATCCCCCCTGAGAATTTCCTTACCTGCTCTTTTGCCCTCTTAGTTAAGCCTACCATCTCCAGCAGTTTCTCTGACCTCTTTTTCACCTCTTCTCTCGCCAATCCACGTATCCCCCCAATCAAGCTCAGGTTCTCCCAGGCGTTGAGGTGCTCCGCTATCGCTGTCTCTTGTGGCGAGACATCTATTATTTGTTTCACTGCCATGGCATCCTTCTGTATATCGTGACCCATGACCGTGGCTGTGCCACTGCTCGGTCTGAGCAGACAGCATAGCATCTTGATAGCAGTTGTTTTGCCAGCGCCATTTGGTCCTAGCAGTGAAAATAGCTCTCCTTCCTTAGTAGACAAATCTATGCCATCTACTGCTACCAAATTTCCGAATTTCCTGGAAAGGCTAAACGTTTGAATGGCAAAGCGATTGGTGTCTGTTCCGTAGCTCATAGGTCTCTCTGTCACTCCACTTTATCATTTTAGCAGCTTTCCTTGCTATAATTCAGCGATGGCTGAATTAAGCGATGTAATTACCTTTCTGGGTACAGCCGGTGCCAGGTTTGTGGTGACTCGCCAATTTCTGGCTTCAGGAGGCGCCTGGCTTAGCCTGGGCGATACTCAAATACTGCTTGATCCTGGTCCTGGCTCCCTGGTCCAGGCCACCAAGAGGAAACTTGACCCCACTAAACTGAAGGCCATTATTTTGTCCCACAGACATTTAGACCACAGTGGGGATATTAACATTATGATTGAAGCTATGACAGACGGGGGGACAAAGAAGCGCGGCATGGTCTTTGTTCCCGCCGATGCTCTGAATCAAGACCCTGTTGTCTTTTCTTATCTGCAGTCTTATCCCCAGAATATACAGGTCTTGATTGAAGGTGGGTCTTATATGATTAACGACGTTTCTTTTAAGACCCCCATCAGGCATAAACATCCCGTAGAAACATACGGATTCATCTTCCAAACGCCCCGGCATACCTTCTCCTGGATCATTGATACCAAATATTTTGAAGATTTAGCCAGCCACTATGAAGGTGATCTGCTGGTTATCAATGTGGTCCGCTTGAACCCGGGAGCTCCTATCGACCATCTATCTCTTCCTGAGGCAAAGGGCATAATCGAGGAAATAAGGCCAAAGACAGCTATACTTACTCATTTTGGCATGACCATGTGGCGGGCTAGACCCTGGGAGTTGGCCAAGAGACTGAGCGAGGAGACTGGAATCTCGGTCATCGCCGCCAGAGATGGCATGAAGTTCGACCTGGCAAAGTTAGAATGAGAACCTCCTGGCAACGACATATTTTCCCGGAGGGTTGCCCCTCAAGTATCGTCTGCGCTGGAGCGTTTCACTTCCGTGTTCGGGATGGGAACGGGTGGTTCCACTCTGCTAAAGTCACCAAGAAGCTCTCTTGGTAGTATAGCGTATTCTGGGAAAAGTGTGCAACTTGTGGTTGTCTGGTTAAGTGATTCGGGACATTCCTATGATATAATAGTTTTTGACTTTTCTTAGAGAGGAGAATTTTTATCATGGATTGGGGTATGGAAAACCGTTTGTCGCAATTGATTCAGGCGGATGGTCGCTGTCTATTCCTGCCCGTGGACCATGGCTATTTCCAAGGGCCTACTCATAAATTGGAGAACCCACGTAAGACTCTCGAGCCCCTTCTCCCCTATGCTGATGCGATTTTCATTACCAGGGGAGTTTTAAGGTCATCGGTAGACCCTGACAGGGCGAAACCGGTTATCCTAAGAGTATCTGGCGGCACCAGCATAGTGGGAAAAGACCTGGCCTACGAGGGTATAACTACCTCTATGGAAGAAGCCATTCGACTCAATGTGTGTGCCGTAGGTATCTCCATCTTCGTTGGGACTGATTATGAGCACGATTCGTTGCTAAATCTGGCCAGGCTTGTTGATGAAGGGGAGAAATATGGCATCCCAGTAATGGCAGTTACTGCTGTGGGCCGGGAACTGCAGAAGCGCGATGCCCGCTACCTTGCTCTGTCCAGTCGTATTGCTGCTGAGCTAGGCGCTCGCGTGGTAAAGACCTATTATTGTGAAAAATTCGATAAGATTACAGGGGGCTGCCCTGTTCCAGTAGTAATTGCTGGTGGACCAAAAGTGGATTCGGAATATGAAGTACTGCAATTTGTTCACGATGGCATCCAGAAAGGCGCTATAGGCGTGAATCTGGGTAGAAATATCTGGCAAAATGTGCACCCCGTGGCCATGATCAGGGCCATCCGTGCCATTATCCATGAGAATGCCTCTCCTGAGCAGGCCCAGGAAGTATACGATAGCGTAAAGGGCAAGAAACAATAGTGGAGTGGGGATTGGGTGACCCCATAGTTCGTTTGTTTGGCTATTAACTGACATTCGCTTGCCTCTTATTCTGCCTATGACAGTGAGAGGTGTGCTTGACCAATTTTATAGTGGGGAGGTGATGCCTATGGTAGATTAAAGCAGCTTCTTTGCCTCCGGGCAGCGGAGAGGCTGGTCTCTTTTTAAGTGTCCGAAATCTGAAAGTGGGATCATTAAATTGAAGAAGTTGAATGCCGCCGCTATCTTGATGTGCATCATTGGAGCGTTTGGTGTGTTTCAATTTGTCTGGGCAATTTCGGCAACTGAAAGCTTCACTCAAATGTGGGCAGCGATGATAGGAACAACTGCCAGTGAGTCAGCAGTCCTGACAATGGCGGTTCAGTTCTATGCAATATATCACTTTGTTGCTTTGGCATTGTTAGCCGTGGTTGCTGTGATTCCACTCAGGAGAGCGGAGAAGTGGGCCTGGTTCTCAATCCTAGTTTTGGGTGGAATTGGTCTGGGCTTTGGCATTGCTCTCTGGACTCCATATGCTCCTTTTATGTATGTTTTCGTTGCGATGTGGATAGCGGCGTTAGCGCTTTCTGCCAAGCCATGCCTTGGAAAGAAAGAGTGAGTGATGTGGAACGCTAAAAGAAAGGAGGTGAAATGATGAAAGTAATATTCCGAAGCACTATAAAAGTCGTGCCTGGCAAGATGGCAGAGTACATGGAGATTGACAAAAAGAGCGAAGCCATGGCAAGTCGCTATGGCATGCCTCCCTGGAAGCGCTACAACTGCCTTAGTGGCGACTCTATGCATACCATCGTTTACGACACCGAGTTTGAGAGCCTTGCGGCAATGGAAGCCTTTTTTGAGAAGATGTTCGCAGACCCAGAGAGGCAGCAGCTCATGGCGAAGTCAGATGCATGCATCGTGAGCCACGAAAACCAATTGCTGATGCCAATGCCGTAGGAGCAGCTAAGGCGGTCAATTCTGACGTCAACTGGTCACCCTGATAGGGCAAGAGGGTGAGAGAGACGCTGTTGGCTCATTCTATGTAAGGAGGTGATGCCTATGGAGAACTAAGGTAGCTTCTTCGCCTGCGGGCGGCGGTAGATTAGCTTGTTTCACTTCAGAAGCCCGATAAACTCGAGAGGAAGGAGGTGATATTCATGAGGAGACCTTGGGCTGAACCCTTTGAGAACAGAGAAGAGATGAGGAGTACCCTTAGTCCCATGGGGCTGGCAGGTCACATTTGTTTGTTTCTTGGTGCTGTATTTGCTATATTGGGAATCGTTAGTGATGCTGCAAACGCGACTCTTGGCCTGGAGCCAATGTCTTGGTTAGTGCTGGCAATTATTGTTCTTGTGGCCGGCATGCCTATGTGGCTTACGTGGGGAATATCCATGCATTTACTTGGCATGGAGGCCAAAAGTAAGAAGAAGGAGTAGCTCTTTCTTTTCCCACGAAGGCAAAGAGAGATTAAAGCGATAATCGGTCAGGCGATTAATAACCGAGCAGTTGGCGCAGCCATCTGCTCACCAGATACTCATTAATTGGTTGAACAGTTGTGGTTACATGACTGATCGCCTGGTTCGCATGGAGGTGGCCTAAGCAGCACACATGAGTCTTTATTAATAAATAGTTGCAGGTTCAGTAAATAGGGTAATATACTCTTGTAGGGGCTTCGTACTTTGCAAGGCTGGGGGGCGTGGAGTAAATCGCTTGCCCGCGGAGAAGAAAATTTAAGGCAATGAAATGGATTTTTCCCGTGGATTGTAGTGGATTGTAAAAGTATTATTGAAGAGCTAGACGGATTGAGATGCTCATTGGTTTGATTTCAGACACTCATATTCCAAACGATGCGGAAGAGATTCCCCCTCAGGTAAGGGAGATTTTCAAAGGTGTAGACCTTATTCTGCACGCTGGGGATATTTACTTATCTCGGGTGCTGGATGAATTAGAGGAAATAGCTCCGGTGCTTGCAGCCAGGGGCGATGATGACTCGTCCTTGGTGAACGGACGGGTGAAGGAAAAACACGTTTTAAACTTTGAAGGCTTCTCTCTTTGGCTTATTCATGTCTTTCCCTATTTTTCCTTACACTCCTTACAATCCTTCTCTTATTCTTCCTCCCGCGCATTACATTCTTTCCTATATAGTTCCCTGGCTTCCTCTGAGCAGGAGGTAGGAGAGGCCTTAAGGGAAATAATAGAGCGAGAAGATGTTCCCGATATACTAGTTTTTGGCGATACCCACAGAGCTTCATTGTATAGAGTTAAAGGATACCTTTTCATAAACCCTGGTAGCGCCACCCTCCCAGACTATAAGCATTTGTTAGGGACTGTTGCAATCCTCACTATTTCCCCCGGAAAAGCTGGGGCAGACATTATTCAGCTGTAAAGGAGGTTTGGGAGCTTTTTATGGAGTTGAAACGGTAATCTGCAGGGAGAAATCGCCGTGCGCGTTGCCATGTATTACAATGAGGATTTGTGGCTGAAGGAGATGCCCAAGCCGCAGATTGGCGCTGGCGAGCTACTTACAAGGTAAATGGATTGAGATGCGCATTGGCCTGATTTCGGACACTCATATTCCATACGATGCGGAAGAGCTTCCCCATCAGGTAAAAGAGCTTTTCAGGGGTGTAGACCTTATCTTGCACGCTGGGGATATTTACTCATCTTCGGTGCTGGATGAATTAGAGGAAATAGCTCCGGTGCTTGCAGCCAGGGGCGATGATGACATGGCCTTGGTGAACGGGAGGGTGAAGGAAAAGCACGTTTTAAACTTTGAAGGCTTCTCTCTCTGGCTTATTCATGTCTTCCCCTATTTTTCCTCAGCCTATTTGCGCTCTTTCCTATATCGTTCTCCGGCTTCCTCTGAGCAGGAGTTAGAAGAGGCCTTAAGTGAGATAGTAGAGCGTGAAGATGTTCCCGATATACTAGTTTTTGGGGATACTCACAAAGCCCTGTTGCATAAAGTCAACGGATTCCTTTTCATAAACCCCGGTAGTGCCACCTTTCCCGACTATAGGCGTATGTTAGGGACTGTTGCAATCCTCAATGTTTCCCCCGGAGAAGCTGAGGCAGACCTTATTCAGCTATAAAGGAGTCTTGGGATTTTCCTATGGAGTTGAAACGCTAGCCTGCTGAGGAGAAATCGCCATGCGTGTTGCTATGTATTACAACAACCAGGACCTGCGGCTAGAGGAGATGCCCACGCCGCAGATTGGTCCTGGCGAGCTACTGATGCGGGTGGAGGCCAGCGGTATCTGTGGCACTGACTTGCTGGAATGGTATCGCCTCCATAAAGCGCCCTTGGTGTTAGGCCACGAAGTTGCCGGCGTAATTGTCGGTGTGGGGGAGGGGGTGGGGAGCTACAAAGAGGGAGGCCGTATCTCTGCTGCCCATCATGTTCCCTGTAGCACCTGCCATTATTGTCTTAGTGGACACCACACCGTTTGTGATACCCTGCGCCAGACGAATTTCGACCCTGGTGGTTTTGCTGAATATTTGCGGCTGCCGCGTATCAACGTTGAGCGCGGCATATTTCCGTTGCCTGACGAGCTATCTTTTGAGGAGGCAACCTTTATTGAACCACTGGCTTGTGTCCTGCGTGGGCAAAGGCTGGCCCATCTGCAGCTAGGGTGCAGTGTTCTTGTTATCGGCAGCGGCGTTGCTGGGCTGCTCCATATACAACTGGCTCGGGCCTCGGGTGCAGGTCGCATTATAGCAACGGATATTGTTGATTATCGCCTGGAGGCAGCGCGAACCTTCGGAGCTGATGTTGCCATTCAGGCTAGAGAATATAAACCAAACTATCTACGTCAGGTAGCCGATGGCCGTCTTGCTGACCTTGTAGTGGTATGCAGCGGGGCGATATCAGCTATAGCTCAGGCACTGGAGTCGGTGGAGCGTGGAGGCACTGTTCTCTTCTTTGCCCCCACAGAGCCCGGTGTTAGCATTCCGATATCGGTGAACGACCTCTTCTGGCGCAATGAGATAACGCTGACCAGCTCTTATGGTGGCAGCCCGGGGGACTATGCCGCAGCGCTGGGACTGATAGGGGCTGGCAAAATACGTGTACGGGAGATGATTACCCATCGGCTGGGGCTGGCGGAAATAGGCCTGGGATTTCAGCTTGTGGCCCAGGCCCAGGACTCTCTAAAAGTGATTATTGAGCCGCAGAGGTAGATAGCTGTTCACTCCGAGCAACAGTTTGCGGGTTCGAATCCCTCCGGGAACGCCACGAAGCCAGCCCGGGCCGCAGCTCTCGGATGACTGCGCGCCTCACTTTGGCAGCTACCGAGGCAATCTCTTGAGCTTGCCACGCCTCGCTCGCAATGACGATTGGAATTCCAATACGCTTGTCGAAATATATTGACTGGCAGTGGACATGGATTTAGAATAGGCTTAATAATAAGAATAAGCAAACTAGGGAGGTTTATAATTATGCCAGCAACATGTGGTTTGGCCTGTGAGGTGTGCGGATTTCCTGATAGAGGGTTGTGCCCCATAGACCGTTGTGTACCAGGAACTGACCCAAAGGCTCCAGAGAAACTGGAGAGATTTACACAAGCAATGGGACATCCTTGCACCATACTTGAATGTGCAATCAAGAATAACGTTGATCATTGTTTCAGGTGTGATAAATTCCCGTGTGAGATTCACTACCAACACGAGCTTTACAGCCATAAGCTGCTTGATATGATTAAGGGAATGCTACAAAAAGAGTGAGCTTGATTGTAATCTCTGTTTAACTTTCTGCCTTATTGTTAACTGTTGATGGGTTTGACATTGGTATGACATCGGCGTACTCTACATATTACCAAAATGGCTTGGCGCATTCTTGATGCCTTGCAAGGGTTAAGGGGGTGAACGACGTGAAGATAAAGGATTTCTTGAAAATAAAGAGCCGCCCAGTAGTTACTATTAGTCCAAATGACACCGTCTCCGCAGCAATTCAGAGGCTAATTGAAAATGACATAGGGGCACTACCGGTCTGCGACGACAAGGGCATGCTAGTAGGAATTGTTTCTGAAAGAGATTTGTTGAGAATATGCCATCTGCAGAGCAGTGCCATTGGCAGCACCAAGGTTGAAGAGGTGATGACCAAGGATGTAGCCATAGGGACACCTGAAGACGACGTTGACTATGTGACCAGTGTAATGAAGCAGAAAAGGATTAGGCATCTCCCTATATTAGTTGACGAAAAGCTGAAGGGCATGGTCTCAATGCGAGACATAATTGGCGTTCAACTGGAAGAGGCCCAAGCAGAGGTCCGTTACGCAATGTTACTTAAGACAAGTCATCCCGGTGGTAGACGACCGCTAGTCTAGCACTTTATATCTTGTAAGTACTCCTAACAGAATGTGCATTTTAATGGGACGGAAAGTTGCGTGGCAGATGAGGCGGGCTTGGTAAGGTGGAATACGGGATAAGGAATCTGGCATCTAGCAATCTCTAGAAATCGAAGCGAAATTAATTAGACAAACGGAACTGCAAATGGGCAGAGTCTGCAAGTGCAGTGAGAATTATTCCAGGAATGGTAGGTAGTTCCTTGTAGAGTGAATACTTGTCTAATACGCTCAGGCGGGCAACACTTCAGGTCACTGGACGAGTTAACAAAAGAGGCATTTGTCTGCTGAGCGTTTTTATTCCTCACATCTGTAGACTGGCGAGTTGCCGTCCAGATTCGTCTCCAGCCCTACTCAACCCCCATCATTACGTTCGAGGCCTTTATGATGGCATATGCTTCCTTGCCCGCCGCCAGCCCAAGCTTATCCGCAGATTCCTTGGTAATTATCGAGACAATCTCAGCACCTCCAGGTAGCTCGATAACGACTTCAGTGTTGACCACGCCAGGTTTAATCTGCTTCACCTTGCCCTTAAGCATATTGCGTGCACTTAGTTTCATGGCTTATCTCCTTTCCTGGCTACCCACAGGGTCCAGTGCTTGGACATCTGTCTTATCCTAAATTGTACCACAGTGGTGTGGAAAAACCTCGCGTCGTTCAGCTTGACTCTAACGCCAGCTTCGGCAATTTGCCAGGATACTACCTGCCCATGCCCGAAGAGGTGGCTTATTTGCTCAGGGCAGCCTGAGAAACCCGGCTCAGGCAGATTTGACATTGAACCGCCTGGTCACTTAAAGTGTGCAATAGCCCAATATAGCGGAGTAACTCAAAGCAACCTGTGTTGACCTGGGTGATGTCCGCACCCTTCTATGCTCCAGGGCGAATGGTAGAAATGCAACTTAAGCTGACCTTCCTGGGCGCGGCGCAGAGTGTGACAGGCTCCCGTTATTTGCTGGATACGGGTGGTACCAGAGTCCTGGTAGACTGCGGGCTGTTTCAGGAAAGGGAATTGCGGTCTAGAGACTGGGAGCCGTTTCCAGTGCCGCCTTGCAGTATAGATGCAGTACTGCTGACTCATGCTCACCTCGACCACTGTGGCTTGCTGCCGAAGCTGGTCTGTGAAGGCTTCAAGGGCGATATCTACTGTACTCGTGCCACCTCTGATATCACCAGAATAATGCTCTTGGATGCAGCGAGATTGCAGGAGGAAGATACCGAGTTCAAGAAGAAGAGGCACAGGCGTGAGGGAAGGAGAGGACCTTACCCTGAGATTCCGCTCTATACTGTTGAGGATGCTGAGGCTTCATTTCCGTTTTTTTCACATTCGGTGGGATACGAAGAAACGATCAAAATTGGTGATGGACTTGAAGCTAGCTTCCACGATGCCGGGCATGTATTGGGTTCATCCATGATAAAGGTTACAGCAAGACAGGGTGGAAAGGAAAGGACAATTCTCTTCTCCGGGGATGTCGGCAGATGGGGTATACCGATATTGCGGGGCCCGTCCTTGTTCAGCAAGGCGGACTATGTGATAGTGGAATCCACCTACGGGGACAGGTTACACGGGGACACGGAAGATATAGCTGGTGGTCTGGCTGAAATCATAAACTCAACGTGTGCGGCTGGTGGAAATGTGGTTATCCCCAGCTTTGCCCTCGAGCGAGCCCAAGAGGTACTATACCATCTTAACCAACTGCTTACCAGTGACCGTATACCTCACCTGGTTGTATTTCTGGATAGCCCGATGGCCATAAACATCACCGAGGTATTTACCTCTCACCCGGAGCTATATGACCGGGAAATGACCAGACTGATACGGAGCAACAAGTCACCCTTTGACTTTCCCAGCCTTAAGATGGTCACTACGGTAGACGACTCAAAAGCAATTAATCGTATTCGGGGGACTGCCATAATAATAGCCGGCTCAGGGATGTGTACCGGAGGGCGAATAAAGCACCACCTTGTAACAAATATCTCCCGGCGGGAGAGCACGATTCTGTTTGTTGGGTACCAGGCAAGGGGTACCTTAGGGCGGCATATTGTTGATGGGGCTGAGGAGGTGCGGATACTGGGTCAGGTTCACCCCGTTCGAGCAAGGATAGCCCAGTTAAATGGTTTCTCAGCCCACGCCGACAGGGATGGGCTAATGAAGTGGCTTTCTGCCCTCAAAGAAGCACCCAAACAGCTCTTTGTTACCCATGGCGAGCCCGAAGTGGCCGATAGTTTTTCCGATTATGTAAGGGATAAAATGAGTTGGAAAGTGGAGGTACCAGCATATAAGGAGCAAGTCCTTCTGGACTAGGGATTTTTGCTGTATAAATATCGGGCATTATACTTTTCATGGCCTGGGGGAATGACACATTACAAATGCCTTATGTAACTGATTGTCATGTATTCTAGTAAGCTGAGGAGGTAAGCGATGGCCTACGAGTATGAGATAAATGAACTGGCGAAGGAAGAGTCCTGGCGGATGTTCCGCATAATTGGTGAACTGGTTGAGGGGTTTGATAAGCTTGCCAATGTCGCGCCAGCGGTTAGCATATACGGTTCGGCTCGAATTCGAGAGGGCGATAAGCTCTATAAACAGACCGAGGAAATAGCCCGTCGGCTGGGAAAGATGGGCTTTTCCATTATAACCGGGGGTGGCCCTGGTGTGATGGAGGCGGCTAACAAGGGTGCTATGGAAGCTGGCGTCACCTCGGTCGGGCTCAATATCCGGCTGCCTGAAGAGCAGGCTTGCAACGTTTATAGCACGAAGGCAATAACGTTTAATCATTTCTTCGTCCGCAAGATTATGCTGGTCAAGTATGCGTCTGCCTTTATCATAATGCCCGGGGGCTTGGGCACGCTTGATGAGTTGACTGAGGTATTAACACTTATGCAAACCCACAAGATAAAGCCTTTTCCGGTTGTGCTCTTTGACAGCGTGTATTGGAAAGGATTCCTGGACTGGCTTCGCGATTGGGCATTATCCAGAGGATTCATTTCTGAGGAGGACTTTGACCTGTTAAGAATTTGTGACCACTTTGACGAGGTAATCGAGGCTGTCCGCAAATGGCACGACAAGCATGAGGTTATAGGCAAGAAAGCAGTAACTGCCTAGGTCTCAAGCAGCCTTCTTGCCAATCGCCAATTGCCCATCATGGCTTAGTTGAACATTCTGGACTTCTGTTAGCTCTTGGTATTCGGAAATGGCTTCTTTCTTTTACTTCAACTTTCCCACGGCTGCCAGGTACACGACAAATTCATCTTTTCCGTCAATTTTCAACAGTTGGTCCATCAATTCCTGATCGTAAGCGGCAACTGCACAGGTTCCGGAATTTGTCACTTCGCAGGCCAGGTAAAGATTCTGACATACGTGCCCGGCATCCAGAAGAATGACTTTGTGAGCTGCCAGACCATAGCGCCATTCCATTCTGTAAGGAATTGCTGACCAAATAAAAATTATGGCGGCACCTGACATCCAGTTTTGCCCGAATGCTGCCCGTACGATCTTTTGGGCTGCTTCTTCATCTCTGTATTCGACTAGGAGTTGGTGTTCAAGCGGTAGATATCTATAGAAGCCTCTGTCTAAGCCTTTCACATTGAGAACACAGAGGTAGCTTTCAAGCGTATGTCGGGCTCCGGCTGATGGGACAGTCCTACGAGCGTGACCAGCACCTAATTGCTGTTGTATGCCCTGAGTGGCCCATAGGAGGAATGATAATTCGTCCAGCGTCAGTGGGGTCTCAATGAATTGTCGGCGGCTTTGCCGGTTCCTTATGGCAAATAGCAAATCTACACTCGGCAATCTTTGGAACTTATCTGGAGGACTTAGGACAATTCGCTCTGCATTGGCTGAATACGGTTTCTCAATAGGCGGAGGAGGGACTCCTAGGCTCTGATGGGTCCTTGAGAAATCGACCGTCTTTCTCACACTATCCTTCAGAAAATAACGATGTTTCTCTATTGACGATTCCTGCATTCTGTGACCCTTGCTCCTGACATCCTGGCACCGCGAAAACAGCAGCGCCTCTTTATGCTAACACCTCGATATCCACATTAGCAAATGTGTTGAATGGATATGCGGCATCCAGGGATGGCACGAAGCCAGCCAGAGCAATTGCTTTTGGGATTGCTGTTTGCCTCACTTTGGGGACGGCTGAGGCAACGATACTACTTCGCCTGGGATATTACATAAAGCGTTAAATTGTGACGCTTGCATGTAACATCGTAAGCTTGCTGACCCTACTTTCTGTTGGAGTCTTGTAGTTGCTTTTAACTCGGCTCATGTCATATAATTAAAGTACTTGGTACGGTGTTGGCAGGGGTGGCGTGACAACTGCGCTAAGCTTGGTGGTTGCATACTTGTTGGGCTCCATTCCTTTTGCCTACTTTCTTGGTCGCTGGAGTGGAGTGGATGTTCGTGCGGTCGGCGACCGCAATGTTGGGGCGTTTAATGTATTCCGGCATGTCGGCCTAGCTGCAGGCATTGGCACATTGGTAGCAGATTCAGGGAAAGGTGCCTTAGCTGTGGTGGTGGCAAGAGCCCTTTCTGGGGACACGTTCGTAGTGTTCCTTGCCGGAGGCGTCGTTGTTGCTGCGCATAATTGGCCGGCGTTTTTGCATTTCCGGGGGTGGCCGAGGTGCCGCAACAGCAGTAGGCGTTCTTCTGGTTTTGCTCCCCAGAGAGATGTCAATTAGCCTCGGGTTGGCTACAATATCCCTTTGGTTGACTCGCAACTCTATTTCCTTTAGTGCAGTGCTATTCATTCTTACGCCCTTGCTCTGCTGGCTTTTTGGCGAACCGCTGGCTTTATTGGCCTACTCCGCAGGTTTACCTTGCATTGTTGGTTTGACTCACTGGGTGAGAGTACGCCGTCTATCGTTGGAAGCCGGAGAAGAGGCTAAGACCTTCTGGGTGTTACGTAGGACGGGACACAATCACTAAGTTAGGTACTCATCAATAATGTATCAAATCTCCGCTTAAATCTAATTTCAGCATTGCATAGTATGGCTAAATGTTAATTACGCCAGCCAGCCTTCGACGATACTAGTGAAGCAATCGTTGAACTTTCAGGCCGATAAGAATAAACTGTAGGTAGCTGCGAGAAGGCCAAATGGATGACCAGGTAGTAAAGGGGGTCAAGTCTCCTCTATGGAGGAAAAAATACTAGAATACGCCCCGATATTCAGGGTGCCACAGGAACTGCAGGAAAAACATGAAGTTTGCATGCTGGAAATAACCGGGGACGCAAAGCATAGCAATGATGTGCTGACCAAAGTAACATCTAGAGGGGCGAGCAACTACGAAACCCCTAAAGAGGAGATGCAGGATTTGCTTGCGCGGTATTTGCCCTATCTGGATAATGATTCTAGGAGCAAAAGGCTGGACATACTGGCTGGTGGAGCCATTATTGGCGGTGTAACTAACTCACCCAATGTGCAAAGAATGGAAGCCTATAACTGGCCGCTCGCACCTCATGGAACTAAGCCTCAAGCTATGTTCTACCTGATAATAGATGTGCCGAACGAACAGCCACATTTCTGGTATTGCCCCGAGACTAAGACCGCCCTGAGCATAAACTCTTCCTACTATGGGGAAAAGAAAAGTCGGAGCTTGGGCATAGGTATGGACATACTCCAGCCTATGGGTATTCACTCAATCCATGGTTCTTGCCTGGACATTGGCGGCAGGGGTGTGGTCATTATTGCTCCCACAGGTACCGGGAAGTCCACTCTTGTTACCATGCTCAAGGATGGACCGGGAGCACGCATTCATTCGGACGATTGGATATATATAATGTTTAGCTTTGATGAGGAGGGAAGACCCAGGCTAGCTATAGGTCGTTATTCTGAGCTGTGGTATTACATGAGAACAGATACAATTCTGGCGCAGCCATCCCTAGGAGAAGTCTTCTCCCGATGCCTGCTTGAGAATGTACCGGTGGATGACCAAGGGAATTATATCTGGGATATCTTTGAGAATTCCAGGGTGATGGTCAATCCCATGGATTTGGTCAGTGGTGGTACGGCTATTGAGAAACAGAACAGGCTGGCCAGATTTACGTCGATAGAAAAGGTCATCTTCTTGCGCAGAGAAGAAGGAATTGGGGAAGTAGAGAAATTGCCACCCGAGAAAGCAGTCCAAACGCTTTATGAAGGAAGAATGCGCTACCTGTCAGGTAGTGGCAAGACCGGCATCGGCGTGGAACGCTGGCTCAATCCTTACGTTCTGGTTAACGGAGAGAACCTTATCCGACAGAAGGGCGAGCGGGCTTTGTTGAATATCGATTTTCAGAACTACAGTTTCGCCATGTTATTTGCCGTGACCGGAGGTGCTTATTATTTGAATACCGCCGGTAGAAGTCCAGCTGAAAGCCTGAAAGCACTGACGGATATAATAAATGAACCCTCTTCTCTTGCACTACATTTTGACCCGCACATCTACAGGACCAAGCGGATAGAAGAAAGCATAAGAAAAGCCGAACGGGAGGCACCTGAGGAATCTCTGTTAACCTCAAAGCGGTTCATGGGTGCTTTTTGAAGGAAAGCATCCAAATGTTGTGCGAATAGAATATTGGGCCTCGGACACTTAATAGATTGCCCCAGTCCTTGGGTAGCGGTCCAAGGATTGCACATCTTGATGCTCTGTATGAAGTGCCGAATTATCATTGTGCAAAAGTCGGTTTTGTTCAGCCCTGCTTCGTCCAACGAAAAGTCAGAAGGCAAAATTCTGTGAATCAGACTGTATTCCCCAAAATGTCACAAATCTGCAATTTCTTACGAGTCAATTTATTGACTATTCAAGCCCCTATCTGTTAGATTTTATTCAGATTCTGGTAATTGATCCGAAAGTAACCAAGGCTGAACGTTGCTCAGAGAAGATTCACTGCGAAGTCACTAATATGAATGCGCACACTAATAACACTAACATGGTAGGTAACCGAGCTACAGTCGACGAGGTCATTCGCTGTGAGCAACTGACCAAGCGTTACTCAGACGGCGATATTCTGGCTGTGGACCGGCTCGACCTACAGGTGCACCGGGGCGAAATCTTTGGCTTGCTCGGTCCCAACGGTGCGGGCAAGACGACGACTGTCGGCATGCTCACTACGTTGGTAGTCCCGACAAGCGGCAGGGCTATAGTGGCTGGCATCGACGCAGTCGCTCATCCGGCGCTCGTCAAGCAGGTGATCGGTGTTGTAGCTCAAACAAATAACCTTGACCGCGCCCTGACTGTCTGGGAAAACCTCTATTACCATGGCCGTTTTTTTGGGATGAGCGCCAGAGAGAGCCAGGAGGCCACGGACAAGTTCCTAGTGGACTTCCGCCTCACCGAACGCGCCAAGGCGGATGTGATGGCCATTTCCGGCGGCATGGCCAAACGGCTCCAGGTAGCCCGTGCTCTGTTGCATCGACCGTCAGTCCTCTTTCTGGATGAACCCACGGCCGGCCTTGACCCACAGAGTCGTATCGCCCTTTGGGAGATCCTCGGTAAGCTGCACGCCGAAGGACAGACTATTCTGTTGACCACCCATTATATGGAGGAGGCAGATTCTGTTTGTGACCGGATAGCTATTATGGACCACGGTCGTATCCTTGCTATGGACACCCCGAAGAATTTAAAAGAATCGGTCGGCGCAGACAGTATCATAACCGTGTCGGCAACAGGTGACTTAGATGCCCTTGCCCAGCTCCTTCGAGACCAAGTCGAAGGGGCGACCGAGAGCCATCGGCTCGATAGCACGGTTCAGCTCCACATTAAAGGCACAACAGGCATATTGCCCAAGGTAGTCACCGTTGCTGAACACGGAGGTTTCAATATCACTGATTTGTCAGTAACTGAGCCCACCCTTGAAACCGTCTTCATCAATCTAACCGGAAAGGAGCTGCGCGACTGATGAGCACTACTAGTGTTACACCAGAGGTTCAAGGACTCATGCCTACTCGATCGGTAGCCGCTGCTAGCCGTGCCGCCTTCAATGCTCTACTGCTGCGTGATCTGACAGTGCTTAAAAAGAACCTGGGGATCTTTATTGCACGTACTCTTATTCAGCCCTTCCTCCTCGTTTTTGTCTTCTTGTACGTGTTCCCTCAGATTGGTGAGGGCATAGGTGGAAGCTCAGCAGGCGGCCTGTCGTCTTTTGCTACCGTACTGGTGGCTGGCGTGGTGGCCCTATCGATCATGTTTCAAGGAATCCAGGCAGTAGCGCTGCCTCTTGCTAACGAATTCGGCTACACTAAAGAGATTGAAGATCGGGTGCTCGCACCCCTCCCAGTATCACTCGTGGCCATCGGCAAGGTTGTTGCCGGAGCCATTCAGGGCCTTGTCGCGGCGGCAATTGTGTTCCCGATCGCCGCGGTTGTCCATGCCAAGGATGTGCAGCCAAACCTTTCAGTACACTGGGTGCTTCTGCTCACACTGATCCCACTCACTTGCATCATGACCTCTGGTCTTGGTCTAGTCCTGGGAACGCGCATCTCGCCACGCAACATCGGTCTCATGTTCGGGTTCATTGTCCTGCCTATAACCTTCCTTGGCGGCACCTATTACCCGTGGACTGCGCTGGCGGCTATTAAGGTTGGAGGCTTTCCCTGGTTACAGGCATTAGTCTGCGTCAACCCGCTTATCTATGTGACCGAGGGCTTCCGCGCCGCTTTGACCACGGCGTCCCACATGCCCCTATATGTGATCTACCCGGTGCTCATAGCGCTCTGTGCTTTCTTCCTCTGGGCCGGGTGCCGGGGTTTCCACAGCCGGGTCATTAGCTAGTATTTATATTCGGTCAAGGACTACAATATCACACGAAAATTCGAGTTTGTCCACTTCTACACCTCCGATGGAGTCAAGCCCATTTTATATCAACTGGCAGTGACTATCCCAGCGTCACAATTCATCGCTTTGTGCAGTCTATATGGAAGGCATCGTGGAGAGCTTATATCACATCTCGGCTCTCAGAAGCTCACTTTGTCTTTCCCTTTCAGGTTCAGGATTTTTCTTGCCTCATCAGGCGTGGCTACCTCCCTGTCTAACTCGCGTGACAGCCTGACAATCTTCTCTACCATTTCGGCATTGCTCTTGGCCAGGACACTATCAGCAATGTAGATGTTATCCTCAAGCCCAACCCTGACATGTCCACCCATCATTATTGCCAGTGCGCCAAGGTGGAATTCCATGGGATAACCCGCAGCTAAAGCCGACCAGTGATAATTGTCAGGTCCGAAAAGCGAGTCAGCGGTCTGTTTCATGTGGATTAAGTGCTCGGGAGTCGCCCTTATCCCACCGAATGCCCCCATACAAAACTGCATCCACAACGGCGGTTCACAGAAACCCTTATAGTTGCTCCAGAGATAGTGAGCGGTATAAATCCAGCCCACATCGAATAGCTCATATTCCGGTTTGGTTCCATTCTCCTGCATTGTTTGCCCAAAATGGACTACTACATCATAAGGGTTACTATATGGTTCCTTGCCTATCTCTTTAAGGTATTCCTTTTCCCACGGGTACCTGTAGTCCCCGTCTTTGTAGGCACGTAATTGAGAGGCAGCAGAGCTGGTTAACGAGCCCACACTGAGAGAAGCTAATTCCGGTTTCAAAGCAGGAACAACCTTTATTCTGTCCTCATAAGTCTGCCACCGTCCACCACCTGTAGTGGTACAAATTATTACGTTACTCTTTGCTTTGATTGTGGAAGCAATTTCCCTGAATACCTCAGTATCGGCCGTGGGCTTCCCATCTCTGGGGTCTCTGGCATGGATATGCACCGAAGCAGCTCCCGCTTCTGCAGCTCTTATGGCATCGTTAGCTATTTCTTTCGGCGTGATCTTCATATAGGGAGTCTGCACCGGCACAACCCGAGAACCAGTCACTCCCACTGAAATTATTAGTTTTTCCATCTCTTTAACTCCTTGTCTCAATCTGTCTGGCCCACTACCTTCCTCGCTAGTCCAATATAGCCACTGCTCGCACCCATCCAGCACCGGCTCCCTCTATCTTTATGGGAAAAGCCGCCACCTTAAAGCCAAAAGGCTTAGGTATTTTGTCGAAATTGGCCATTCTCTCCATGTGACAATACTCCCTCTCCTTCCCCAAGTAGTGGGATTCCCAGAAACTCTCCTTTTTACCCCCTTTCAGGTCGTTTACCATCACATCATGAGGTCTATCCCAGCCCCAGGCATCTATTCCCATAACCTTTATGCCAGTCTCAATCAACCATAAGGTGGCTTCCCTGGTCATCCCGGGATGCATGTATTCATAGCCAGGCTCAGCATAATGCTTGTAAACATCAGTCCGAATCAGCACAATGTCAAGAGGCTTGAGCTGGTAGCCTATTTTCCCCAGGGCTTCTTGGACTTCGCTGGCGCTAATCCCTTCGCCCTTCTTCTTGTGGTGGAAGTCCAGTACCACTCCGTCGCTATAACACCACTCCAGGGGCACCTGGTCTATTGTTTTGGCTGGCTTCCCTTCTGATGTAGGGTAAAAGTGCCACGGGGCATCAAGATGCGTGGTAGAGTGAGTTGTCAAAGTAAGCGTTTCAGTTGCACAATATGTATCTTCGGGGAAATCCTCTGGCTTGATGCCATAAGCCTCGGCATAAATTTCTGGGGTCTCCTCATGAAGTTGATAGATAATTTGAGGCGTGTGTCTTAGATGTCCCCCAGGACTTAAGGTTACACTCAGGTCAATAATCCTAGTCATATTTTGCTCCTTCAGCTAATTATCTCGCTGGCGATGGCTGGCTAACATCCAGGATTCTTGGGAACACACTTGCCCACCGAACATATATGCCGCCTGCTCAAGAATTATAGTCACAATATTAACATTCTAACATTAGCTACAAAAACTGGGTATCAGGTCCACATTCTAAGTCCACATGACGTGAATTGCCTCTACTTATTGGACGCTGTTAATACTTCAGCGGGGAATGCTCTATTTATGGCTGTAAGTATGCCGGCAAAGGCAAGGTTTGCGAAACCGGAGCAGCTAGGTTATGATTTGGTCAGTACTTTGACGTTGTTACTGCGCAGATAGAGAAGAACAATGAGACTGGTAGATAACCTATATGCCTACGTATGGCGAGGAAATGATAATAACTGCAATAGCTATCTAATTGCCAATAATCTGAAACCTAATGGACACTTATTGTTTGACCCTGGCCACATTACGACACCTTTCTTCGGGGAGCCAGGTCTGTCCAGGTTGATAAGTGAGATGGAAAGGGATGGAATAGATGCCAGACAAATCGGCTTGATAATTCTCACCCACTCCCACACGGACCACTGCGAAGCAGCTGAGTCGGTCAAAGAGCAGAGTGATGCCTTGGTGGCTCTAAATAAGGCTGACGAATGGTTCTACGAAAAGCTGGGGGGAAAAGTGGACATGTATTTAGAAGAAGGAGACTTAGTCCTTGGTGAGGAAAATCAGCTGAAGCTTAAGATATTCCTCTCGCCCGGACACTCTCCAGGGCACGTAACCATCTATTGGCCAGAGCATAAGGTCCTCATTGCAGGAGACGTCATATTCTACCAGAGTACCGGTCGGGTGGACCTTTCCGGAGGAAGTGCAGAAGCACTCAAGCAAAGCATACAGAGGTTATCCGAGCTTGACATTGAATATCTGCTTTGCGGTCACCCGTACGGTCACCCCGGGATCATAAAGGGCAAGGATGCAGTAACGCAGAACTTCGATTTTGTGATGCGAAACGTCTTTCCCTATCTCTAATTGGTGCCTCTATTGGGATTCGAACCCACGGAGCCTCCCCTGCGAACCAGCTACTATCTTACACAGCTGTGCACTGGCACCCGCTTCTGCAACTTGCTGGCCACGGATGAGGCCAGGAA
>DAOUMB010000168.1:0-7083 GCA_034414335.1 Dehalococcoidia bacterium
TCGCTATCCAACTTGTCAATTGTTGCATCAGTCAGATAAATACCATCTATATCCCTAGTCTTACTAATAAACACCTTCAAGAATTCTTTGGGTATTTTCCTTTCATTTGCCTCATCTCTAGTGAGAACAAAAAAATCGTTTGCTCCAGTTGCCACTCCCCGCATCACAGTGGCAAAAGTAAGCAGGCTATATTCTGAAGACCTGGCATAATCAGGGTCTCTGGATAAACCAGTGGTGAGAGCTTCGTTTAAATTCCTTTCAAATATTTTCAGCGATGGCAGATGCGAAGATTTTAGACTGGACGAAAGGAAGGTCTCCAAATCTTTGGTATTCGGTTGAATGTTCTTCACCCAAACGATGCTCTCATTCGGTTCAACATTCCTTATCAAAAAGATGACAGCGTTTGTATCAACTTGTGGAAACGGAGTCGCTTCAGGACTGAAAGTAACGACACATTCTAGACGATAGTTTCGTGTGACCCATTGCCAAAGTTGGTCTGCAAAAACTCCTTCGCATGTATCAGCGGGCATAATGAAAGCGAGCTTACCGTTTGTGTCTAATAATCTCAGGGCCTGAATCAGAAAATAAATATGAAGTCCAGCTCTACCATCCAATTGTTTGCCTAATATATTTATACCGAGCTGTCTAACCAATGCTTTTGTCTCTTTAGATAAACGATGGTGTCTTATATATGGCGGATTCGCTACTATGGATTTAAAAAGACGCTTTGGGGGGTCTTGAATAAAATCTCTTAATTCAACTGTACAATCATCATGACATTCGTGTCTTGCATTATTCACCAATTCTATGTCAATATCCGTCCCATAGAATGTAATATTAGTGCCTCTGACTTGGTTTATTGTCCTAAGAGCGGAGTAAAAAGCTCCCTTGCCGAAGGCGGGGTCAAATATTGTGTCGGAATCGTTAAGAACATATGCAATCATCGCCTTAGCAACCCAATCGGGAGTCCAAAATTGCCCCTTTCCCCTGAGTTTTTCTCGCTCAGACCAATTGCTAGGTATGTTTTGACTCAGTGCTACATTCTTAGTCATCTCAATTTTCTCAATAAGTTCAGGGATTCTTCTGTGAGCTTCAATTTTCCACCTTTGAACGTGACATACGGTAATATATGACCGTTCTTATCCTCAACATATGCCGAATCCAAAGTAGGTTGTTCTACAGATGTCCCCAATGGGTAAGCGTAGTGATAGTAGAACTTATAAATTTCTTTGCTAGTCGTTGCTCCACCTGGAGCCTGAAATGTTTGACTCGTTGGTTGGATAAGCCCTGTGTCAATCAGGCGGTCTGCTCGGTCAAGAGCAAGCCCGAAAGCCTGGTCAAAGAACACATGCCATATATGTATTTTTACTTTGTGCGAATTCTGCCATTTTTGTAGGGGATTTCTATCTTCCTCCTTCAAGATAACAGTGGGGACGACTGCTGTTTTCTTAAGCCCTAGTTTTCCTCCGAGTCTTGATTGGGGCGTTAGAGGTTTACCATAGTCTGGCATCACCTTCGATTTCCAAAGGCTGTTCTCGCATTCAACGGCAAGTAAGGACTGTGAAAGTAACTCCTTCAAAGCTTTCTCAGGCGTAAAAGGTAGCTCCTCTTTACCTCCTAGTCCTTGAACAAATTCGTCCACTTGCTGTTTATCTTCTATTTTGAAAATAAGCAAATCTGGTCTTTTAATATTTCCCAGTCCAGCCTTTTCAAGCCTTTCAAAATAAAGTTCAAACGCCTTTACATCGTTATCTGGAGCTGTGCCACTCGGGCCGTATTCTAAGGCGAAGAATTCTTCAGTTTCGTTCACTGCTTCTATAACCCTATGCTCACTCCATACTCCTTGTGACCATCTCATTAAGAAGTCACTGCCTCTAAGTCTTCTGGGGTTTAGTATGAAATCTGACCAAGAAACACGAGTGATTCCCCTTAACTCAAGTGTAATATCCTCTGGCGATACACTTAGTATTTCTTCAAATAAATTCATATTTCCTACCTTGCCATTTTTAGGTAAATTATACACCTACCCAACCTCAAACAGAACACTTGAACAAACACAGCAAAGGGAAGCACTGCACTGCAATTGACACTCACTACTACGGGGGATAGAATCTCGCCAGAAGGGAGATGATATTCATAATGAAGACAGAGATGGGGGAATACATAGTAGGTGCTTGTCTAAAACTGCTAAAAGGATGCTATTTTGTTGATTATAATGTTAGACGTCCAGGTGGTGGACTTGCGGGGCTAGATGAGATAGATGTGGTAGGGCTAGACTTTAAGAGTAAGACTGTTTATCTCTGTGAGGTAACAACACATTTAGATGGATTGCTATATGTTAATGCAAAAACCACCATTAAGCGTGTTGAGAAAAAATACGAGAATCTAAAGGACTATGCAAAGCACTTTCTATCAGACTTTCCGACTCGTCATTTTATGTTCTGGTCGCCAGTTGTCCGTGAAAGCGTTGCTAGTGAATTGAAAAAAATAGATGGACTCGAGTTGGTTGTCAATAAGGACTATACTGCCTATGTTGGGCTCTTGCAGCAGCTAGCAAAGAATGGTACACACGATACTGGGAATCCCACTTTTCGTGTTTTGCAGATACTTGGACACTTGAAATGATGTTTGGCACAAAATAGGGACTAGTTCATCGCTAGCCCATATTCTTTCGACTCTTCTCCTTACTTCAAGTTGCTAAAGTCAGTCCTGGAGTAAATATCCCACACCATCTGTCTATGTCGTCTGTGTAGTCTGAAGTTCCTTAGACAAGCCTTCGCCGTTTCGTTAGCACTGGGGTAGTCAGCCATGTGGTCTCTAAGCCAGAAGAATACAGAGTCTATATGCGGGAATACATGAGAGCCATGAGACAGGGATTAGCAGGAGGAATTAACAAGGATTTAAATGTCGGGGCGAGAGGACTTGAACCTCCGACCTCAGCGTCCCGAACGCTGCGCGCTACCAACTGCGCTACGCCCCGCCATCTATGTTATTATATGACGCTTTAATCATTGGGACAAGAATGAAATATTGCGTTTTAATCATCGATGGAGCATCAGGGTGGCCCTTGGCGGCCCATGGTGGGAAGACTTGCCTGGAGCTGGCGAATACTCCGAACATGGATGCTATGGCAACGGCGGGTGCAGTCGGGCTGCTCTGTAATGTGCCGCCGGGGATGGAACCCAGCAGCGCCTGTGCCTGTATGTCCGTGCTGGGTTATGACCCCAGGGTGTATTATCGGGGCCGGAGTCCCATTGAGGCTAAGGGCATGGGTATTCCCATTAACGAAGGCGAGGCTGTTTTTCGTTGCAATCTGGTGGCTGTTCGCGACGGGAGGATGTGGAGCTATAGTTGCGGGCATATCAGTACTGGCGAAGCCCGGGTCCTTATTGCTAGTCTGAATGAAAAGCTTGGCGATGATGAAGTGCATTTTTATCCTGGCGTGAGCTACAGGCATATATGCAAGATAAAAGGGAGGCAAGATACGCTCCTGGCTAGTTGTACTCCACCGCATGATATTCCGGACAAAGCTATTGTTGACTTTCTTCCCAAGGGGCCCGGGAGCGACCTGTTGAGAGGCCTTATGGCGCAATCTGAGCTTGTGCTCCGTGACCATCCTGTGAATATAGGGCGAAAAGCACACGGCGAAATTCCAGCTACCATGATTTGGCTTTTTTGGGGTAGTGGTAAAATACCTGATATGCCAGCCTTCAAAGAGGTCTATGGACTTGACGCTGCTATAACGTCGGGAGTCGATATTATGCGGGGCTTCGCCCAAATGATAAGTATGCAGGTGCTAGAAATTCCTGGTGTGACCGGCGGTCTGGACAACAATTACGCTGCTCAGGCAACTGGTGCCTTGGAAGCACTTGAGGAATATGACATGGTGGTTATACATGTGGAAGCAACTGATGAGGCGGCTCATGCCGGCCTAGCTAAGGACAAAATAGAGGCTATTCAGAGGGTAGATGAAGAGATTGTGAGTCGGCTTCGTTCCTGGGACAGAGATGCCCTTCGGGTGCTAGTTGCGCCTGACCACTCCACGCCGATTCAGATTCAAACCCATGTTGCTGATCCCGTTCCATTTATGCTTTGGGGGCCTGACTTCACAGCCAATGGGGCGAAGAGATTTACCGAAGCGGAGGCTAAAGGCACAGGCTTTTTTGTTGAGGAAGGGTATAATATTATGGGCAGGCTGGTAGAGTAAATAGAGGCGAAGTAATGGCACTGATAGTTCAAAAATATGGTGGCAGTTCGGTGGCTGATGCCGAAAAGATTGAAAATGTAGCTCGCCGTGTGGCTAAAGCCAAAGATGAGGGAAATCAAGTGGTGGTGGTTGTTTCGGCCATGGGAGACACCACTGATGACTTGATTAAATTGGCCTACCAGGTTACTCAACAGCCTGGTGATAGGGAGCTAGATGTCCTTTTGTCCACCGGGGAGATAGTCTCCAGTACCCTTTTGGCCTTGGCTTTGGAGAGTCTGGGGTACAAGGCGGTCAGCCTTACGGGCGCTCAGGCTGGCATCCAGACTGATTCTAGTTATAGTCGGGCTCGGATTCTACGCGTCGACACGAAGCGAGTGGTCAATGAGTTAGAAAAGGGTAATATTGTCATCGTGGCTGGATTTCAGGGCGTGACTCAAGAAATGGATATTACTACTTTAGGCCGTGGTGGTTCCGATACGACGGCAGTTGCTCTAGCTGCCAGCTTGAGTGCCGAAATATGCCAAATATATACTGATGTTGAAGGTGTCTATACTGCAGACCCACGCCTTGTTCCTGGAGCGAGGAAATTAAAGGAGATTGGCTATGAGGAAATGTTGGAACTGGCTAGCTATGGAGCCAGGGTAATGCATAACATAGCGGTGGAATTGGGAGAGCTGTATAATGTGCCCATCTTGGTGGCTTCTAGCTTTAACGATAGCCCAGGTACCATTATTTGCAAGGAGGCCTCTATGGAAGTAAAAAACAAGGTAAGGGGTATTGCTCATGATACTAATGTGTCTAAAGACACTGTTGTTGGTGTCCCCGACCATCCCGGCATTGCTGCGGCAATCTTTGAGCCCCTGGCCAGAGCAAATATAAGTATAGATACCATCGTCCAGAATGCCAGCATTGATAATATTACTGATCTCACTTTTACGGTAGCTCGGAGTGATTTGGTTAAGGCGATGTCTATCGTGGAGCCGGTGGCCAAATCCGTGGGGGGTAAGAAATGTGTCACCGATTCTACTTTGGCCAAAGTTAGCATCATAGGTACGGGCATGCAAAATACACCGGGCTATGCTGCCAGGATGTTTCGCACGCTTCATGAGCAGGGCATTAACATCCAGTTGATTACCACTTCCGAGATAAGGATAACCTGTATTATATCTGAGGGTAGGGTTAGGGATGCTGTTCAAGCATTGCATCAAGCTTTTGAGCTGGAGAAAGAGACTTGACATTCTTAGTCTAACATCATAAGTTTTATAGAATAGTCAATCAGGCAATGGATATAGCATCTTACCAGCAAGAGGAAGAAAAAGCTCGATTAAGACAGCGACTGAGCAAGGAAGCTATAGACTTGGCCCTTCAGGGTAAGTGGGAGGAAGCAGAGTCGGTAAACAGGGATATAATCGAGAACTTTCCCACTGATGCCGAGGCTTATAATCGCCTTGGCAAAGCCTTGACAGAGTTAGAGGATTTTGACGGAGCCAAGGAAGCCTATTTCAGGGCTTTAGAGCTTGTCCCTGAGAATGCTATTGCCAGAAAAAATCTAGCCCGTTTAACCAGCTTAACTGGGTCTATGGCGACCTTGAGTGGCAATCCTCAGAAAGCTTCACCCTCGAGAACTCAGGCTCGAAGGCCTGCTCTTGAGCTTTTTATAACGGAGATGGGGAAGGCTGGGGTGGTAGATCTCTATAATGTGGCTTCAGGCGAGGTGTTAGCGAAGATGGGGGTTGGTGACCAAGTGTACTTGGAAGTTAGAGGGAGGCGCCTAATTGTGGAAAGTGAGGGTGGAGAATACTTGGGAGAGGTGGAGCCGAGACAAGGATTGCGGCTCATTAAACTAATGCAAGGCGGAAATAGATATGATGCGGCAATTCTCAATATAGAGGAAGATAAAGTGCAGGTGGTTATTAAGGAGGTATATCAACATCCCAGCCAAGCGGGACATCTCTCCTTTCCTGTTAAAACTGCAGAGCACCTTCACACGCGTATTAGAGAGAGTCTCCTTGGGCGAGGAGTCATTGCTGACGAAAGTGAGGTATCGCCGGAGACTGGATATTTTGACGAAGAAGAATATCTTGGCAGCGAAGAGGAATCTTTACCCGAAGGTTTCACTGTCGTTGGTGAAAATGGTGAGGGAGGGACTGAGATTTGATGGAAGTCGCAACAGTAAAGCCCATTGATATCGAAGAGGAGATGAAAAGCTCCTATCTGGACTATGCTATGAGTGTTATTGTCTCCCGAGCATTGCCCGATGCGCGTGACGGTTTGAAGCCAGTGCAGCGGCGAATTTTGTACACTATGGATGGTTTGGGGTTGCGGCACAATAGTGCATACAAAAAGAGCGCCCGTATTGTTGGTGATGCCTTGGGGAAGTATCACCCCCATGGAGATGCCCCGGTATATGAAGCTATGGTGCGCATGGCTCAGGATTTTTCTATGAGGTATCCCTTGGTTGACGGGCAAGGTAATTTTGGCAGTGTCGACAATGATCCACCAGCGGCAATGAGGTATACCGAAGCTCGCCTTTCTGAAATTGCCGAGGAAATGTTAGTTGACATCGAAAAAAATACCATCGACTTTGTCCCCAACTTCGATGACTCTCTTCAAGAACCCTCCGTCCTGCCTGCCAGGTTGCCTAACCTGTTGGTTAGTGGTTCTTCAGGCATAGCTGTGGGCATGACGACTAATATCCCTCCGCATAACTTAGGCGAGATATGCGATGCCATTGTCTATCTAATTGATAATCCCCAAGCCACTGTGGAGGAACTGATGAAGTTGGTCAAGGGTCCCGATTTTCCCACTGCCGGGATAATTTGGGGGAAAGAGGGCATAGACAATGCTTATACTACGGGACAGGGGAAAATTATACT
>DAOUMB010000169.1:0-25504 GCA_034414335.1 Dehalococcoidia bacterium
CCAATAAGATATGAATCTGGCGATGTCTTGGTGGAATTAATATTCCCGTATTTATCTACCTCTGCGGCGGAAAGAACGCTTATGCTATTTCCCTGTTTACCGCCAATGAATATACCGTAGGTATTTGTGACGTCGCTTACCATTTTGGAGGTTAACATTGTGGCAGCGTCGCCATACGGAGGATATATGGAGTTACTGGGCTGCGGCGAGAATCCGTAGTAGCCTGCACCTCCAAGCCAGAGTTCAACGTTATAGCCCTTTTGTTTCAAACTGTAGTAAGCAAGGTATCCTGCCAGGCAGGAAATGCCAATGCCAAATAGAATACCCTGGTAGCCGTTATTCAGCACCGATTCTTCCAGCCTTCTTGCTGCGGCTATAATCATCATTTCCCGCGAGTTATACTCGGAACTGTGAGAAATAGCATTCAGGGCAGTGTTATCTTTCCAGGAGTCCCTGCTTGCTCTTTTTTTGAGAGACAGGACCCTGTCATCACCGAGCTTAGATAAATAATCATTTTGACTGGGACAATCCAAGACCCAGTTCTTGAGCCAGGCATCCAGATCTTCGTCACTGCGTGATGCTTGACGGCGCTGGACAATAAATTCAAAATCAGTCTCATAAGGCTCAAATTCTGAAATGCCGAAATTTGTGGTCATACCCAGAGGATGTGCTCCTAGAGTTACTGGAGAAACGGAATTTACCATATAGCCAGGGATGGTAACTAAAGCTGAGTGCTCTCTAATGAATTGACTAGATACTATATGTTCCACGGTGGCTATCACACCATAATTGCTCGCTTTGGCTCCCCAGGCATCTTCTCCAGTAAGCAGGTAAGGAGCCACAATGATATTACCATCGGGATCAGCCGCCCAGCCGTGGACTAAGGAGATATCAGGATTGAGAGCCTTTACCAATCCAACCTTGATTTCGCTTCCAAAGGGATCTGAGGTCTCATAAAAGGAGTCCTGATTTTCCTTGGCCATGCTGCTGCCCAGAATAGATTTGGTGGGCATGAACGGCAAGTCAAATGCACCGGCCATTAATCTTTGAGCTAAGGATAAGAGCGTCCAGTCCTCGAGTTCGATGTTTTTATCCTTAAAGGCTTTTTGGATCACTCGGCTTGGCCCTGGGGTGGGGAGAGCCTCCGAACAGTTGCTCGTAATGACTCTTTTAGCTAACCCGCAGTGAACAAGGTTGGCGAGCTGCTCAGTCACAAGAATAGTTATCAAGCTGAAGTTAGGTTTGGTTCCATAAAACTGGCGGATAAGCTCGGTAACTAAAGTATTGGCTCTATCACTAACATGTAATTTCATGTTTGGCTTTACATAACGTTTTATCGCTTCCCCCAGACCCAGCACCTTGTTCTTGCCTTCGTATTCCTTCAGTGCAAAGATATCATCGCGAAAGTCACCGAATTTGGTAAGCATTGCTAATATCCTCCTTTTATTCGATTCTCTGTGCTTATGCCTACAGTATATTACACAAATCGCTGAATAACGAGATTGGCTAGGTCTGAAAGGGAATCCTAATTTTCAGGATTTGGTGCTTCTTTGTCATGCCTCGGCATGCCTCATGTCGCCTATTGCAATGCTAAGGGATGGTCTCCACTACCTTAGAGGGCAAACCGATGCATCGCTTAACTGTGGCAAACTCAGGGAATTACTCTGGTTCACACAGGTGGGTGACACTCCAAGGTGTACGTATATTTTCCTGGCACTTGTAACAGTTACTTGTGTCATTGCGAGCGGAGCGTGGCAATCTCTATCCTCAGCGCCCCACCTGGATTGCCTCGTTACTTCCGTTCCTCGCAATGACAACGCAAGCAGACAATGTGTCACTGAGATAGTGAATGAGAACAAGAAGTTGCAAAAGGTTGTGATTTTGTATAGGCTTATTTGGAAAGTATTTTTGTTCATGGTTGGAAACCTCGTGAATTTCCTCGCCGACTCTTGAAAATCCAGGGTTATTTTGGTGGAGTGAGTGACAATGAAAAAGGGCAAAGGAGTTATTAAGACTGCTGGTTCAGTTAGCTCTGATGTAAATCTCTCTGATCAAGGCAACGAGGCTGAGAAACATTTTAATGCCCTCGTGGCTTTGAGCCGAGTCTCGGCGGCAATCAGTGGCCTGCATGATTTAGATGCTATTCTTAGGATTGGCTTGGATAATGTACTTAATATCATAAATGGAGCCGTTGGAGGAATAATGCTCCTAGATGAACCGAGTCAGACGCTGTCCTACCGTGTTTATCACGGTCTATCCGCCAAATATGCTGAAGAGATGCGTCTTAGACTTGGCGAGGGAATCGCAGGAAAGGTAGCTCAAAGCGGCAGGTCCATGCTGCTGGAGGACATCTCCTCAGAATCAGATGCTGCCCGGCTTGATCTAATAAGTTTGGAGGGTTTAAGGGCATTCATCAGCGTTCCCCTCCGCGCGAAAGACAATGTTCTAGGAGTGATGAATGTTACCAGCTATGTGCCGCATCGTTTCACAAAAGAAGACGTGCATCTCTTACATTCAATTGGGGATCAACTTGGCATAGCTATTGAGCAGGCAGGTTTATACGAGAAACTGAGGAGGGGGAAAGAGCGGTATCAAGAATTAGCGCGACAGGTTTTAATGGCTCAAGAGGAAGAGCGGAGAAGAATTGCCAGGGAGTTGCACGATGAAACCAGCCAGACGCTTTCTGGCTTAGCCCTCAGCTTGCAGGCCTTAGTGGAGATGGCTGAAATGATTGGTATTCGAGATGCGGAGTTTAACGCAAGGCTGAAAAAGGCACAATCGCTGGCAGTGCAAATAAGTTCTGAAGTAAGCCGCTTGATAGCCGACCTCCGTCCGACCCTTTTGAGCACCCTCGGACTTGTTCCTGCTATTCGTCAATATGCCGAAACCAATCTTACCCACTTGGGCATCAACTTTTCCTTGGAGGTTGAAGGAATAGGGAAATCTTTGCCATCAGAGGTGGAAGTGGAACTCTTCCGTTGGGCCCAGGGAATTATAGGCAATATTATGCAGCACTCTCAGGCAAGAAACGCAACCATATCCCTGAAGCGGGAAGGTAATGAACTTGTGATACGCATCAAAGATGACGGCAAGGGATTTGATGTTTCACGGCTCACCGGAATAGAAGAGGGTGGGCGGGGCGCAGGGCTGTTTAGTATAAAAGAGAGGATAAGATTGCTGGGTGGCAGTTGCTCGATTCAATCTCAGCCAGGGCAGGGGACTACGGTTACTGGCAGGGTACCCATGACTTGGAGCACATCCAATGCAAAAGATAAGAGTATTAGTGGTTGATGACCATACCATTGTGCGGGATGGCATCTGTGCCCTGCTGGGATTGGCAGGAGATATGGAGGTGGTGGGTGAGGCTGCTAACGGAAGGGAAGCATTGGAGATGGTCAGAAAGCTTATGCCTGATGTAGTGCTCATGGATATATCTATGCCTGTTATGGGCGGCCTGGAGGCGACACGCAGGATACGTAAGGAATTTCCCAAGGTAAAAGTATTAGCGCTCACGCAATATGATGACAAGGCGTACGTATTCCCAGTTATCGAGGCTGGAGCCAGCGGCTTCATCAGTAAGACAGCGGCATCTTCGGAGCTGGCCTCTGGTATACGCTCTGTCCACCGAGGAGATTCCTTCTTGTCTCCTTCTGTAGCCAGGTTTTTGGTTGAGGATTATCAGCAATTAGCTAGTATGAAGGGGGGTCAGGACCCCTACGAGCAGTTGACAGATCGGGAAAGAGAGGTACTTAAATTAGCGGCGGAGGGATATACGACCCAGGAAATAGCGGACATGCTGGTACTTAGCCCAAAAACCGTAGAGGGACATAAGACTAATCTTATGTCCAAGCTCGATATTCATAACCGTACGGAGTTAGTCAAGTATGCCTTACGCAAAGGCATAATCACTGTTTGAATCTTTTTGCATCCCATCCTTTACTAGTGATGGCCTTGCATTTTCCCCGGTCACTTGCCCCTAAGCAAGGTCTTTGAACCCGATAAACAGGGGATTAATCTGAGAAAATCAAGGGCAATACCCTTCCATATTCAGGGCAAAGACCTCTGTGCTCCACGGCGCTTATTGTTTATCATTAGATAAATAGTTATTCAAAGAAGCCGACAGGTAAAAAGGAGGTAGAAATGGGGAGCAAAGCTAAAATCTTGGTTGTAGATGATGAATTCGAATTCAGAGCGGATTTGCAAAAGGCATTAGAAACCAGGGATTATGAGGTGGTCATTGCCAGCGATAAGGTGCAGGCAAAGGAAAAGGCGCAACTTGAACCACTTCAATTAGTTGTCCTGGGCACAATAGCGCCGCGAGGGGAAGCCTTCATATTGCACCAGTGGCTGAAACAGAGCCCAAAGTTCCGTGACTTACCTGTAATTGTTGTGGACGCCTCGCCAGAAAAGCAATTGATTAAAGGGTGGAGAAGAGATGAAGGGCTGCGACTTGAGGCTGACGATTATTTTCGTAAGCCTATTGAGGCAGCCTCGATAGTGCCCCAGATCGAGAAGCTATTGGATAGAGTGACCAGGAGAATCAAAGTGTTGGTGGCGGATGACCATGCTGTAGTCCGAGAAGGAATTCGTACTTTAGTGAGCTTGCAAAAGGACATGCAGGTGGTCGGAGAGGCGATGGATGGGAGAGATGCCATAGAGAAGACGTTCCAGCTCTTACCTGATGTGGTACTAATGGATATAGTCATGCCGGGTATGAATGGTCTGGAGGCAACTAAGCAGATATGTAAGGGCTGTGAGAATGTCAGGGTCTTGATGTTGACCCAGTACGATGATGAAGAGAATGTCCTTGCCAGTGACCAAGCAGGAGCGTTTGGCTTTATTCCAAAGAAAAGCGCTAGTTCTCAGCTTTTAGCTGGTATCCGATCGGCAAGCCGAGGAGAGCGCTTTAAGTCTCTTATTGCTGCGTAAATGCCGCTCGCGAGGACACGGTCGCAGCCAAAGCGGACTTTAGACAATCGGTTCTAGGGAAAAAAGAGTTGTTGAGGATGCTAGTGTGCAGCCGATAACTATCACGCTTAACGGGCGAGAAGTGAGTGGTCATCCGGGGACGACCATTTTGCAGCTGGCACAGGAATCAGGCGTAGACATTCCCACACTCTGTCATGACCCCCAACTCTCTTCAGTCGGCGCCTGCCGTGTTTGTCTGGTGGAAGACGAACGGAATGGCGCCTTGCTGGCATCTTGTGTTGCCCCTATAGCGCCGGGAATGGTAATCAATACCATTTCCGAACGGGTTATAGAGCGCCGCAAAACCATAGTTAAGCTAATGCTTGCCAGCCATCCTGATTCTTGCTTGGTATGTGACAAAGGCAACCGCTGCCGGTTACGCCAGATCGCCTCGGACTTGGACATCGGATTGGTGGACTTGCAGAGGATTCCCCAGATGGCCGTTATTGAGGACATCAACCCCTTCCTTGAGCGGGATTTAAGCAAGTGCATACTGTGTGCTAAATGTATTCGAGCCTGTCAAGAGATAGTGGTTGAAGGTGCTATTGACTACTTTCAGCGAGGATTTAATGCTATACCGGCGGCACTGAATAATTTGCCACTGGAAAACTCTGAATGCACTTTCTGTGGAACTTGTGTGGCACTGTGTCCTACAGGTGCACTAATGGAAAAAGAGGAGGCATATAGAGGAACAACCCAGACCACTGTCCAGACAACCTGTCCTTTCTGTGGCTGTGGCTGCAGCATTGGCCTGGAAGCCAAGGATGGGCATGTAGTGCGGGTCATACCGGGCAAGGAAAGTCTGGTGAATAAAGGCACACTTTGCGTGAGAGGGAGCTATGGCTGTGATTTTATCCATAGTCCAGATAGGTTGCTCAAACCACTAGTCAAGAGTAATGGTAGTTTTGAGGAGCTGTCTTGGGAAGAAGCCTTAGAACTGGTGGATACTCAATTCAAGCGAATAAAGGATGAATATGGCAGTGGCAGCCTGGCCATCTTGGGCTCCTCCAAGTGTACTAATGAAGAGAACTACCTTTTGCAGAGATTTGCCAGATCTGTGCTGGGCACTAACAATATTGATAATGGCGGTCGCCTGTACAACTCCGCCAGTCGTGTGGGCTTGGGGTCTTCCATTGGCTTCTCCGGCACCACAAATTATCTTAGTGACCTGGAGCAATCGGAGCTTATATTAGTTATCGGGGCTGATCCCAGTTCCTCAGCCCCTGCCGTCAGTTATGCTTTAAAGCGTGCTATCAAGCAGCAAGGTGCCAAGTTACTGTTGATAGATCCTCGCCAGACAAAGCTCTCTTTGTTTGCGCATCTTTGGTTACAACCTAATGTCGGCACTGATGTGGCTCTTATAAATGGCCTGGTCAGGGTTATTATTGACGAAGGCTTACTGGACGAGGAATTCGTCGGCAGAAAAACGGATAACTTTGAAGCTTTTGCCGAAAGCTTGAAGAAATATACCCTGGAGTATGTCGAGGAGGCTACTGGTGTTGCGGGCCAAGAAATCCGTGCCGCTGCTCTACTATACGCCAAGGCAAGCCGGGCAGCAATTGTCTATGGCACGGGAATCACGCAGCATAGCAGAGGAACGGATGGTGTGAAGGCTCTGGCAAATTTGGCATTGGTGACGGGAAATATTGGGCGTAGGGGAGGGGGCATCTATGCGCTGCAAAGAGAAAACAATGTGCAAGGCGCCTGCGACATGGGAACACTGCCCAATTTGTTCCCCGGATATCAGTGTGTGGTGGATGCCCAGGCCAGAAAGAAGTTCGAAGAATGTTGGGGAGCAAGCTTGCCGGCTGAGGCTGGGCTAACGGCCCTGGAGATTATGGAACAGGCAAGAAAGGGAAAGATTAAGGGCATGTATATCGTAGGAGAAAACCCCATCTTGAGCTTTCCGAATTCAAAACTCATTACAGAAATTCTGAATTCTCTCGATTTCCTTGTAGTGCAGGAGATGTTCCTTACGGAGACGGCTGAGCTGGCAAATGTGATTCTACCAGCGGCAAGCTTCGCCGAAAAGGATGGGACATTCACCAACTTCGAAGGAAGGGTACGAAGGGTGCAAAAAGCAATCGACCCTCTGGGCGAAAGCTTGCCAGACTGGGAGATAATACTGCGGCTGGCTGATAAGATGGGGTCTCCGATGCCGTATTCCTCCCCGCAAGAAGTTATAGACGAGATAGTGAAGGGGTGTCAGCTATCGGGCTACAGCTTATATGAAGGGGTTGGTTATGCGGGGTCAGAGGCGAAGGGCCTGTATCAGGTCGAGTCCAGTAGCTACTGGGGAGTTGGGCGCATACATGGGGGTCAGTTCCCGGAGGGTTTTGCCCGCTTTTCTCCGGTTGAATATGCTCCACCGGCAAAAGCGAAGAGGGATTATCCCTTTACCTTGCTGACCGGGACTATTTTCAATCATTTCGGTACTGGCTCCAGAAGCTCCAGGTCCTCACGATTGAAAAAATTTTCCCCAGAGGCTTTTGTGGAAATTTGTGATTCTGATGCCGAAAAGCTTGCCATCACTAGTGGTGAAAAGGTTAAGGTAATCTCACCTATGGGCGAGGTGACTGCTATGGTCAAGATTACGGATACACTGCGTGAGGGAATGCTCTTTATGCCAGTTTCATTCTCAGGGACTCCGGTTAATGAGCTGTTTGATATCGTCTTAAATCCGGAAGCAAAAGTGCCTTCACTAAAAGCATGCAGCGTAAGAGTAGAAAAAAATTCCTCTCCCTTGACGGGAGAGGATTAAGCTTGCCCAGAGCGAAGCGAAGGATCAGGTGCAAATGCATAGAGAGGAGATAGCTAAAGAAGCTGACCTAGCATGGGTAAATGAGCTTGTGGCTGAATACAGCCAGCAGAAGTGGGCGCTAATACCACTGCTGCAGGAAATCCAAAATGAGTTCGGGTATATCCCTCCCCAATCTATACCAATTATAGCCAGGAACCTGGGACTTTTCCCCAGTCAGGTGCAAGGGGTGATTAGTTTTTATACCCAGCTTTATACCAAGCCGCGGGGCAGAAAAGTTGTTAGAGTATGCCGGGGAACTGCCTGCCATGTGCGGGGAGGGAAGACGATATTGAAATTGGTTAAGCAGCATCTAGATTTAGAAGAGGGTGAGACTAGTCCTGATTTGGAGTACACTCTGGAAACTGTGGCTTGCATCGGCGTTTGTGCACTTGCCCCCAATATAGTCGTCGCTGACCATGTCCACGGCCATATGAACCCCAAGAAGGTGGAGCAACTGTTCAAGAATCGGGAGGTTGGAGGGTAATATGGAAAACCATCGTACTGTTTTCGTCTGTCAGGAGACGCCGTGTCTTTCCATGGGATCTGATGCTGTCTATGAGGCGCTCAAGACGGAGCTAACTCGACAAGGGCTAAAGAACGCCGTGGTGGAAATCAGCGGCTGCCACGGTCACGGCCTTTGCGAGCAAGGTCCCAGCGTAGTTGTTGAACCCGAGGGCATTTTCTATACCCATGTCCAAGCCGTGGATGCCCCAGAAATTGTCAGCTCTCACCTTGGAGACGGCAAGCCTGTGGAACGCCTTTTCTACCGGGACCCGGTAACTGGTGAGGCCATACCACGCTATTCAGAGATAAACTTCTACAAAAGACAGCAGCGTGTCATCCTGCGTAATTGTGGGCGTATCAATCCAGAAAAAATCGAGCATTATATTGCTCGTGGAGGTTATCGAGCACTGAGGAAAGCTTTTTTAATGACCCCCGAGCAGGTTATTGAGGAGGTTAAGAAATCTGGCCTCCGCGGGCGGGGTGGCGCTGGTTTTCCCACCGGTCGCAAGTGGGAGTTTTGTCGCAACGCGCCTGGAGAAAAGAAATATGTCATCTGTAATGCCGATGAAGGCGACCCCGGTGCTTTTATGGACCGCTCCATCCTGGAAGCAGACCCCCACGCTGTTATTGAAGGGCTGACCATTGCTGGATATGCCATAGGTGCCAACGAAGGCTACATCTATGTCCGTGCCGAGTATCCCTTAGCAGTAAAGCGAGTCCACACTGCTTTAGAGCAAGCCCAAAAGAAAGCCTTTTTGGGCAAAGATATTCTCGGCTCAGGTTTCGATTTTGTAGTACATGTTAAAGAAGGTGCTGGGGCCTTTGTTTGTGGAGAAGAAACAGCTCTAATGGCTTCTATTGAGAGCCGACGGGGCATGCCTCGTCCCCGCCCCCCATTTCCCGCCCAATCAGGTCTGGACGGAAAGCCTACCACTATCAATAATGTAAAGAGCCTGGCTTCCATTCCCATCATCATTGACCGAGGGGCTGATTGGTTTGCCGGCATAGGTACGGAAAAGAGTAAGGGGACGGCTGTCTTTGCCCTCACGGGGAAGATTGCCAACAGTGGGTTAGTGGAGGTGCCCATGGGCACTCCCCTCTCCACCATCATCTTTGATATCGGGGGTGGTATCCCTAGGGGCAAGCGGTTTAAGGCGGTGCAGACGGGTGGGCCTTCAGGTGGCTGCATCCCTGCCAGATTTCTTGATTCCCCTGTGGAATATGAAACACTGGCTCAATTGGGCTCGATCATGGGCTCTGGTGGCATGGTGGTGATGGATGAGACTACCTGTATGGTAGAGGTAGCTAGGTATTTCTTGAGCTTCACTCAGTCTGAGTCCTGCGGGAAGTGTGTCCCTTGCCGCCTGGGAACCAGACAAATGCTAGAGATTCTGACCAGAATCACTCAGGGCAAAGGACGTGAAGAGGATATGGATACTCTGCTTACCATAGCTAAGACAGTTAAGGAATGTTCGCTCTGTGGTCTGGGGCAGACTTGTCCCAACCCCGTGCTCACCACCCTTAACTACTTCAAAGATGAATATGAAACTCACATACAGGAGAAGAAATGCCCGGCCGCTGTCTGCGATGCCCTTATGATATCGCCGTGTCAGCACACTTGCCCGGTGGGCATCAACATTCCCAAATATGTGGCTCAAATTGCCGCCGGTGAATACCTGGAGGCTATTGATACCATCAGGGAGCGTAATCCCTTCCCTGCTATTTGCGGCCGTATCTGTCATCATCCTTGCGAGGGAAGGTGCCGACGCGGAGAACTTGATGACCCGGTAGCCATCAGGGCGCTTAAGCGCTTTGCCGCCGACTGGTATTTTGACCACGCTAGAGAATTACCTGACCCAGAACCATTCCCCCAAACTCACAGCCAAAAAGTAGCGGTAGTAGGAGCGGGACCTACCGGGTTATCCTGCGCCTACTTTCTGGCTCAGATGGGCTATCCTGTCACGGTCTTCGAAGCCCTTCCCATTGGCGGAGGTATGCTCTCGGTGGCAATACCCGACTTTCGCTTGCCGCGGGAGGTTATTGAAAAGGAGATAGATTATATCGCCAAACGCGGAGTGGAGATAAAATACAATACACCAATCAACGCAAATTTCACCATAGAAGATATCAGAGATAGCGGTTTTGAGGCTGTCTTTATCGCTGCTGGAGCTCAAAGGAGCCAGAACATTGGTATACCTGGAGAATTGGAGGATATTGAGGGCTTCTACTATGGTTTGAGATTTCTTAGAGATGTAAAGGTCGGCAAGCCTGTCAAGATTGGACGTAGTGTAGCTGTTATCGGTGGTGGCAATGTAGCCCTGGACTCCTCTCGTACAGCTCTTCGCCTTGGTGCTGATGAGGTAAGCATCTTTTACCGTCGGTCGCGGGAGGAAATGCCAGTGACTGAGGTAGAATACGATGAGGCTCTGGCTGAAGGCGTCCAGGTCAATTTCCTCGTCAGCCCCAGCCGCATAGAAAGCAATGATTGGAAAGTAGCTGGTTTACAGTGTGTCCACATGAGGCTGGGTGAGCCTGATGCCAGCGGACGCCGGCGCCCTATTATCATTCCTGGCTCAGAGTTTCTTGCTCCAGCGGATACTGTTATTGCTGCTGTAGGGCAGGCTCCAGACCTCTCATTTTTACCCCCGGATAGTGCTTTAGAGCGTACTCGGTGGGAAAGGCTGGCTGTTGATGAAAACAGATTGGTTACCAATGTTCCAGGGGTCTTTGCCGGGGGGGATTTTGTCTTCGGGCCAGGCATGGTTATAGAGGCTATTGCTGCTGGCAGGAGAGGAGCTATTGCCATAGACAAATACCTCAGGGGCGATGTCTCACGGGTAGATATGTATGACCTAAAGCTCAGCGTTATTGAGGAAGAAATAAGCAGAGAGGAGGAAGAAAGCTGGGAACCGCAATTCAGGCCAGAGATACCTCACCTGCCTCTCCAGGAGAGGAAAGGCAGCTTTAAAGAGATAGAGCTGGGCTTTTCTGAAGAGAAGGCGAGACAGGAGGCTAAGCGGTGCTTAAGGTGTGACCTGGAGAAGTAATGCAAAAAGCGAAGATGCAAAGGAAGGTATTTGAAAGTTTATTTTTAATTCGTCATTTTGATTTTTCACCTTTGACTTTTAACTTTTTTAACTTGTGGGAGGTCAGGCATGAAATCTATTACTAAACGGAAGCCGTTTGAGGAAATCGAGCAACAGTTAGACGGGTTTGATCGAGTGTATATTGCCGGTTGTGGCACATGCACCACGATGACCAAAACCGGTGGAAGAGAAGAAGTTATGGAGATGAGGGAGCATCTACAAGAGCTGGGCAAGCTGGTGACTGGCTGGATAGTTATTCCCACCGCTTGTGATGAGATGACTGAGGTAGCTATTAAAGAAAATAATGGAGCTATTCAGAATGCCAACTGCATTCTGGTCATGACTTGTGCTTTAGGAGTGCATAAGGTAAGTACCTATATTGACAAGCCAGCCATTCCAGCCTTGGATACTCTGTTTATAGGCGTAGAGGACGGTCCGGGCTGTTTTCACGAGGTCTGTGCTCAGTGTGGTCAGTGCATTCTGGGGGAGACTGCGGGTATCTGTCCCTTAACGGCATGTCACAAGGGCCTGCTGAATGGCCCGTGTGGAGGTACTAATGATGGCAAGTGCGAGGTGGATAAGGAAAAGGATTGTGCCTGGTCTCTCATATATCACCGCTTAAAAGAACAGGGCAGGCTTGATTTAATGCGAAAGTATCATTCCCCCAGAGATTATAATGTGGCACCTAGGCCACGAACAACCAAGATTGTATGAAGGAGGAGCTATGGCACCTGGCTTTAGGGAAGTTCTTAATTCTGGCAAGTTTGTGATAACCAGTGAAATCGGTCCGCCAAAGGGGACAAACATTGAAAAGATGCTCCATCATATCGACCTTCTCAAGGATAGGGTAGATGGGCTGAACGTTACTGACCACCAGAGCTCCGTAATGCGTTTTCCCTCCATTGGCGGCTGTCTGGCTATTAAGGAGCAAGGCGGCGAGCCTATATTGCAGGTGACTTGCCGCGACCGTAATCGCCTCGCTCTTCAAGCTGAGCTCCTCTTCGCATATACGCGGGGTATAAGAAATGTACTCTGCCTGACTGGAGATGCTGTTGTGGTTGGCGACCATAAGGCGGCTAAGGGCGTTTTCGACCTGGATTCAGCACAATTGCTGAGGACAATTCGGCAGATGGAATCGGGCAAAGACTTGGGGGAAAATGAGCTCGATGGGGCTGTTGAGTTCTGTGCCGGAGCTATAGTCACACCTGAAGCGAACCCGATTGAGCCTCAGCTAATCAAGTTTGAAAAGAAGATTGAAGCCGGTGCCGAATTCTTTCAGACTCAAGCCATCTATGACCTGGACAATTTCGCTAAGTTTATGGAATATGCCCGCCAGTTCCCGGTCAAGATACTAGCGGGCATCGTTTTGCTTGTGTCAGCCAGAATGGCCAAGTATATGACTGAGAATGTCCCTGGCATCTTTGTGCCGCAAAACTTGATTGATGAATTAGCGAGCGCCCCCAAAGGCGAAGCACTTAAAAAGGGTATAGAAATCGCTGGTCGGATGATTGCCACTCTGGAAAAGGAAGCCATATGTGACGGAGTCCATATTATGGCTATAGGTAGGGAGGAGGTAGTTCCAGATATACTGGAAGCGGCGGGACTTGCTGCCTAGGGCACCGTGTAGCTTGTAAAAAAAGGCGGAGGCCACTTTTCTCCTTTTCATCGCTATTCTATTTTGTCTATTGTTTATTTATTAATTAACGTAATTCTCAGCCTACTAGTGAAATATTAAATATTTCAAGCTATCCGTATTCCCTCCATCAATTTCAGGAAAGCCTCACCGATCTCTTCGTCCGTTTTATTCAGGTCCAATCCTTTTATTATCCCACCGATTTCCTTCGGCTCCACCATCGCCCCTATATATCTCCAGTCCTTCGTTAATATGGTTACAAACATTTCTTCTAGTTCATTTGTGCTATCTATCCTTAAAAATCTGAAGGTCTCCTTTGGGTTTCTTTTATTTGGTGGCAATTCTGCCTTTACAATTAATGGCTTAGAGGTTAAAGATATCCACCTTTGAATAAGTCCTGATCTAACAGTTCCATCAACCTTATCACGATACTCAATAGGTGGCGGAGTGTTGCCTACTACAACAAAAGGTATCTTTTCACTACCTTTACATGCCCTAGTAATTGCCGCTTTGCCAATTGCTTTCAATATACTATCTGTCCGATATATACTAGGTCTTCCGGCATGACTGTCATAGTCTGCAAGCGGTTGTCTTCTATCTCTTTCACTCCAATTCCAGATAATTGACATCTTTACTTCAAAAATACATTTTATCCTTTCCGGAATTACAGGGCCTTCTATGTTTTTGTCCAGAATAGCAAGGTCAGCTTTGGTTCTACCACGTAATTCTAGCTGCGGGCATTCTACATTCCGCTTCACAAAGAATTTGCTCTTCAAAGTAGTTGAATTGTCCACTACGGACTGAAACAGTTGTAAAGCGAACCTTTCAGTGGCGTCTGCAACAATTGCATTCCTCTGATTAAATTCAGAGACGGTCAATGGTCTAGCTCCACATTTAGGGCATTTATCAGAAGAACCGCGGAAAATAGATTTCTCTACATATCCACAATGTCTACAGCTGATCGTTGCAAACATAGAATCAGCCAATATGTCTTTTTCTCTATTCTCAGACCACAAATATCCCATCTTTATATACCCTCAAATATTAGCCCTAACGAGAAGCAACCGCATTGTCCTCTGTTTTTGTCTCAAAGTCCCTTATCCTTTTTTCGGTAAGCTTAACGTATTCTTCATTTATGTCATAAGCTACGTAATATCTTTTACTCTGCAATGCTGCTAAACATGTAGCACCACTCCCCACAAATGGATCTAACACAACCTCACCCTCAAACGTATATAACTGAATCAATCTATATGGCAATTCAACTGGAAAAGGCGCAGGGTGGTTAACCCTTCTAGCCGATTCAGCATTAAATATCCATACACTTTTAGTAAACTCAAGAAACTCTTTCTTGGAAATTGTGCTTCTCCTCTCCTTAGGTCTTTTCCTAGTAAATGTATCTTTACAGAAGACTAATATATATTCGTGAGTATCTCTCAGTGTAGGATTTGCGGCAGATAGCCAACTTCCCCAAGCTGTCGAAGGGCTGGCACTTTTGGCCTTATCCCAAATTATTTCGCCTCTCATTAAAAATCCCAGCTTTAGTGCATCTTCGATAATGAATCTATGCAGTGGAATATATGGTTTTCTACCCAAGTTGGCCACGTTCACGCAAGCTCGACCGCCAGGAACAAGAACTCTCTTTACTTCCGATAACACCTTAGTCAATAATCCCCTATAATCATCTAACGAAAGGTCTTCATCATATTCCTTCCCAACATTATACGGTGGCGATGTCACCATTAGATGAATACAGTTATCAGGCAAATCGTCCATTTTTTCACTAGTCTTACAAAGTATGTGATTCAATAAAGAAGCATCTATTGGATTCTCGACATATTCAATGTTCTTCCTACTCAATAGCCCTTCATACAACTTACCACTGTAGAATTTTGAGCTATCATGGCCAATCCTCCCAGACACACCAAAAGCACTCGTCTTCGTACCTTGCCTATTCCACCGCCTAGTATTGTTATTTCTATCTTGCATCACTATAAAACCACCTCTGTAATATTATAGCAGTTTAATTTCGCCCTTTAATATATTTCCTTCTCTTACAAATACAACCCGAATCACGTATGCTCTTCACGCGCATCCTTACTCATCCCCACTAACTCAAGCGACGTCTTTATCCAGGGGTAGTCACCAAGTTCATGCTTTGCCCATTGAGAGAAGCCTGTCCAGTTGATGAACACCCAACCTCTGCTAAAGTGATACCCCGATGTTCGAGCTGCGGGACTTGCTAGTTAAGGCAATATTCAGAATACGCCAGGGTTGGGTGGTACCACGAAGCACTTGCTGACCCGAAAAGGGATAGCCGATGTTTCCACCAGCTTGCTTAATACCTCGTGTCCCCTACCTGGGTCATACTATCTCCAGTACTGTGAAGTTCTACCAGCATGATTGACATTAAAGCTGGCAACTTCTAAAATCAGGAAGGTGGCTGATAAGTGACTGGCGACGAACTCAGGCAAGCCTTTCTGAGCTTTTTTCAGGAAAGGGAACATACGATTATCCCCAGTTCTTCTTTGGTGCCGCGCAACGACCCTACTTTGCTGTTGACTACCGCTGGCATGGTGCAGATTAAGCCATATTTCCTGGGGTTGGAGACTCCGCCCGGCCAGCGATTGGCCTCCTGTCAAAAATGCTTTCGCACCACTGATATAGATTCTGTGGGTGATAGTAAACATCTTACCTTCTTTGAGATGCTGGGCAATTTCAGCGTCGGCGATTATTTCAAGAAGGAAGCTATCTCCTGGGCCTGGGAGTTCGTTACGGAGTATTTGAAGCTGCCGGAGGAACGGCTCTGGATAACCATTTATCTTGATGATGACGAAGCCTTCGCCTATTGGCGAGGAATTGGTGTTCCTGCTGAGAAGATACTGCGATTCGGCGAGGAGGATAATTTCTGGGGCCCGGTTGGTGATTCTGGCCCCTGCGGGCCATGCAGTGAAATTCATTATGATTTGGGTGAAGAGTCTGGCTGCGGTAGCCCTGAGTGCAAGCCTAATTGCGAATGCGGTCGTTTCTCCGAAATATGGAATCTGGTATTCACTCAATACAATCAGGACAAAAAAGGACAACGCAGTCCCTTGTCCAAACCGAATATCGATACCGGTATGGGACTGGAGAGGACCTTAGCCGCTATCCAAGGTAAGTCATCCCCTTATGAAACGGACCTGTTTTCCCCCTTGCTGGACCAGATTCGTCACTTGTCCGGGAAAGAATATGGACAGGACGAGGATATTGACCGGGCCATTAGGATTGTTGCCGAACACTCACGCGGCGTCGCCTTTCTCATTGCCGATGGCGTAATGCCTTCTAACGAGAGCAGGGGATATGTGTTGCGGCGAATACTCAGGCGCTCTTCACTCTTTGGCAGGAAACTGGGACTGGATAACCCTTTCCTTAGTGAAATGGCAGAAGTTGTTGTCAATAAGATGAGCCATATGTATGCTGAGCTTGTGGCTAACGGAAACTTGATTAGCGAAGTAATCAGGACAGAGGAGAAAAACTTCATTACTACCCTAGATACCGGGCTCAATTTGGTGGAACAGCTTATCGGTGAAGCTTTAGCTCAAGGGAAAGAGGGGCTAACAGGTGAAGAAGTATTCAGGCTTTATGATACCTATGGCTTTCCTGCCGAGTTGACTGCTGAGATGGCTAGAGAGAAAGGTTTGTCTATAGATTGGGAAGTTTTTCAGACTGAGATGGAAAAGCAAAGGGAAAGAGCTAGGGTAGCTCAGAAGGCTGCTTCTGACAGGGGTTTTGGCAGGGAAGAGAAGGCCAGAGTTACACGCATGGACTTCGTTGGCTACAAAATGACCGCTTGTCAAGCCGAAGTCCTTGAGTTAAGGGTCAAGGGGCAGCCTGTTGAAATCGCTTCTCGGGGAGACGAGGTTGATATTGTGCTCGATAAGACTCCGTTCTATGGCGAGATGGGTGGGCAGGTGGGCGATACTGGCGAAATCAGCAGCCAAAAGGGGAAAGTAGCCATCGCAAATACTCTTAGAACTGCTTCAGATGTGATAGTACATAGGGGGGAAGTTGTTAAAGGCAGTGTATCTATTGGCGACGAGGTCGAAGCCAAAGTTGATTCCACACGCCGCCTGGATATCGCTCGCAACCACACCGCTACCCATCTCCTACAGGCAGCTTTAAGGCAAACGTTGGGGGGCCGCGTTTATCAGAAGGGCTCGTTAGTAGAGCCAGAAAGGTTTAGATTTGATTTCTCCCACCTGGCTCCTATAACTGAAGTGCAGCTCAGTGAAATTCAGAGGCAGGTTAATGAGTGGGTAAGGCAGAACTTGAAAGCAGAAGAGAAGGAAGACATCCCTTATAGGCAAGCCATCGCTGAGGGTGCTATCGCCTTGTTTGAGGAAAAATACGGTGAGAAGGTCCGGATGCTGGAAATCGGGGAGCCAGCAATAAGTAAGGAGCTTTGTGGTGGCACTCATGTAAGGTCAACAGGAGAAATTGGCATGTTCTTGATAACCAGCGAAAGCAGCATCGGTACAGGACTGCATCGCATCGAAGCTGTAACGGGAAGAAAAGCCGAATCTCTAATTGAATCTCGCTTAACAGCCTTGCAGAGTGTGGCCAGGGAAGTAGAGGGCTCGCTCGAAGAGTCTCCTAGCAAAGTGAAAGCTCTTATCAGCGAGCTGGAAGCAGAGCGCAAGAGGTCGCTTTCGCTGGAGAGGGAGCTATCACGTAAAATAGCGGAGGATTTGCTTGGGCAGGCAGAGCAAGTGAGCGGTGTGACAGTTCTGGCTGCCGAGGTGCCGGCATTGTCTATACCTGTCCTCAGGGAAATGGGCGATATATTGCGGGACAGGCTAAAGAGCGCCATAGTGGTTTTGGCTACAGTCTATAATGGTAAGCCTAACTTTTTAGCTATGGTGACTCCTGACCTGATAGCCAGGGGATTTCATGCCGGCGATATTATTAATCAGGTAGCTAAGGTTACTGGTGGAGGTGGTGGTGGCAAGGCTGGTATGGCTCAAGCGGGCGGAAAGGACGCAGCGAAGATTGACGAAGCCCTGAAATTAGTCCGTAAACTGATTCAAAAGGTTTGATATGCGCAGCTTGGGGCTGGATGTAGGAGACAAAAGAACAGGGGTGGCAATAAGCGACCCCCAGGGAATTTTGGCTACCCCCTTAACCGTGCTCGCCAGTAAAGACGAGGATGCTGTTATGGATGAGGTTCTCAAGCTTGTGGAGCGATATGAAGCAGAGCGCATTGTGGTTGGCTTGCCTCGCAGCTTAAATGGAGAGCTTAGAGAACAAGCTAGTAAGGTAACAGCTTTCACTGAGAAATTGTCATTGCGAGCGAAGCGAAGCAATCTCAACCAGCTTGATGTACAACTATGGGATGAACGGTTCTCTACCAAAGCTGCCGAGCGATTGATGATAGGGACTGGTGGCAAGGGAAACAAACTGCGGAGCAGAGCAAAAAGAGGAGCTAAAGCCTACAACTCTTCGGCTAAAGCTACAGTAGATGCCCTGGCGGCGGCCTTTATTCTCCAGGGTTTTCTGGATAGCTTAAGGGACAAAGAGCAATGTCAAAGTATATAGGCCTTATTGGTTATCCGATTAAACATTCTATCTCTCCTTATTTCCAGCAGGCGGCCCTGGATCATTATCAACTGGATATTCGCTATGAGCTGTGGGAGACAAGCCCGGAAAAGCTCCAGGACGTAGTGGATAACTTAAGAAAACCTCAGAACCTGGGAGCCAACGTAACCGTGCCCCACAAAGAAACAGTTTTACCTTTATTGGATGAAGTTGATGACCTGGCAAGTTCGATCGGCGCGGTTAATACTATAGTCAAAAGGGATGACAGACTTGTGGGCTTCAACACCGATGCTTACGGTTTTATCGAGGCGTTACATAAACAGGGGCATTTTGAGCCTGAAGGGAAGCGGGTGGTTATCTTGGGTGCTGGTGGGGTGGCCAGAGCAGTAAGTTTTGCCCTGGTGCAAGGGAAGGTAGTATCAATGGCTATTACTGATGGTATCTCTGAGCGAACCAGGGCATTGGCAGACAGCTTGGGAAGCTACATTAGATATTCTTCGCCAGGGTCAGAGACATCAAAAATCAAGGTCATTGCTTTCCAGTGGCAGAGTCTAAGGTCGGCCGAAATTTTCGACGACTGCGATTTAATAGTCCACTGCACCACCATAGGAATGAAGCACAGTTCTCAAGAAGGACAATCACCTTTAAGCATTGAAGTAATCCCTAAAGGTATCTTGGTCTATGACTTGGTATATACCCCCTGGCCGACCCCTTTGTTGGAGGTAGCACAGAAGGCAGGGGCCCATATACTTGGCGGCCTACCTATGTTAGTATATCAGGGAGCGGCTGCCTTTGAGTTATGGACAGGGAAAAAGGCTCCATTTGACATAATGTTTAGTAAGGCCGAGGAAATATTGATGGGAGGAAAGAAGTGAAAAGAACAATCACTATCAGTTTGGTCATGTTATTGCTTTTGGGAATGCTAATTCCCAGCGGCTGCATAGGGGTAAAAGATAAAATTGCTGTGATCTCTCTCACAGGGACTATTGCGTCCCAACAGGGTTCTTTGTTCTCTGGCCCGACCATCACACCGGCTCTAGTGAGAGAGCAACTGGGGAGAGCGGAGAAAGATGTGATGGTCAAGGCGATTGTTCTCCGTATAGAGAGCCCTGGTGGAGCCGTCGCACCTTGTCAGGAAATTCTGGAGGAGATAGAAAAAGCTAAGGAGACAAAACCCATTGTGGTGAGCATGGGGGATATGGCTGCTTCAGGCGGCTACTATATCTCGACTAAAGCGAATAAGATCGTTGCCCTTCCAGGCACACTGACGGGGAGCATTGGCGTCATCTCTCAGATACCAAATATCGAGGGGCTTTATGAGAAATTGGGCATCAAGATGCAAACCTTCAAAGGCGGCAAGTATAAGGACATGTATTCAGGATTGAGGGAGCTGACGCCTGAAGAAGCGGAAATCATGCAGCAGATGGTTGATGAATATTATGAGCAATTCGTCGAGGTAGTGGCTGAGGGTAGAGGACTAAGCGAGGAGGAGGTCAGAAATTTGGCTACGGGGCAACTTTACACTGGTACAGAAGCCAAAAAATTGGGGCTGGTTGACGAACTGGGCGGTCTGGATACAGCTATAGATTTAGCAGCAGAACTGGCCGGTGTTGAAGCTCCTGCAGTGGAGTATTACCAAGCACCTGGACTATCACTAAGATCGCTATTTGGTCTAGCAGATGCTATCCAACTGAGGTTATGGGGGTTGAGCGCGCAAGATATAATTTTATTGGAAACCTTGAACCATGGCTATCCTCAACCTCAATTTCTGTATCAAAGCTAATGGGGCAATTTCGTTTTTCCACTGCCGGAGAATCCCACGGAAAGGGGTTGGTAGCCATAGTCGAAGGGATGGTCGCTGCCCTTCCCCTAAAGGCAGAGTATATCGATAAGGAACTCAAGCGTCGCCAGCAGGGCTACGGGCGTGGTCCCCGGATGAAGATTGAGGAGGATAGGGCGGAAATTATTTCAGGCGTTCGCTATGGGCTAACTACAGGTAGCCCCATCGCTCTCTTTATCACCAATCGGGATTGGCAGAACTGGCAGGAACAGTTAAGCATTGCTCCAGCAGAGAAAGAAGCTGAACCCGTAACCTGTCCACGCCCGGGACATGCTGACCTGGCAGGGGTGACTAAGTACGGTCTCAAAGACATTAGGCCGATTATGGAAAGAGCCAGCGCCCGCGAGACAGCCGCCAGAGTGGCTGCCGGGGCTGTAGCTAGAAGATTTCTGGAGGAGTTGGGCATTGCTATTCATAGCCACACTGTAGCAATTGGACAACATTGTTGGGAACAAGGTGAAGCGAGTTCTATAGATTGGCGGCAAGTAGAAGCTTCACCGGTCCGCTGTGCCAATGCCGAGATGGAAAAGGCAATGATGGCAGCCATTGATGAGGCTAAAGCTAATGGGGACACGTTGGGCGGCATTTTTGAAGTGGTTGCAATCGGAACACCTGTCGGCTTGGGCAGCCATGTTAGCTGGGCTCGCCGTCTCGACGGCAGGATTGCCCAGGCGATAATGAGCATTAATGCTGTGAAGGGGGCGGAGATTGGGGCCGGATTTACCTTAGCTGAGCTTAAGGGTTCGCAGGCTCACGACGTTATCGAACCCAGTCCACGTAGTGGAGCGAAGGGGCTCCCCTGGCGACATGCTACTAATCGTGCCGGGGGCATCGAAGGTGGCATAAGCAACGGCGAGGATATAATAGTGAGGGCAGCAGTCAAACCTATTGCTACCTTAGCTAGTCCTTTCCCTTCTATAGACCTTCGCAGCGGTGAGGTAGCCAAAGCTCACTACGAGCGCAGCGATATTTGTGTCGTCCCTGCTGCCGGGGTAATTGCTGAAGCCATGCTAGCCATTATCCTGGCTGACGCTTGCCTGGAGAAATTCGGCGGCGATAACTTAAAGGAGACCCTGGCAAATTATCTTAATTATTTGAGCAACATATCTTGATTGTGCGAGCACAATTCCTGGTAGGAGAGGCGGTATTGGCGACGCCGAGGAATTATTAGAGAGAAGCTTTTAAAAGGATTAATCAGCGGAGGAAGGGATTTCCTCTGCGTTCATCGCCGATAGTGGTAGGCGGTCCGTGGCCGGGATAGACAATGGTTTCATCGGGTAAGACCATAAGTTTCTCGTGGATGCTCTTCATTAAACGTTCGTGACTGCAACCGGGGAAGTCGGTTCTGCCAATGCCAAAATTAAACAGGGTATCACCGCTAAAGACTACTCCGTGCCCTGAAAGGGAGATTCCACCAGAACTATGCCCTGGGGTATAAAGGACTGCAAAGTGTAAGTCACCAACATCTATTCGGTCACCGTCCTTGAGTAACCTATCTGGCTGAGGGGGAGATTTAATAGGGGTAAGGCCAAGCGATGTTAGCATACGCATTGGTGCGGCAAACGCGAATCCCTTCTCTGCCTCATGAAGAGCAAAAGAGGCATTGGTTTCTTTTTTAACTGAATTAAGGGCACCGATATGGTCCATATGGGCATGGGTTGCCACGATTAATGATATGGATAATCCCATTTGCTGCACCGTTTTCAAAATAGTCCCAGCTTCAGCGCCGGGGTCAATAATCATCCCTTCCTTAGTCGAGGACGAACCAACTATATAGCAGTTAGAGGCAAAAGGGCCGACTACTAACATTTTTACAATCATTGCTCTTTGCTATAGGTAATTTTACAGTCGAATTCATAAAATATAGCACGAGCTGTGCTCTGGGGAAAATTGGCTTAAAAAGTCTGAGAAGACATTCACTGCAAGGACAAGAAAATTAGTATATACCTATTATGATACTACTATAGAGAGAAATCCGATAATGGAGGCCTAAAAAGCTGTGAAAGCAGATCCAAAGGCAGAAGCGGCGGTGATGGCCGTTATTAACGAGTTTGCTGAAGCGTTCACCAAGCGGGACCTGGATGCGTGTCTGGCATTCTTTGCACCAGACACCGACGTGGTTTTCATTGGAACAGGAGGGGACGAGAAACGTATCGGACTGGCCGAGATCAAGGCCCTCTTCGAACGAGACTTTGCGCAGTTCGAGGATGCATCTCTCACAATCGGGTGGCATTCGGTTTCGGCGGCAGGTTCAAGTGGCATGGGGGATGGCTGACTTTACCTTATGCGCGAGCGCTGATAGACGTAAGATAAGCTTACAGGCACGATCGACCGTCGTGCTGGAACGGCGTGGAGATAAGTGGTTCATCGTGCAATTACATACATCCTTGCCGGCTGCTGGGCAAAAAGAGGGTGAAGCGTTTCCGACGTCATAGTTCCAAGGTAATACGCGTAGTTTAAAAGCAGCGGGTCTTCTCTGCAAAATCATGATATACAAGCTAAGAGTTCTTATTAAGGGTAAAGTGGGGGAGCATTGATGCCCCCCTTTTCAATTGAACGATATGACGTATAGGTGAGAGCTAGTCCTTGCTCTAATCCAGCTTTTTCAATATACTGACGAAGAATAAACGTAATTGAAATGGATAGGCGAATAACCAATCTCATTATCACGGGCTTCTCTGGCACCGGTAAATCTCTGGTGGCTAAAGAGGTAGCCCGGAGGTTGAATTGGGATTTCATTGATACCGATGATGAGATAGTCAAACAAACGGGTAAGCCTATCACTGAGATTTTTCGCCAGGATGGGGAGGCGAGGTTTAGGGAACTGGAACGCGAGGCGATCAGAAAAGCTTGCCAGCAAAGGCAAATAGTCATAGCTATTGGTGGCGGTGCCATAGTTGACCCACAAAACTATGAATTGCTTGCCAAAACTGGGTTAATTGTCTGCCTTGAGGCTAAACCTGAGACAATCTATGAGCGTTTATTCCGTGAGGCTGCTAGTAGTCCTGAAACCGAAGTTCGCCCCCTTTTAGCTACCGATAATCCACTGGAACGCATCAGGGAGCTTAAAGCCTCTCGGCAGGCTTACTACGCTAATGTTGATTGGACGGTTCATACCGACAATCTAAACATCGGCCAGGTAGCGGAGGAAGTAATAAGGGCTAGGAGATTGCTTCGTCGCTATGCTCCTCGCAATGACAGGGAAAAGGCTCGGAGGGACATTGACAAAGACATCGCCTGCGTGGTGGAGACCGCTACTCAAAGTTATCCTATATTCGTTGGCTATGCCTTATTGGGCAAACTTGGCGAGAAGATGAAGCAAGCTGCTCTATCTGGCACAGCCACCGTAGTTAGCGATGAAAATGTCTTCTCTATTTATGGCAGCAAGGTTGAGGGAATCCTTAATGACGCTGGCTTTGCTGTTAATTCCTTTGTAGTGCCGCCGGGTGAGGAAACGAAAACCATGGGCTATGCTATCAAGATTTATGATTTCCTGGTGGAGCATCGAGCGGAGCGAGACGATATTATCATCGCCCTGGGTGGTGGCATGGTAGGTGACTTAGCGGGGTTTGTCGCTGCCACCTTCTTACGAGGCATGCTCTGGATACAGGTGCCAACCAGCCTGGTAGCCATGGTTGATGCCAGCATCGGGGGCAAGGTCGGGGTTAATCATCCTGAGGGGAAAAATCTTATTGGTGCCTTCTATCAGCCCAACCTGGTTTTGGCTGACTGTCAGACTCTTGCCACTCTGCCTCAACGTGAACTGACATCAGGCTGGGCTGAAGTTATCAAGCATGGCTTGATTCTAGACGGGGGATTTTTTCAATTCCTGGAGAGCAATGTCAATAGGCTGAAAGAGCTGGAGCCGGAGCTTCTTACCCAGGCCATTGCCCGTAGCGCTGCTATCAAGGCTCAGGTCGTCAGCCAGGATGAAAAGGAAAGGGAAGGAAAACGCACCATCTAAAATTATGGGCATACCATAGCTCATGGTTTAGAGGCTGCTACTCAGTACAAGCGGTTTCTTCACGGGGAAGCGGTGGCCATTGGCATGACAGGAGCCGCTAAGCTCAGCCAGCGATTGGGTCTTCTACCTTCAGCGGCAGTGGAACGCCAGCGAGCCTTACTGCAGAAATTCGGCTTACCCACGGGCTTTTCTGGCTTGGATTTGACTGAGATAACAAGAGCCATGGAGTTAGACAAGAAGGTCAAGGGAAAGGCAATTCGCTGGGTGCTCTTGCAAGATATCGGCACAGTAGTGATTCGTAGTGATGTGTCTCAAAAAGAAGTGCTGGCCGTTCTTCGGGAGCTAGCGGAGCCGTGACCCTCTTCCCTCACTTAACCTCTATTTGTCTTCTTTAAAAGATTCCCCTGGGGCGGAATTCTGTCTCACGCTTCTTCTCATCAACTTGCTCTTAAATAGGCTCAATTGAAAGCAAGCCTCTTTGTGGGCTATAATGACAAGTCTGGAAAAGGAGAACATCTTTTGCTCAAAAGCTATAGCTGTGGTGAACTGAGGGAAAAGCATGCTGGACAGAAGGTGACTTTAGCTGGCTGGGTGCACCGGCGTCGTGACCATGGGGGGAAGGTATTCATTGACCTGCGTGACCGGGAAGGCATAGTCCAGGTAGTGTTTAATCCTCAGGTAGCACAAGATGCATACCAGGTAGCTGGTTCGCTCCGTAGCGAGTATGTAATTCAGGTTACTGGAGAAGTTGCTCACCGCCCTAAAGGGACGGAGAATCCCAAATTGGCTACCGGAGATATTGAAGTTATGGCGAAAGAGGCAGTCATCCTTAATCCATCGAAAACGCCGCCATTTTACATAAGTGAAGATGTGGAAGTTGAAGAATCGCTCTGCCTCAAAAACCGCTACCTGTACCTGAGAAGGCCGAGAATGAAGGACAATCTTCTCTTGCGCCACAGGATGATAAAGTTTATGCGCGATTTTCTCGACGCCAAAGGATTTGTTGAAATTGAAACACCTATCTTGATTAAGAGCACCCCAGAGGGAGCCCGAGACTACCTTGTGCCCAGTCGTATCAATCCCGGTAAGTTCTATGCCCTTCCTCAATCTCCACAGCAGCTCAAACAAATCCTCA
>DAOUMB010000170.1:0-13999 GCA_034414335.1 Dehalococcoidia bacterium
GAATTGAAAGCGATGGTAAACTGAGTTAAACTTACCTTAGTCCGGCACCGCTGCTGGGGTGGCCGATTTCACCGAACACCCGGCCGGTTTCATTCCGAACAAGCGGCCGATTTCACCGAAACGCGCACGTGTTGGTAGTGCGGCAAGCAGAGAGAATGTCTGATTGTGTTTCCATGCATCTGTCGTGGCAACTCCACTATGGGTGTTCTAATTCCCTCATGAACTCCTGGTACGCTCGATGTTTGCATGAATCCCTCTTCCAACGTTGGGCGTAGAGGACGGCAAGTGGTAGGGGGACGGAGACTGGGAGAGAGTAAGGGAGGGAGGATGGCAGGGAGGACAGGGTTAAGCGATGGGAGGATCAGAGGGAGGTAGCGGAGGACAATGCATTGATTTGGTTTCCTGGGCCAGTGCTACCAGGTTCAATCCGTGCTTAAATCCACAGTGTACATCAGCAGCGCACCCCATGAAGTCCTCTTTGGCGTGGCCCTCGGCCAGATAAAGTCCTGCATAAGTTTCTCTCTTGATATCCCAGGGTTTCTTGCTCCAGCCGTACCCTGTTTGCGATCTTTGTTGGGACAGGCTGTTGTCCGGCGAAACGCGCCGGTTCCGAGTTGGAAATTGCAGGGGGTGGCTCAGGGTGGCTGTGTCTTCCAGCAAACCCTTCTCTTTGAGGCTTTGCTGGAAGCTCTCGAAGTCTTTGTCCCGGTCATGCTTGAAGACCCTCTCCAGAGGTAGCCTCTGCACGATGTTGGCGACTCCGGTAGCTATATCTCAACCGTTCACAGTTTGCCTCGCTAATAGTTTCCCTCATTTTTGGCATTCGTTAACTAAGATGTTCAGACTTCATCAGCAAAACTGAGGCAGTTCTCAAATTCTTCACTATGGGTGACTCTGGACATTGAACATCATAGAGTCTGGGCTTTTAGCTTCGTTAGGACTTTTCAAAGTCCAGTACTCCGGAAAGTCCAGCAAATTAATGGTATCAGGCAAGCAGGCCGAACGTAATAAATCAACTGATCTTTAGGAGGAATTGGACTAGCACTTAGGACTCCTGTGGAGTCCAAGGAGATCTGCATGGCAGAAGGGATGATCAAGGGCACTGACCTGAAAGAAGATGCCACGGACAGAGACTTCAAAAGCCTTAACCTAATAGCGGGAATTAGGACATAGCTTAGGACTCCACAGGAGTCCACGGAGACCTGCATCGGGCTATGGAATGCGGCTTTTAGTCCTATCTATTGGATGCCACGGCTCACCACCCCTTAAAGCCCCTGTTCAGAAGCGCCGAAAAGCCAGGAAGCGCCGGGGAAGGCCCCGTTGCAAACCCCAAGTGGCGTGAATCTCTTCTCTGATTCCTGACTTGTGTCGAAATCAGAAAATTTTTGAACATTTTGATGAACAAATGAGCACTCATCTGACGGATTCTTTGAATGCTGTAGCCAGAGATTTGAACGACTGGAAGTGACTTTTTTCGTGCCCTCATAATCCGATGCCTTGTGATTGATGTCAAATGGAGCGATGATAGTCTAGTGAGATTGCCCCAGTCTCTGCAGGACTTGATCGGGTTCTGTGTTTCTGCCAGGGTTTGAGAATGTGTGCCTGCCAACCTTCTGTTTAATGCTCTTCGATAAAAAGTTCCCCTTTTGAGCTGGAAAGCCCTTGACATCTGGTGTTACTACTGTTACGGTAGAAGGCATGGAAGAGCCAAGAGTAGCCCACAGCATCAAGATAAGACTCAGCATTCTCCGTAAGGGTAAGGTTGCCGCCGTTATTCAGAACAAGACGTTGGGGCGGTGGCTTGAAGAGGCGATAGCGGAGAAGATCGAGAGGGAGAAGAAACTGGCTAGGAGAGTCAAGGAATGAGAGCAGCATTATACGCAAGGGTCAGCACTGAGGAGCAGACTGAGGGATATAGTATAGACGCTCAGAGGAGGGCATTTCAGGCACTCTGTCAGGGAAGAGGATGGCTACCTAAACACGAATACCTTGAGGAGGGCAAATCTGCTAGGACTGAGGATATGAACAAACGCCCGGTATTTAAGGAAATGATTGCAGATGCGCTGGCGGGAAAATTCGACGTGTTGGTAGTGCACAAGTTGGATCGTTTCTCCAGGAATCTTCGGATCACCCTGGAATACTTTGATAAGCTCCTGAAGGGAGGAGTTGCCTTTGTGTCCATCAACGAACAGATGGACTTCACCACGCCTTCGGGCAAGGTGCACTTGGCCCTTCTGGGGGCTTTTGCCCAATATTACTCAGATAACCTTAGCCAGGAAACAAAGAAAGGATGGGCAGAAAGGAAGGCACAGGGGCTGTATTGTGGTTTATTGCCGTTCGGCGCAATGAAGGGGGAGGATGGTGTACCGGTGCCGGACCCGAATACCTACCCCGGGCTAGTCATGGCCTTCGAGTTTGCTGCGCAGGGTGAAAGTGACAGAAGAATAGCACAGCTGCTAAATTCGGAGGGCTATCGCACCGCAGGGAATCAAAGACGCAGCCTGTTTGCAAAGGATACGGTCAGGGGGATCCTTACTAACAGGTTCTATCTGGGCTACCTGCCGGAAGGGAATGGAAACGGGAAATGGGTGAAGGCGAAACATGAAGCCTTTGTAAGCGAGCACCTTTGGAATGAGGCACAGGAAATGCGGCGGCGCAATGCCACGTCAACTCACGGGCGATGTCGTAGAGAGAGGAAGATTTGCGCCATGAGTGGCATAACTCATTGCTGGTATTGTAAGGGCAGAATCCACATAGCCTGCACGAAGAAGGGGCAAGCAAGGCTTGGGTGCTACAACCGTGCGAAAGGGTGGGATTGCGGGCAGAGATCAGCAGCAGTTGATGTATATGAGAAACAAATAGAGGAATACCTCGACACTTTTCATATCCCAGAGGACTATCAGAAGAGGATCCTAGAGGCTCACAGTAAGTTGGAAGCAGCCTATGACAATACGGATGAGGAGCGAGGGAGGTGGGAAACTCAGTTGGACAGGGCAAAGAAGCTTTACAAATGGGGCGACATAAGCGAGGAGGACTACCAGCGGGAGAAAGAAGTGATCCAAAAGGAAATAGTCGCGTTGGCACCTAAAACACGCTTGTCGAATTTAGACAAATTGGCTGAGTTTCTGGCCAACATTGGTCAAGCGTGGAGGGCAGCCTCCGGCGAGCAGAGAAACAAGCTGGCCCGCAGTCTCTTTCAGGAGATATGGATAAAAGACGATCAAGTTGTGGCAGTTAAACCGCAACCTGAGCTAGAGCCGTTTTTTGAGCTAAACTACGAGGAATTTGTCAACAAAGTAATGAAGATGCGACCCCGATGGGAAATCTACTGGTGAGTTCGTAATCTATCTCATAGGTAGTTTACCACACTGGCAACCACCAGCCCCAAAAAGGCGCAAGGCTATTCCCAGCAGCATGGTGCCAGTCCTCAAAGAGGCAAAGGTCAACGGAAAGTCTTTGCGGGAACTAGCCCAGGAAATCGGTGTCAGCTATGAGACCATACGGGTGACATTAAAGCGAGCAGCGGTGACCTAAAGACCTCAATCAAGGGTGACAGAAGCGACATTTGCCAGGGAATATTATCCCGTGGATATACAAGTCAAGTCCACGAGTCAGCTCTTGGACTAATTGCTCTGATTGTCTAAGAAGGTCTGTTACCTGCGGCATCCGCTCCAACTGTAAAATGTCAACTTTCCCTTCCTGGTTATGACAAAGCAAAATATACTCCTTAAGGCTCTTTTTAAGTTCTTTGAATTTATTGGCGAGATTTTTATCGTCCAGGTGCTCAAGCAACCCTTCAAAAAGCGGATGGCCTTCTGCCTGAAATCCAAAGGCTTCAAAACTGTCTGTGCCGAACCGCCATTTCGGCCCTGGCACGAACATCCTTGCTAGCGCTTCTAGTTGCGCTCCGGCATTATCTTTCAACTGTTGTGGTTTGGGCAACGTTTCCACCTGTGCCTCTCTTGGGCTAGGCACTCTGAGTTCGTATCTCAGAGATTCAGCAAGTTTACGAAGGGCTTTCTGGTGCTCGGACAGTGCTTCCTGAACCGCTATTTGGGGCGGTGTTTCCTGAGCAGATACCAGCTTCGCCTTTCTAATTTTCCTAACCTCGCTTTCACTGAGGTCGCAGTAAGATGCCACAGACTTAACACTGTATTCCTCTAACAACTTGAGGACTTTTTTCTCTTTGGCAGTACCCTTCACTTTTTTGCCCTTACTCACAAAATCCCCCCTTGACAGGTTCATTTATGCCGTTCTCAGGTTCATTTATCCTATTTGACACAAATCGCAGCTTCGCTTTATGCATTTTTATCTGTCTTGTCTTTCTATACTGGGATTATAGAAGGATTTTGATTAAATGGCGAACCCAACAGAGCGGAGGATGCGGAAGCGCAGGGCTAAGCCCACAAAGCCGTCCACTATGCCACTGCCGCCAGCACTGATACGCCTGGCCGTTATCGTGGCTGATATTGCCCGGAAAGAAGCTATGAAATGCCCACAGGAGGGGCCGAAAAGCCCTGGGGACGATAGGTGATATAACATGGGAGTATGCAATCGGTGCCTGAATTAGCTTTCATTTGGGAGGAAAGTATCATCCTTTCCATGAATGTCCATGAAACTCTATCAATGTCGAGCCATGCGCCAGTCGTTCAATGGCAGGACACCCTGATGCCATCGGGGAGATGGCGGTTCAAGGCCGACCCTGGCGCTAAAGGTAAGCCATGAGAGTTAAAGACATAGAGCTGAGGGTAATACCATATCAGATAGCGCAGAAGCTTTTTGAGAAGCATCACTACACCCATTCTATTTCTGCATCTACGAGGCTGATTCTGGGTGCTTTTATGGGTGAAAGGCTTTTGGGGGCAGTCCAGTTTAACTGCGGCAACCTAGAAGCACACAGGGTTGTTGAAGGGGCTAAACCTGAAGACTGCGTTACCTTAGCCAGACTATGGCTATCGGACGAATTACCAGCTAATAGTGAAAGCCGAGTTATCGGTATTGCTTTAAGGCTGCTGCGGAAATATAGTCCAGCAAAGTTTGTGCTCACTTATGCTGACCCCTCTCAGGGGCATCTTGGCAGAATCTATCAGGCTACGAACTGGCTTTATCTGGGCAAATCGCAGTCAAGAAAGCTTATTGATGTCGGCGATGGCAAGCTGAGACATACCAGGACTTTGAGCCATAGACTGGGGAGTTCGTCTTTTGAATTCGTTAAAGCATTAGCTCCCGAAGCCAAAACTGTTTCCAGGATGCCCAAGCATAAGTATATCTACTTTCTTGACCCGTCATGGAGAAATAGGCTAAGAGCGCCCATATTGTCATATCCGAAGGAAAACGATGCAGGTTCAGCAGGTTCCGATTGAGAAGCTAAACCCGGCAGCATGGAACCCAAACATGATGACGGCCAGAGCAACTTGCCAAGCTCAAGCGGTCAATACAGGACTTTGGCGAAGTGCAGACCCTTGTAGCGAGGCCAATAGGCGATGACAGCTATGAAGTGTTGTCGGGGAATCAGAGGCTTAAGGTTTATCAGGAACTCGGCTTGAAGACCGTTCCTTGTGTTATCGTTGAGCTCTCCGATAGCAGGGCCAGGCTACTGGCTCAAACCCTTAACCACCTTCACGGTGAAGATGACTTAGGGCTAAGGGCAGCGCTAGTCGAGGACATACTGACTGGGCTTGATAAGGGTGAAATCCTTGCATATCTTCCGGATAGCAAAGAGGATATTGATGCTTTAATTAGCATGAGGCATTCCAATGTGGAAGACCCTTTCGACTACTGGAAAAAGAGGATCACCCAGGGCAGGCACGAGTTTCAGGCAGTTCTTGATAATAGTCAGTATCAGATAGTGCAAAAGGCAATAGATTCGGCAAAGAAAGAGTCGAAAACCAGGGCTGGACTGGCAAATTCCAGAGCCCTGGCATTGACGCATATTTGCCAATTCTATCTTGAATGCAGAGGACTATAGTATAGTGAAGACCATTCTCTGCCCTGTTTGTGGTGAGCCCGTGAAGGTCAGGCTGGCCGGGAGCAGCCGGGGGAATGTCTCCATTGCTGTCTCCTGTCCCAAGGATGGGAGGCATTTTAGAGGATTTATCAATGACCCGCCTACCATAGAGGCGCTATTGATACAGCTAAAAGCAAGTCAAAGCACCAGAAACCTGAATTGCGCCGAAAATGGTGAGGTATGATACCTTTAATCACTATAAACCCAGGGCTCACCAGGGCTGAGGGCTGGTGAGGGCTCACAAAATCAGCCCTAGTATATGCCAAAAGGAGGACAGATGCCATGATTGACACGGCAGATTACGTCTGTGAACGGTGTGGCAAGACCTTTAAGACTTCTCAGGGCTTGGCTGGGCATAAGAAAGGCGCTCACAGCATTGGCCTTGATGAACTGGATGCCGTGCTTAAAGGTGAAATGAGCCCTGATGAGGGCTCGGCAAAATTGAAAGAATATAGGGCTGAGCTAGACCAGTTGGGAAAGCAAGCCAAATCTGAGGAAGACTATGCTTGGGTGAAGTGGGCACTTCTCATACTGGCTATTGCAGCAACTATATTGATATTCCTGCCCAGGTTGATGGACTGGCGGCGGTCAAGGCAAGCCAAAGAGACTGATGAAAAGATGCTAGGGAAGGTTCGCCCAAGCATGTGACACAGTAAATTGTTTGATGGCTTAGCCAGGCGGATTTGGAGGTGGCGATGTTGACCTGAATTCTTCTCCATTTCCTTGAGCAGCTCGCCCGGCCTTTTTTCGGCACGAAGTTTAATCTCGGCTATATCATTTTGCATCTCCACCCGTGCAGAAAACTGTTCAAACTATTGAAAGGGAAGTAATTTTGGCTAAACACTAGTCTGTGTCTTCCTTAGTTGTGCAAAAGGCCGACTTGAGAATATCGGCGGGCTTTTTTGTGATTTTTATCAATCTGTCGTTTCTCAGGTTAGATTGCCACCCATCCTCAATTCGATGTTCCACCCCGGGTGACGCCTCTCGCCTATCTTTGCTGACCCGAACTTCATCAACCGCCTGGTTGCCCCACTTAAGCTCAAGCCCACCGAGATGCTGAGGAAGGTGGGCTATAAGATTTGGTGGATTGCTAGAGTCCCCTCGCCCGTCGCCTTAGCAGGAGTGCCAGATATTTGCAGGAAGAATGAAATCGAAATGTCTTACACCTGAGGTGATATTCTGTACATCTTCCCCTTTTCACAAGTCGCGCAAGGTTTCGAAGAGCAGTTTGTTGTTGCACCACCCTCTAGATATTTCGCTGAATCTGCATTCCACTTGTCAACAGCGACCATGTATACATGTGGACGGCAGCTTTGCAATATGGAGTTATGTATGTCGAATTTCATATAACATTCGAGTCTATCGAAAACACTTGTATTTCTCCAGCAATAATACATTATCTCCATATCACAGATGTTAGGCCCTAGGTCAGTAAAATACCATCCTTCACCAAATGTAGCATCCATAGTAGTCCAAGGGTCAGATGGTTTGATGCTGCTTGTCCTAATAATCTCGTCAAAAGACTGTTTGCTCGTGTAGTGATATACAATCATCAGCTTGCCTATTTTAATGGTGTTGAATAGCGCTGCAAACATCCATCACACTGTGCTCATCATTTTTGGTGGCAACGATTACGTTTTGCCTACAGTTAAAATCCGTATTTCTGACCATCTGGGCACGTTCTACAAGGTTTCTGACCGCAATCTGGTTTCTCGCCATATCTGACACGTCTGACTCGCTGTTCATCCCACTTTTTTAACATATATACGTGCTTGCGGCACGTTCTGAGCAACGAAGGTGGTATATCGTATGCTACATAGAATTTGACTCTACTACGTATGAGATAAGTATTTCTCCAGCAATAGTAGGCTACATCCATATCACATGTATCAGGGCCAAGGTCGGTAAAATACCACCCTGTCCCGTAAGCGGCGTCTGCGGATGTCCAAGGACTTGACGGCCTCAATCGTCCGCTCCTGATAATCGAATTAAGAGAACTCCTATTTGTATAATGATATAGAATCATTTTTTACCTTTCCTAATAGAATCAAATACTGCAATCTGTAAATGTCCTTCAAGCTCTTTTCACCATTTTCGGTGACTAAAATCTCGATTGACTTTATATGGTAATAGTACCTGGCATTGTACCGAATACTAAGCAGTAAAAAGAGCAACGCTGAGTTTATTTCTAGTCCTCCATGTCCACTACCTAATATTGGCATACGGATTTCTGAAATCTTCTTATCTGAAGTTTTTTTGAATGTATTCTGTATGCAAGCACAAATGGTACTTGGCTCTGCCTTAATGCCGCTACTTTCTTTCCTAACAGTAGCGCCAGTGACCAATATTCTAACTGGCTGGTCATAAGGCGAAGGTAGAATAATAGTAGTTCCTGCAGGATAGGTATTGTCGTTGCTCTTGGAAGTTCCTGACGCTTGAAGCGTCTCCGTAATGGACTTCTTAATTTCCTCTATTCTATCAGGGTAATGTTCCAGCATATATGCACCAAGAGCACTATTCTTATCCGTAATACAATCATCAACGAATGTTGTATTTGCAGGTAGTACCACGGCTGCTGTTTTATCCATGCCAGAAATTTCTTCAATTCTACCGACTCTCAAATTAACTGAAATTGAGCCTAATTTAATCCTCAGCCCCTTTTTGAGATTTACCCTCTTGTTTATTCTTATGGCTTCGCCAGTCAGCAAGAAAATTATCAAGCCAAAGGTAACTAGCCCACAACCTATTCCAAACATTATCCAATGTGGGATGGTAGAAGATATTATTCCGTTTGTTTTGCTGAAACTAAAAAATGAAAGGCCGATAAGCACTATGCCAAAAACGACAAATATATTGACTATAGGCGCATTCAAGATGTATCTCAGATTGTTGAATATTGATTTGGATTCTTCCGTCATTTTTGCTACCCCTCTAGGTGCCCCCTCAGTTCTTACCGGTATCGACCAATCAATCTACCTATATCCGTCCCTTGTATACGACACCCAAGCGAGAATGTCAAGCAGTGGGGAAATCGGGTAGTGCGTCATTTTGAGCAAAAGAGTTTGACCAGAAATAAAGAGAACGGGACATCTGGGTATTAGATATGATAGTGTACCCGAATGGCGATAAGGATGATTAAGGTTCAAACTGATGGAATGATTGCTATTTTGCTCTAGATTGTTTAAGCCACTCTTTTGCTAGTCGATTTCTATCTATGATAGGGCCTGGGTGTTTGCTCATGTATGTGAAAAAGTCAACGAACTCTTGTTCAGACCGAAATGCGAAAGGTGTGCTCTGTGTCCTCAGCATATACTCAAGTTTACCAAGTGCCGCTAGTGCAGAATAGTCTTTGAACGATGTAGACGTGTATTTCCACAGTTCAATATAGAATACTTCTATATCACTGAAAAGCTTTGCCTCACGGTCAAGTCTGTAAAAAGGTGCGATTACCCAATGTTCCTTGAACTTAGGGTAATTTTTGGCCATAGATTCAGGTGACTTGGTTCTGTTGTTGACATGAGCATCTTTTTCTGTAGCCTTGATTTCAAAAGCATATGCTCCTACTTCATCCTTGAGAGATACATCTGGATATTCAATAGCACCGCCGAATTTCTCTATATATTGAGGAATTGTCTCTTTTAAATGTTCCTTTATCGATTCCTCAAGGAATGAACCTACCCATCGGCCATTGGCAGTAGGTGATTTGGAGGGAGGTTGCCAAGTCTTAATGGCAGTTTGAACAATGTCTAGTATCACTGTATCACCTCAGAAGTCTTAATTTAACCTCTTTCAGGGGCGTTCGAGGCCGTTTGCCAAAATCTATCTGTGACCTGTACCCCCGTGTCCGCAACAGTTCTATATCACCACCTCTGAAACCAACACCAAGAGCAATATCCCTTAGAATCTCATCAGTGGGAATATGAATTCCGTACAACGCAGAATCACCTAATGTTAGAATGTAGACACTATTTGGATGCAAGACTCTATACATCTCCATAAAGTGTTTCCACATATCATTGAAATACTTAACAATAATGATGTCGTAGTCCTTCCTTCCTGCCTTGGTCACTCGTATCTCTGCTAGCTTAGATTGTGCCCACTCAATAAATGCCCGAACACTAGCCGGTATTTCATCTATTACCCTGAGGCTTTGCCTATCTGTACCGTTTACTTGGGTTGTTGTATTTGTTATCAGCTTACTACGGATATTCTTAGTAATACTGCTCCAGTCGTTAGCCATTTCTAAGAAATAGAGTTCCAGTCGTGTCATTTCTGCATAGTCAAAGTTATTTAGATAAGGTGGTGAAGTGAAGGCGAAACTAATGCTATTGTCCGAAATCTCCTGCATATCCCTACAATCGCCTTGTATGATTGTGGACTCAGCATAGTCCAAATTCTGCACCATGAGAAGCTCAGAGACCATCATATTCAATGCTTCTTTGAAAGCTACTAGGGCTGGCTTACGGGTTTTCCTCTTTGTCTCAGGGGCTATGTAAATGCCGTCTACCTTTGCATAAGTCGCCTCTCGCAAGGTTCTCAAGAGAGCCAGAGTATATAGGTCTCTCAACTTAGAATCTCTTACTCTAAACCTAATTAGTTCACGCAGCGCCAGCAATTCTCCCAAGGTTCCTTCATCATACAACTTGGTTATGAAATTGGGTAGATTGCAGAGCCTAGTTTGTCGTGGCAATAGCCTACTAGCCTTTTCTAGGAAGCTACTGCTCTCCTTTGACAGGTCATAGCCTTTAAAGTTCCAAGTAGTCTTAACCCTTGCTACCATTGCGAGAAGCGGATGTGCCTCAACCCCAATAGACCTAATGCCAAACACTTTGGCAGCGACATTTGTAGTTCCGCAACCTGTAAATGGGTCAAGGACTGTCCCAGAATCCCTTGTCAGACTATTTTCCAAGAAAGCTCGCACAACAGAGGCATGGGAGAAACCCGGTACTATGCCGTACCAACGATGAATTGGAGACTTCTTTGAGTCAAAGAAAGTAGGTGACTGTTCTACCTTGAAGATTAGGTCACCAACAGTAGATTGCCTCGATAGGAGGCTATTTGATGGTATTGTGTATAGTTTCATACTCATGAAGTGAGCTACCTAGCTTGGGTATATTATAGCCTCTTTGATTGCTGATACAATAGATGATTTGTCCGATTTTACCACATTATCTAACTAGACTCACAATTTCCTCAATAGGCTTGACATCTATGCCTCTTTGTGCTACCGTCAAGGAGTAGAAAGGAGTCCTAAATAGTAGAGGCGATGGAAGACGAACTTTTGACTGTTGACGAGGTAGCGAAGGTTTTGAAGGTGCATCGGTCTCATGTATTCAAGCTGATGAAGGAAGGGGAGCTACCTGTCGTTAGGAGAGGCACGCGATACACCCGAATACTCAGAAGCGACCTGAGGGCATTTATCCGAAAACACAGGACCGAAGTAGTATCAAGTAGGGAGGTTCAGCAATGAAAGCAGCACTTTATGCCAGGGTGTCAACACCGGAGCAGTTAGAGGGCTATTCCATCGAGGCCCAGAAGCGGGCCTTCAAGTTATTGTGTCAAGGGCGGGGTTGGGAGCCAGTGGCCGAATACATAGAAGAAGGCAAGAGCGCCCGCACAGACAAACTTAGCAAGCGGCCAGTTTTTCAAAAGGCTCTAGCCGATGCTCAGGCTCATGTCTATGATGTGCTGGTAGTACACAAGCTAGACCGTTTCAGCCGCAACCAGCGGATAACTGAGAACTCTCTTCATGCCTTGGGCCAGGCTGGTGTTGCCTTCGCCTCCATAACTGAGCAAATAGATTACACCACTCCTTCAGGGAGACTATTCTTGACATTGCTAGGTGGCCTGGCTCAGTTCTATTCCGATAACCTCTCCCAGGAGACCAAGAAGGGCAAGAACGAGCGCAAGGCCCAGGGGCTATACAACGGCATATTGCCCTTTGGTGTTATGAAAGGGCCAGATGGAATACCTAAGCCTCATGACGAAATCTGGTATATCAAGGACAAAAAGGGTGAGATAATCCAGGAGCGCCAGCCTACCTACGAAGGGCTAAAATTAGCCTTTGAGCTCGCAGCTCGGGGGGAGACACCCAAAAGCATTGCCCAGGTGCTTAATGCGCGAGGATACCGGACATGGGGGACGCATGGTCAAAACCCCTTCTCAAAGGATACCATAGGCGGTATGTTGCAGAACTGCTTTTACATTGGGAAACTGCCCGATGGTAAAGGTGGGTGGGTAAAAGGCAAACACAGCCCGATTATTCCTCTGGAACTGTTTGAGGCGGCACAACAAGCTAGGGGCAGACGGCGGACGATTCCACAAACTATCCCCGCTAAAGGTCACAAGCATTCACTTTCAGGGATAGCCCGATGCGCCCTGTGTGGGAGCCGATTGCGGGTAGGTTATTCTTATAATACCAGACTCCAGTGTAGTAAACGAATAGACTTTGGAGATTGCAAGGCAAAAAGCGCAATACTTTCTACTCTGGAAAGCCAGATGGCCGCGTACCTTCAAACCTTTAAGCTCCCAGAGGACTACAAGGGAAAGATGCTGGTCTATTGCCGGGGAATTGACAATGACATAGGAGTTGAAACCGAGATTAACAGCATTAAAGGCGAGCTTAATAGGATTAAGAACCTTTACCGTATTGGTGACATGGAATATGCCCAATATCTGGCCGAGCGGCAGCAATTGCAGGCAAGATTAGCCAGACTTACTGTTACCCAATCAAAACCCGATTATCTGGGGAGGATGGCCCAATTCTTAAACAGCATGGGCTCAGCCTGGGAGGCGGCAGACGAAGAAGACCGCAACCGCCTGGCGACGGAACTATTTGAGGCTGTATGGGTGAAGGATAGTCTAGTATTGGGAGTGACTCCCCGGCCAGAGTTTGTCCCCTTCTTTGACCTAGCATATCCGGGGTGTCAAACAAAATTACTAAGTGGCGACCCCGATGGGATTCGAACCCACGATCTTCTGCGTGACAGGCAGATATGTTAGACCGCTACACCACGGGGCCGCGAAGCCGCTTGAGTCCGCTTCGAATTGTATAAGTTCCACTCCTCATTGTCAAGGATAATCTGCTCACATGGTGTGTTGACAGTAGTGCACCAAGATGTTATAATTCCTACTAAAGTACAAGGAATTGATGCTATGAAATTTTCCAGCAAGGCTCGCTACGGACTGCGGGCTATGATAGCGCTGGCGCAGGGTTATCACAAAGGGCCTATCTCACTGGCTGAGATCGCCGACTCAGAAGATATCTCTTTGAGCTATCTGGAGCAGCTTATGGCTGTATTGCGCAAAGCTGGTCTGGTGGAAGGAACTCGTGGAGCACGTGGAGGCTATCGATTGACTGCCGAGCCTGCATTGATAACCGCAGGACAGGTGGTCCGTGCTCTGGAAGGGCCTCTTGCTCCAGCTGAGTGTGTGTCAGAGGGCGTAGAGCCCGGTTACTGCCGGAGGCAAATGGTTTGTCCCTCAAAGCCATTTTGGGAACAGGTGCGCGATAGCGTAGCTCAGGTGCTTGATACGACAACACTAGCCGACTTGTGTTCTGCCGATGGTTTAGAAGTAAGGCAAATGTCTCTGCGGAGGAGGAAAGTTGAAGCATAAATTAGTCTACATGGACCACGCAGCAACGACCGCGGTTCATCCCAGGGTTCTCGAGGCGATGCTTCCTTATTTCAGCCAGACTTATGGCAACCCCTCAAGCATTTACTACATCGCTCAGGAGGCAAGAAAGGCAGTTGACGAAGCACGCACGAATGTGAGCAAAGTTTTGGCGTGTAAACCCGGAGAGATCATATTCACCAGCGGCGGCACCGAGTCTGACAACACTGCACTGAAAGGTGCTGCCTTTGCTTTGCAGAAAGAAGGCAACCACATCATTACCTCTGCGATCGAGCATCATGCTGTGCTGCATACTTGCCACTACTTGGAGGAGTTTGGCTTCAAAGTGACCTATCTGCCGGTGGACCGCTTCGGTCT
>DAOUMB010000171.1:0-7775 GCA_034414335.1 Dehalococcoidia bacterium
TGATTGGAATAAGTGGGGTTTTTCCACCTTCCTTAGCACAATTGACGGTTTTGAAGGTAGCGTTTACCCGATAAACGATAAAGAGGAAATCGTTTTGGGCCATAAGGCTTTCAAAAAGGTGACCGATGTACCGGGGAAAGTTGACCTAGCGGTCTTCGTCATTCCCGCTCCTAGCATTCCTGCGGTTATGAAAGACTGTGTGCAAAAGGGAGTGAAGGCAGCTGTTATAATCTCTGCTGGCTTTGCTGAGACTGGAGAGGAGGGCAAAAAGCTCCAAGACAAGGTCTTAGAGATAGCAAGGAGAGGAGGGATTCACTTCGTGGGGCCGAATTGCATGGGTTTTTGGAGTGCTTCTTCGAAGCTAAAGGCAACCATGATTCCTCTACAAATTAGCCCTGGGCCCCTTGCTCTTGTAACCCAAGGAGGAAATCTAGGAACTGCCATAGCCATATCCGCTAATCAAAGGGGGGTGGGATTCCACCGATATGTGAGCTGCGGATGCACCGCGGATATACCAATTGAGGATTATATAGAGCACTTTGGAGAGGACCCCGATGTGAAGGTGATTTTGACTTACATAGAGGGGCTAGAGGACGGGGGAAGGTTCATCGAGAAGACGAAAAGGGTAACACACAGAAAGCCAGTAATTGCGCTGAAGCCGGGAAAGGGTGAGGCTACTGCCAGGGCAATAAAATCTCATTCTGGTGCTCTCTGTGGCTATAATGAGGTTTATGAGCAAGCGTTCAAGAAGGCAGGGGTGCTCAGAGCAGAAACCCCGGACGAACTTTTAGACATCGCCATCGGTTTTCTGATGCAGCCGCTTCCTCACGGTAGGAATGTGGCCATCCTCACACCTGGCGGTAGCTACGGAGTTGTATGCACTGATGATTGTGTCTCGAATAAACTTAATGTGGTCAAGCTTCCCGAAGAGACCATTGCTGAATTTGACCAAATATTTCCACCGCGCTGGAGCCACGGCAATCCCGTTGACCCTGCTGGGGATAGAAACATGGTCGCATTCTTAAAAGCACCAGAGATGGTCTTGAAACTGGATGACGTGGACGCACTCATCTTCATGGGAATGGGTAGTGTCAGTGGTGTGAGTGACATGTTGGTGGGTACCTTATCTAAATTCCAAGTATCTGAGGGAATCGTACAAACTTCCGGAACGCAGGATATTGACTCAATTACGTCCTTGATTGGCCCCCTTTTCTGGGTACAAAAGGGTCGGGAAAGGGACGAACTTCGAAGGGTACTGAGTATTGTGCTTGAATCAGGGCAGTTGGATGTTTCGTCCTTTCTGGAAAATATTGCCTCATCCTTCAATTCTGAGGGGGTAGACTTAACCAGAATGTTCGCTGTTATCGACACATTCCTGGCAGCATTAGTACTTCACTGGATAGAAACCTACGGAAAGCCCGTAGTTGCCACCACCTTTACTGAGGAGGGGTCACACGTAAACCTAAAGAGGGGCTTTTATTACTGCTATCCCTCGTCTCAAAGGGCAGCCAGGGTTTTGGCCAAGTTAGCGGAGTATAAGGAATATCTCGAGAGGTGTTGATCTATCATCACAAGTCATGGTGTGAGCATGGATCGCAGGGATAATCCGGCCGGTGCTATTTTCGATGCCCCGAGCACCATGGCCATTGATGGCAATAAGGAGAGGAATAGGGAGTGAAATAAGTAGAGAACAAAAATGCATGTCGGTGTATGTCGAATGGAGCTTCGCCTCCCTGAGAACCAGTCACTTAAAGGTAAAAGGCGGGTGATCAAGTCTATTATCAGCCGGCTACAAAATAAGTATAATGTCTCCGTAGCCGAAGTTGATAACCAAGATTTATGGCAATTAGCTACTTTAGGCATAGCTTGCGTTAGCAACTACAGAAGACACGCCAATGAAACTCTGTCCAATGTGGTAAAGTTCGTTATCCAGAACTACCCTGATTTAGAGTTATTGAGTTCAGAAATAGAAACTTTTCCTTGATGGATGCTGCTGCTTTTCTCCATTATCTTGCTACTCTACCCAATTATCGACAGCAGGTCGTCCATACTGAACGCATTCCCTCGCAAAGGGCTACCTTTGGCAAACTAGATCACCCCCTTCACCCCAGCCTTCGAGCACGTCTCGAGTCCCTGGGCATATCAGCTCTCTATAGCCACCAAGCAAAGGCATTGAATGCCACCCTGGCTGGGAGGAATGTGATGATAGCCACGCCCAGTGCCAGCGGCAAGACTTTGTGCTATCACTTGGCTACGCTGGATGCCATTTTACATGATAAAGATAGCCGTGCTCTTTATATCTTCCCCACGAAGGCCCTAGCCCAGGACCAACTACGCAGCCTAAAACAAATTCTGAGCGAAGCGAAGGAGCTAACCAAACTTCTTCTCCCAGGAGCTGTAGCTACTTTTGACGGTGATACACCACGGGATGATAGAGCAAACATAAGAAAACAAGCCAGGATAGTGCTTACTAACCCAGACATGCTCCACCTGGGCATTTTGCCCAACCACCAATCATGGTCTAGATTGTTTCGCAAACTTAAATATGTAGTAGTAGATGAGACTCATATTTATCGAGGTGTTTTCGGCTCTCATATAGCTAATGTTCTACGGAGGTTGCGGCGTATTTGTGCTTTTTATGGCTCCAGCCCTCTGTTTATTTGCTGCTCGGCTACTATTGCCAATCCCAGGGAGCATGCTCAAAATCTCGTTGGCTTGCCCTTTGAGGCTATTGTCGAAGATGGCTCACCACACGGCGAGAAATACTTTACCTTTTGGAATCCGCCTTTCCTCGATGAAGCTAAGGCCATCCGACGCAGCTCCAACAGTGAGGCGGCTTTTCTTCTTGGAGAGCTTGTTCAGAAAGATATCCGTGGCCTTGTGTTTGCCCACACTCGTAAGCTTACCGAACTCATTTACATTTATACCAAAGGACAATTATCTCCCTCCCTAGCAGATAAAATCAGCCCTTACCGGGCAGGGTATCTCCCCGAAGACAGACGCCGAATCGAGCACCAATTCTTCAACGGTGAACTCCTTGGGCTGGTGGCAACAACAGCCCTGGAGTTGGGAATAAATATTGGCGACTTGGAGGCGACAGTGCTTACCGGCTATCCCGGGAGCATCGCCAGTGCTTGGCAGCAGGCCGGACGCAGCGGGCGAAGTACGCATAGCTCCTTGAGCTTTCTTATCGCCCAAGAAAATCCGCTCGACCAATACTTGATGCGCAATCCGGATTTCTTTTTCAGTAAGAACTTTGACAATGCCATAATCAATCCTGGCAATCCTTATATCCTGAAGCCTCACCTCCTCTGTGCTGCCTGGGAGAAACCTCTGAATAATGAAGACAAGGAATTCTTTGGACCCAACACTGGCACCATGCTAACTGAGTTGGAACAAGAAGACAGGTTAAGAAAACGCCATGAGAGATGGTACCCTGTTCCTTCTATCGCTTATCCCGCTCAGGATATAAATATAAGGGCAACATCAGGACAAAATTATGCCATCATTGATGGTCGCCAGGGTTGCTTGTTAGAGACAGTAGAAGCCAGTGTTGCTTTTTTTCAAGTACACCCCGGCGCTATCTATCTCCACCAGGGTGAATCTTATCTTATAAAAGAACTTGATTTAGCCCGGCACATTGCCTGGGTAGAACCAAGTTCCACAGATTACTATACCCAGTCTATGGAAATAACCGACATCAGGGTCGTGAGTTTAGGCAAGGAAAAGGATTGCCACGGGGTGAAGGTCTACTTCGGAGATGTTGATGTCACTACCACAGTAGTCGGCTTTAAAAGGAAGAAGCAGTTCACCGAAGAAGTCATTGGCGAGGAGCCTCTAGATTTGCCACCACAAAACTTTTCCACCAAGGCCCTATGGTTTGATTTGCCCCAGAAGGCGATTAGTAGAATAGCCGGTGCCGGGCTTGATTTCCACGGCGGATTACATGCTTGTGAACATGCTGCCATTGGCATACTTCCCTTATTTGCCCTTTGCGACCGCAATGACATTGGTGGCGTTTCCACTCCTTTTCACCCCGACACCAGCAAGGCGCAAATTTTTATTTACGATGCTTATCCCGGAGGCATTGGCATTGCCGAAAAGGGATTTGAGACGATAGCCGAACTCTGGCAGGCCACTTTGAAAGCTGTCGAAGCATGTCCCTGTACTGACGGCTGCCCCTCCTGCGTGCAATCGCCTAAGTGCGGCAACAATAACCAGCCCTTGGATAAAGAAGCTGCGGTGATATTGCTTGAAGAGCTCGTGGCTTGAGGAGAAATGACAAGGATAGCTGTGCCCTCACCTATTTCCTGTGGGATTTTCCTTTCCTACAAATGCAACTGCAGATGCCGTTATTGTATGTATGCCTGCTCTCCGGACTGGAGTTCCGATTGGATTTCTGAGCAGGACCTAGCAACGATACTAAAGCAATTGTCCGCCAAGATTAACCCCAGCCCTTATGGCTCCGACAAGGTTAGCTTAAATTATGGCCTTCACTTTACGGGTGGAGAACCCTTCCTTAACTTTGAGCTTCTATTGAAAGCGGTGGAAATTGCCAATGAATTAAGAATTCCTTCGACCTTTGTGGAAACGAATTGCTACTGGTCTACGGACGATGAAACTACCAGGGAGAAACTGGCGCTACTGAAAAGTAGAGGGCTGAAAGGAATTTTAATTAGTGTCAACCCATTTTACCTGGAATATGTCCCCTTTGATAGGACAGAAAGAGCCATCAGGATAAGTCAGGAGCTTTTCCCGGGAAACGTAATGGTCTATCAGGTGAAATATTACCTCCAATTCAGAGAACTTGGCATTAAGAAGGTCTTGCCCCTCGAAGAATATTTGAAGATGGTGGAGCTGAATGACCTGCAAAGGAGGGTGGAGCTTTTCCTCACGGGGAGGGCGGCTTACAAACTAAAAGACTTTTACCCCAAATACAAAGCCAGCTATTTCTTCGATAAGCCCTGTCAGCCTCCTATTCTCAGAAGCTGGCATAATCATATTGACAATTATGGAAATTACCTTCCCGGCTATTGTGGCGGCATTTCTTTAGGTAATGCTCGAAATCTGGATTTGATTTGCGAAGCAGGGATTGACGCTGATAGTCGCCCTATCCTTAATTTCCTAACTGCCGCAGATTTTGAAGGACTTTTTCAGTTCGCCACCAGGGATTTTGGGTATGAGGAGAAATCAGAAGGTTACGTCTCTAAGTGCCATCTTTGTCTCGATATCAGAAAGCACCTCGCCAAGGAAGGGTTTGAGGAGCTGGCACCAAAGGAATTTTACTCCCACCTGGAATAGCTGGCAGCAAGGGCAACTCGCCCCCTAGACTATTTAAGCTGTTTTTTCAAAACGAATAAGCAATTATCCTCAAAGTTAATTGCAACATTGTTGCATTTAGTCCTCTTTGCTGCTATCATATTGCCATGGTTCAAGACTCAATTCGAATTTTGCAAGCTCAGGGGCACAAGGCGACCAAGCCGCGCAAGCTAGTCCTCGAGGTACTCGAAGAAATTGAAAAACCGCTTTCCCCTTACGACATACAAGGGATCCTGCGCCAGCAGGGCAAATATCTAAACCACGTTACCATCTATCGCATACTCGATTTGTTTTGCAGTCTCAATTTAGCTCACAAAATGCTGTCCAGCGGCGGATTTGTGAAGTGTAGCTTAGATGCTATAGAAGGTTGCCATCGCTTTATGGTCTGCCAGCACTGTGGAGCCATTCAAGAATTTGCTGATGAAGGGCTATGTCAAAAAGAAAACGAGTTTGCACGGAATCTTGGCTTTCATACCGAACATCATCTTTCTGAATTCTCCGGACTGTGTTCGGATTGCAACAAGTTGAGAAAGAAATAATGGGAGCTGTGATAAACAAGGCAATTACCATCATTTCGGTACTGATGACAGTGCTAGCAATTTTGGTCAGCTCCTGTGCGCCAAAAGCTAAGGCAATAGATAAGATCGGGGTGGTCGTCAGCATACTACCGCAGGCTGAATTTGTAGAGAGTGTGGGAGGAGACAAGGTAACTGTGAGCGTTATGGTACCGCCGGGACGGGACCCTCACACCTATGCCCCTACCATCAGTCAGCTCGCTGCCGTGAAACAAGCCAGGTTATACGCTGAACTTGGCTCAGGTATAGACTTTGAATTGTCCGATATGGAAAGCATTGCAGAGGCTAATAGGAATATGCTGATTGTGGACTGCTCCCAGGGCATTCAGTTGATAGATAATGATCCCCACATCTGGCTCTCCCCACGGAATGCCAAGATAATGGTGGAGAACATTTGCGACGGCCTGATTCAAATTGACCCCCAAAATAGGGAATATTACATCCAGAACGAGAATGAGTACCTTGCAAAGCTGGACACGCTGGATGCAGCTATAAACAGCACCCTGGCAGGCGTCACAAACAGGTGGTTTCTGGTTGACCACCCAGCGTGGGGATATTTTGCTAGAGATTATAACCTGACGCAGCTAGCCATAGAGAGTGAAGAGAAAACACCGAGCTCCAAGGACATTGCCGATGTGATACAGGAAGCCAAGGAACACGACATCAAAGTGGTATTCGTCTCCCCTGAATTTGACGTCAAGACTGCTCAGTATATTGCTGACCAAGTCGGTGCCAGCGTAGCATCTATAGACCCACTGGCTCGTGACTACATCAACAATATGTACCAAGTTTTGGGTGAACTGGCTCAAGGGATGGAATAAACAGAATGGAAGCTACGGAAAGCAAATCAACTACAGCAGGTTTACCTGGCCTGCTACCGGATTGAAGGGAATTTGGGTTCGTTTACAATGGGCGTAACATGAACGACGAGATAGTCAGATTAGAAGACGTTTGGATATACTACGATACCATACCTGTACTGGAGGCAGTGAATCTTTCCATAAAACGGGATGACTTCCTGGGCATAATAGGACCGAATGGAGGTGGCAAAACTACTCTACTTAAGGCTATTCTGGGGCTACTAAAGCCAAACCGGGGAAGAGTAGTTGTTCTGGGCAATCTGCCGGAGAGAATGAGGAAGTTTATCGGCTATGTGCCACAATACAGCCTATTCGATCACGATTTCCCTATAAGCGTCTGGGAAGTAGTGCTGATGGGGCGTTCCGGGCAGAGGAAGATGTTCAAGCAATACGCCAAAGAAGATGAAAACTCGGCAATTGAAGCTCTAAAAGAAGTGGGGATGCTCGATTTCAAAGACAGGCAGATAGGCAAGCTTTCCGGCGGGGAACAGCAAAGGGTTTTCGTGGCCAGGGCATTGGCAACAGAGCCCAAAATACTGCTGCTTGATGAGCCGACAGCAAGCGTGGATACGCCGATGCGAGCGGGATTCTATGAACTTCTAGAAAGGCTAAAACAAAGGATGGCGATAGTTCTAGTGTCACATGATATCGGCGCTGTTTCCACTCATGTAGACAGAATTGCTTGCCTTAACCACAGGCTTTTCTATCATGGTTCCAAGGAAATAAGCCCTGAAGTTCTGGAGGCAGTCTATCAATGTCCCGTTGACCTAATCGCTCATGGCGTTCCTCATCGAGTTCTAAGGAAGCACTGAAAGTACGCGAAGAATCAAATGTCAGACGTCAAAATGACAACTCAAAATGCAACGCTCTTTAACTTTTGCTCTGTCATTTTCCACTTATATATTTGCATCTCGATATTTGGGGAGAATGGACTTGCTTGAAATCCTGAGAAATCCCATCATCGCCAGCATACTGGCCAGCGTTGCCTGTGGTATTGTTGGTACCTATGTGGTGGTAAAAC
>DAOUMB010000172.1:0-13743 GCA_034414335.1 Dehalococcoidia bacterium
CTGGTCTTAGGGTGACACGAAGAGAGGAAGTCATTCCGGCTATACAGAAGGCCATGGAGTACCCTGGAGCTTTTCTCATTGATTTTCTTACTGAGCCCGAAGAGAACATCTATCCCATGGTGCCACCAGGGGGAAGCCTGGCCAGATTTTTGGAGCCATCAAAGCCAGGGGTGGTGGGCAAACAAAATGAGATGCTTTCAAGGGGGCAGATTGGCTAATACAAAACATACTTTAGTAGCTTTAGTGGAGGATAAACCAGGGGTGCTTAATAGAATAGCTAGTTTATTTCGCCGACGCGCCTTTAATATTCAAAGCCTTGCTGTAGGGGGTAGTGAACATCCCGGCTTATCTCGCATGACCATTGTTACTGGTGGTAATTCTGCCCAAGTGGAGCAGGTAAGAAAGCAACTAGATAAGCTAATCAATGTGGTTAAAGTCTCTGATATAACTGATGAAGACATGGTGACTAGAGAGTTGGCCTTAATTAAGGTGAAGGCTACTGCCTCGACAAGGAGCGAGATTATGCAAATCGTTGACATTTTTAGGGCTAACATAGTTGATGTTAGCCCGAATTCACTGACAGTAGAAGTGACCGGCGACGAAGACAAGGTGAATTCTTTGTTCGGGCTCCTTCGTGATTTCGGTGTCAAGGAGCTTTCGCGGACTGGCAAGATAGCCTTAACTCGCGGAAGTAGTTCTTAAGTAATCTCTGGAAACGAAAAACTAACAGAGGAGGAATTATGGCTAAAATTTATTATAACAAGGATGCTAACTTGGATTTGCTCAAAGGAAAGACGATTGGCATCATTGGCTTTGGTAGTCAAGGACACGCCCATGCTCAGAATCTCAGGGACAGCGGTTGCCAGGTCATTGTTGCCGAGTTACCGGGCACTGAAGTCTGGGCAGTAGCAAAGAAAACTGGTTTCAAAGTAGTCACCGCCGCTGAAGCAGCCAAAGAGGCTGATATCATTGTTATGCTGGCTCCCGATACTTTGCAGCCCAGAATCTATCGTGAGTCAATCGAAAAGGAAATGGGACAAGGCAAGACCCTGATGTTTGCTCACGGTTTTAGTATCCACTTTTCACAAATCGTGCCTCCGGTTGAAGTTGATGTTAGCATGATAGCGCCTAAATGCCCGGGACATATGCTTAGAAGGCTTTATACCGAAGGTTCAGGAGCCCCGGCTTTGGTGGCTGTCCAGCAAGATGCTTCTGGGAAGGCAAAGGATATGGCTTTGGCCTATGCTAAGGGTATCGGTTGTGCCAGAGCTGGAGTTCTGGAGACCACTTTTGCCGAAGAGACTGAAACCGACCTTTTTGGCGAGCAAACTGTGCTTTGCGGGGGGGTTAGCTCTTTGATCAAGGCTGGTTTTGAAACCTTGGTGGAAGCTGGCTACCAACCAGAGATTGCCTATTTTGAGGTCTGCCATGAGTTAAAGCTCATCGTTGACCTCATATATCAAGGTGGTTTGAGTTATATGCGCTATTCGGTAAGTGATACAGCAGAGTATGGTGATTATTCTCGAGGGCCGAGGGTCATCGATGAGCTGGTTAGGGATGAAATGATTCAAATTCTGTCGGAGATTCAGAACGGCAGCTTTGCCACGGAGTGGATTTTGGAAAATCAGGCTGGCCGTCCCAGCTTCAATGCTATGCGGCGGAAGGAAGCAGAGCATCCCCTTGAAGTTGTGGGCGAGAAACTAAGGGTTATGATGCCTTGGCTGAAGGCTTAGGCGTTGTTGAAAGAGCTTGTAAGCAGCTAATCGCCAGACAATTTTTAGCTGGCTACATGGTTAATCTCTGACTTATACTTGTAAGTTGTGAGGAAAGCTCTAATTTACTACAATTAGTTTAGACTTCCATAAGTCCTAAGGAAATTATATGAAAGCTTTGGTAATTGGTGGCACAGGACCGACTGGTCCTTTCGTTGTTGAGGGGTTAATCAACAGGGGCTATGAAGTCGTCATCTTCCACCGTGGGACGCATGAGATTGAGCTTCCAGGATCTGTGGAGCATATCCACGGAGACCCGCATTTTGTTGAGACACTGGAAAGGAGTTTGGGCCAGCGCACCTTTGATTTGGTGATAAGCATGTATGGACGGCTAAGGCATGTTGCCCAGGTAATGAAAGGAAGGACATCCAGGTTTATCGGTGTGGGCGGTTTACCATATGTAGTCCTCATGACTGGTGCCCTGTCTCCTCAAGGGGTTCCTATATTAATCCCGGAGACTTCACCGGTATTCACAAAGGCAGAACAAAACAAGTTCATGTATCTCATGGCGCTCAGTGAGCAAACAGTTATGGAAGCTCACCAGCAGGGGCATTATATAGCCACCATGCTACGTTATCCCATAATTTATGGTCCTCGTCAGTTAGCTCCTAAGGAGTGGAGTATTATCCGTCGCATCTTAGATGGCAGGAGACAGCTTATTATTCCTGATGAGGGGCTTAGGTTGGAAAGGAGGGCTTATGCTGAAAATGCTGCTCATTCACTTCTCTTGGCTGTTGATAAACCTGAAGTTTCTGCTGGGCAAATATACAATGTCGGAGATGCGAAAATCTTAAGCCTTAGAGAGTGGATCCAAATTGTAGCCCGTGCTTTGAATTGTGAATTGGAGCTTGTGAGTATGCCTTTCTCCCTGGCGCAAGCAAGTCGCCCTTATGTAGAGAGCTCTCATCATTTGGTTATGGATATAGCTAAGATTAAAGCTGAGCTGGGCTACAAAGATGTAGTTCCAGCCGAGGAGGCTATCCAGCGAACCGTGAATTGGTACTTGAATAATCCCCCCCTGCGGGGTGGAGAGCTAGAACAACGACTGGGAGACCCCTTTGATTATACCACCGAGGAGCGTGTTATTAAGGAATACGAAGATACTGTATCCAGACTTGGGGAACTTGCTTCTGTAGGATACGAGTGGCGACATTTTTATGACCATCCCACTGCTCCAAGCACTTCTACTGGAGATTAGAACCTTAAGCTGGACGGTGATTAAATGGACAAAGTAGTTATCTTCGACACTACCTTAAGAGACGGGGAGCAGGCTGCGGGAGCGAGCTTAAATGCTCAGGAGAAGCTGGAACTGGCCAAGCAATTGGACAGACTTGGCGTAGATGTCATTGAAGCTGGTTTTCCTTCGAGCTCATCCGGCGATTTTGAGGCTGTTCGCCTCGTCGCCCAGGAGCTCAAGCGTCCCACGGTTTGTGCTCTGGCCCCTGCTAATATTGAAGCCATAGACAGAGCTTGGGAGGCAGTAAAAGGGGCCAAGCATCCTCGGATTCATGTTTTTCTCTCAGCTTCAGACATCCACCTTGCTCATCAGCTTAAGAAGAGTCGCGATGAGATTCTAAAGATGTCTCGGGAAATGGTGGCTCGAGCTAAAAGTTATTTGGACGATGTTGAGTTCTCACCTATGGATGCCAGTCGTGCTGCCCCTGTTTACATCTACCAGATTCTGGAAGCGGTGATCAATGCTGGGGCGACCACGGTCAATATTCCCGATACTGTAGGCTATGCTACCCCCCAGGAATTTGGTGGGTTAATCCAGGGTATACTGGACCATGTCTCTAACATCGATAAAGCTGTGGTCAGTGTACATTGTCATAATGACCTAGGTTTAGCCGTGGCTAATAGTCTTGAAGCGATAAGGGTAGGTGCACGCCAGGTCGAATGTACTATCAATGGCATTGGTGAGAGAGCTGGCAACGCTTCTCTGGAGGAAATTGTCATGGCTCTAAGAACTCGCCAGGATTTCTTTAATCTCAGCACCAATATCGATACTACCCGAATTTACCGGACAAGTCGTCTGGTGAGCGAGCTTACTGGTTTTTCCATCCAACCTAACAAGGCTATCATTGGAGCGAACGCCTTCCGCCATCAGTCAGGTATCCATCAGGATGGCGTGCTGAAGAAGGCCATCACTTACGAGATTATGGACCCAAAATCGGTGGGTATTCCCTCAAGTGCCTTGGTGTTGAGCAAATTGAGTGGCAGACATGCCTTCAAGGAGAGGTTATCCGAGCTTGGCTATACTTTAAGCGAGGAAGCCTTAAGCCGCGCCTTTCAGGGCTTCAAGGAGTTAGCGGACAAGAAAAAGGAAATCACAGACCGAGATATTGAATCTCTAATAGCCGAGGAACTGCGCACCGTTACTGAAGCGTATCATCTTGACCATGTTGAAGTTTCCTGTGGCGACCATAGTCTCCCCACGGCAACAGTCAGGCTCATTGGTCCAGATGGGCAGAGTCTGGCCGATGCTGCTTTAGGGACGGGTCCTGTAGATGCCATATATAAAGCTATCAACCGCATAGTTGGTATTCCTAACCAACTCACTGAGTTCACTGTTAAATCGGTTACCGAGGGGATTGATGCTATTGGGGAGGTTTTGATACGAATAGAGAGCGAGGGGGTAACTTATACCGGGCGCGGTGCTGCCACTGATATCATTGTTGCCAGTGCCAAGGCGTATATGAATGCCTTAAACCGGCTTTTAGCCAGCAAGGAAGCCAAGAAAGGAAAAGTTTAGGTGAGCCCCTGGCTAGAAATGATATTGAGGTTTTTGTTGGCTGCTGCCTTGGGGGCAGTCATTGGCTATCAGCGAGAACGGGCAGGCAAGGTAGCGGGAGTGCGTACGCATATACTAGTTAGCTCCGGAGCAGGCCTCTTCACCTTGGCATCTATATACGGGTTTGGTGGTACAGCAGTTGACATCTCTCGAGTTGCCGCTGGAGTGGTGGTTGGGGTTGGTTTCATTGGTGCCGGAGTTATCTTCCGCGGCCGGCGTGGAGAAGAGGTGGCAGGGCTAACCACTGCAGCTACCATCTGGGTAACTGCCGCCATGGGTCTAGCTGCGGGGGCAGGAATGTATTTGATCTCCGTTATAGCAACTGCGGTCATCGTAGGTATTTTGCTGCTCCCCAAGGTTCGTGGCTAAGAGAGTCATTGCGAGCGAAGCGAAGCAATCTCAATGAGAACCCTGGTTCAAGAATTTTAAGGGCACTCCTTTAGCAGAAACATAGTCGAGGCCAGCGGCCATCAAGGTATACATAAAGTTAAGATAAGGAGAAAGTGGCTGGATCTGTAAATTTGCGAAAAACAGCAAAAATAGCAAATGCAGGAAGTGCTAGCTTTAGCAAACGCCTGTAAACGCATTTGCTTTTTGGGAGCTTGAAAACATACAATCCTTGCAAAGGGGCATTTGTCATGCTCAAAATTTTGCACACCGCTGATATTCACCTAGGGGCAAAGTTCTCGGGGCTGGGGAATAAGGGTGCCTCTCAACGGGAGCAGCTGAGAGCTACATTCAAGAACGTTATAGCCACTGCTGTAGATGAAAGGGTAAATATCGTTCTAATTGCTGGGGACCTATTCGATGCTAACCAGCAGCCACCAAGTAATATAGATTTGGTAATAGAGCAATTCAACGTGCTCAAGCAGAATAATATTCCAATCTGTCTTATCCCTGGCACGCATGATTCTCTTGATTCCTCATCAATTTACAGAAAGGTTGACTTTGAAGGTAAATGCTCTAATCTAAAGATTTTCGCTGACGAGAATATATCCCATAAGGAATATCCCGACCTCAATTTAACGGTATACGGAAAGCCCAATCTAAGTAACAGGTCCTACGTAAGTCCACTGAAAGGGCTCAAGCCTTCGACCTCAAGCAAGTTTCACATCGCTATGGCTCATGGGGCGTTCTATATTCCAGAGAAGACAGCAGAGGATGACCATGTCTTCAAAACTGAGGAGATTAAAGCCAGTGGCATGGATTATTTGGCGCTGGGCCACTGGCACCGAATCTATGCCTGCTCGGAGAAGCCTCCGGCCTGGTATCCCGGGCCACCAGAGTGGATACTTGACCAAAAAGAGAAGGGTGCTGTGCTTATGGTTAGCGTCTCGGACTACGGCGAGGTTAAGGTTGAACCCGAAGTGCTTGGCCTTCGCGACTATGATGAGCTAGAGATAGATGTAAGTGGAATACAGGAGTTAGCAAAGCTAAAAGAAAAAATCCTCCAGAGGGCAAATCGAAATCTGGTAAGGAAGGCTACTCTTAAGGGGCTTCGCGATGCTGAACTCATGGTCAATCCTGAAGCATTGGAAGCTGAGTTGGGGGAGGAGTTTTTTCATCTTAACCTCATGGATAAATCCCATCCGAAGTTAGGAGAAGTCTCAGAGGCCACTTGTGGAGAGCAATCGATTATGAATAGGTTCATTAAGCTGATGAAAATGCAGATTGAAAGCTCTGAAGGGGAGGAGGAAGACATTGCTGAAAATGCCCTTCAGTATGGCATAGCTCTGCTGGATGGGAAGGAAGTCTTGTAATGTGGCTAAAAAGGATCGAGCTCAAGAATTTTAAGCGTTTTTTTGATTTTCAAGCTGGGTTCAGCCCAGGGATAAACGTAGTCAAGGGCCCGTTAAATGAAATGGGGAAGTCCACTTTACTTGAGGGTATCATTGCTGCCCTTTTTCATAATCCTAGAAGCACTGCAAAGTGGCTTAAAGATTATGCCTCCTGGGGCGCAACCAAGCAGTGTCGAACCAGCCTTGAGTTTGAGAATAACGAAAATAAATATTTGCTAGAGAAGGATTTTGACAAAGGAACAGTCAGGCTTATTGACTATGATACCCTGGAAGAGCTTGATACTTTCAAAGAAATCTCAGAGAAGATGGCAGGGCTACTGGGAACCAATTCTGACAGGCTCTTCTCGTGCACTTCTTGTATTCGTCAAGCTGAGGTAAGCGAAATAGCATCAGGTAAGAAGGAAATTAGCGAAAGCTTAGAAGAAGTTGTGACTGGTGGTGAGGAGAGCACCCTTGCCTCGCAGGTGATACAAAAGCTAGATGACAAAATCTCTGAGATTAGGAAGGGGTTGGATAGACCAGCAAAAACCCTAGGCATCCTAGCGAGCCTCACAAGCAGACAAGAGGATTATTCGCGGAAATACAGTGAGGTTAGAAATGAGGTCTCAAAGGTCGAGGCTCAAAAGATCGAGCTAGTGGAAGTGAACAAACAACTTGCTCAGATCAAGGAAGAGTATGAAAATTCCAAGGCTTTGTTGGAGAAAAATAAACAGCGTAAAGAGATCGAGGTATCTATAGAGAACTTGACCAAAAATTATAATGATGTGGATGAAGTGCTTACTAGAATAAAGAGCCGGGAAGAGGACTCTAAGAAAGCAGATGAGGCGCTCGTGGCTATCGAAGGCTTAAGAGATAAGCAGCAGGTCTCAGAATTTAGAAGGGGGCTGGATGCAATCCAAAATAGACGTGGGGATATCGAGAAGGATTTAGCTATGCGAGAGGGAGAGCTAGCTGAAGCAAAAGAAAAATTGGGCAGAAGAAAATCCGTTAGCTTTCTCAGTTCAGGGAAGAGCATAACCGCTGCGATAATAATATTGACAGGCGGGATAATTGGAATCCTAGTTGGCCCCTTCTACCTCTTGGGTTTAATAATCCTGGGCGCAGCCCTTCTTGTCATAACCATGTGGACGAGAATGGTCCTAATTCGAGACAGGACCAATATTTCAGGCATTGAAGAGCGTACCCAGAGAATGAAGGCGTTTCTGAGCGAACTGAGCAATGAAGAAAAGGAGCTGCTGGCTAAGGCTAAATGTAACACGGTTGCTGAGTTTAATGAGAAGGAAAGGGATTTTTACTATTGGCTCGAAAAGAAGGGGAGAGCGCAAGATCGCTTAGAGGGGATGCTAAGTGGTAAGACAATTCAAAATGTTGAAAAGCGGAGGCTAGAGATAGCTAGAAACTTAGCGGTTGAGCAGGCGAAACTTACCGAGGACCTGATAGAAACACGCTTGAGCCCGGAAGAATACATCGAATTAGAAAGGAAGGTTCAGAATTTAGAGGTAAAACAAACTGAGCTTGAAGGCCGTAAAAAATATGGTGAGGCCGTCATTGACGTGGCGAAATTTGATGCTGAGGACCAGGTTAAGCTAGAAGAAGAACTGGAAAGCCTTCGAGAAGCTCTGAAGCAAGAGGAGAAAAAGATTAAGGTTTATGAGTTAGCCAGGGAATTCATCTCTAGGGCAAGAACCGAGATTTTCTTATCGGCTAATGAAGCTTTGGAGAAAGAAATTCAGAGATATTTCGAGGTCTTTACCAATGGTAAATATAAGCAGGTAAAAATTAACAAAGAGGAGTTGGAGTTCTGGGTGTATTCGGATGAGAAAGGGGATTTGGCTAAGCCAGAGGACTTAAGTGGGGGGGTGATTGATGAATTCTATCTGGCATTTCGTCTCGCCTTGGCAGGATTGATATTTCGCGATAAGAAGCCCCCTTTGATATTGGATGACCCCTTTGTCAATTTTGACTCGGTGCGATTGACTAATACCCTAAACTTCTTCAAGACGCTGGCTGTGGATTATCAAATCATTATATTCACGCTGGGTGATTTATACGATGAAGTAGCCGATAATATTATCTTGTTGGGTGAGAAAGAGAGGCTTTTGTGACGAACCTAATTGTGCGTTGACTTTTTCTGTATAATTAATAATTAGGCGCACGGACCGAACTCCAAGCAAACAGGTGGGGAATGAGTAACATCAGTTCTGACACTCTTTTTCACTTTACCCCAAGCGCAAAATACTTAGTAGGCATACTCGAAAACGGTTTCCTGCCGCGTTATAGTTGGGAGGAATGCCATATTGAAAGTCCAGATGGACAATCCAAGCCTCTGTTCAGGAATGCGATTCCTATGGTTAGCTTTTGTGACATACCTCTCTCGCAGATAACGAAACACATAAAAACGTATGGACATTATGGAATTGGGATGTCAAAGTACTGGGGCAAAAGAAAAGGATTGAATCCCGTTCTTTATCTTGCGGAATCCGCCGTCTTTTCCCAAAATGTTGACAGCATTCTAGTGGACTTGCTCAATAAGAATTTGAAATTGCCTCAGGATCTGTATGCCTCTTTTTTTGACATTGTGAGATATATAAAACCATATAGCGGAAGCTTTTATCGAAATGGGAAGCTATGTCGTCGGAATGTAAGGTTCTACGATGAAAGAGAGTGGCGATATGTTCCCGTTATTGGCAAACTATTCCTGACGAAGGATGAGTTTGACAACAAGAAAATCAGAGCCCAACGCAATGAAGAAGTTGAAAAAGCAATATTAAGCTTTGAACCGGATGACATAAAGTATGTAATTATTAGAGAAGAGAAAGAAATCTCGTCGATGATAAAAGCACTAAGAGAAATTAGAGCCTCAACCTATGATGAACGAACCATAGAGATTCTCACGTCTAGGATTATCACAAGTCAACAGATATTAAATGACCTATGACCTTAGGGTATATTAGGTATAGTATATGGTTTGGTTCCTAACGACCCAGTGAAGCCGGCCGTCTACATGGGTGCCAATTAGGTCGGGTGTTGCAGATAGGTGGTTAATCATAATTCAACCATAGTCCTGCCAAGCACCGTGCGGATGAGCTTGGACGTTAGGCGCAGACTGGGTGTGGTGGGAATATTGAGGCGATAGGGGGTACGATCATGGGATTTCCATTCTATGCAGTGCTACCATCCGCATTGGGCACGTTTGCCATTGTTTGGCAGGAAACTGATAGAGGGCCAAGGGTTTGTCGGATATTCCTCCCCGAGGAACATACTTCAGTGGAGAATCTTGTCAAGACAGCCTTTGCTGACTCCAGCCATCTATCGTGTCCTACTATTACCGAACTCGGCAAACGAATTCAAAGTTTTCTTGAGGGCGGGGCTGTTGATTTTGGACTGGATGTCATTGCTCTCGAAAAGTGCTATGAATTCCAGAAAAGAGTCCTTCTGGCTGTGCACAAGGTTCCGCGGGGTTGGATAAGTACTTACGGCAGGATTGCAAAAAGTTTGGGAGTCCCGGCTGGTGCCAGGGCAGTTGGCAGAGCTCTTTCACTAAATCCCTTTCCCATAATTATTCCCTGTCATCGAGTTATTAGGTCCAATGGTGAGCTTGGTGGATTTGGGGGTGGGCTGAGAATGAAGCAGGCCTTGCTTGAACTTGAGGGCATAGAGTTTTCACGGTCACTGAAGGTTCTTGCGAACAGGATTCGCTACTGACGCTGTGGCCTGCGCCTAACCAATCACTGCAGCCGACCGTTAAGGGTAGTGGAAAATTGAGTGTTTTCTGCAAATGAGAATTAATCATAGTTCGAGCTCTCGCCGAGCACCTTGCAGGTGAGTATGAGCGTTAGGCGTGTTTGTGAAAAACTGAAAGAGGCGCAGGTCTGGAAACGTGAATCTTGAAATGAGTATCCGAAAAGCAGATAATAACGTGTTTGCGGTTCGTTTCCCCAAAGCACTTGCTAGGCTTCGCACAACATGAAAACATTAGGCGAAAAGCTGCCTTAAACAGAGGTGAGTATTGTGAGTTTACGTGAAAGATTGATTGGAGTCTTCTACAAAACAGCAAAAGGCAGTCGAAAAACGCAAAATCTTCTTACCCCTGCTGGGGTAGTCTTCTTTTTTGGCTTTATAGCACTATTCATTTTTGTGGCTCTTCAAGTGGATAAATTCTTAGGGTTTCCCAAACTCCTTTCCACATCTTTGGATATCGTTGTGTCTGTGCCTGTCATTGTTATAGGGCTGTTCCTAATGATATGGTCAGTTGTGCACTTCGTCAGAGTAAAGGGAACGCCTGTGCCTTTCAACCCGCCACCTAAGCTGGTTACCACTGGTCTTTATGCCCATGTCAGAAACCCCATGCTCACAGGCGTGTTTGTCCTGTTGTTTGGGCTTGGTGTTCTATTTAGATCGATTTCCCTTATTTGTATATTCACCCCGCTATTTATTCTGCTTAATGTGTGGGAGGTAAAAGCAGTTGAGGAACCAGAATTGGAAAGGCGCCTTGGCAAAGATTATGTCGAATATAAGAAAAGGGTACCCATGTTTATTCCACGGTTGAATGTGGGAACTAAGAAGTCAATAAAATGAAAGGGGAGAATGAAAAATAAGAAGGCACTGGCAGCACCTTGTGGTATGTACTGCGGAGTCTGTGGTGTTTATATCGCAGACAGAGATAATAACCTTAAATTTAAAGAGAGTTTGACCAGGGTTTACGGCGTAAGTGTAGATGATCTAAGGTGCAAGGGATGTCTCTCAGATGAGCCGTTTATACTCTGTCAGGCCTGTCCAGTCAAGTCTTGTGTACTTGAGAGGGGCGTTGAGGGATGCCATCAATGTGCCGACTTTCCCTGCAAAATTATTGATAATTTGCCTCTCGATATCGGGAAAAAGGTGATATTACGTGCCATTCCAACCTGGAGAGAGCTTGGGACTGAGAGATGGATGGAGGAGGAAGAGAAACGCTACCATTGCCCTTATTGTGGTCATAAGCTATTCAGGGGGGCAAAAAAGTGTCGGAATTGTAAGCAAGCAGTGGACGTTGATTGACCTGTGAGCAGCCATCGTTATCTGGGCACGTATATTGATTAGTGGATGTATCAAAGTGTTTATTAGCGGGAAATTGACTTAATAGTGTAATATGTTATGCGATAAGACCGAGAAGGTGATTGAGAATGGGTTATATTTCTCCTACGTTAGCTGTAAGGAATATGAAGCAGACAATTGAATTCTATAAAAATTCTCTGGGATTTAAGATGGGCATGGTCTTCCCTGATGCGGACAACCCGGAGTACGCAGACCTGTCGAAGGATGGGATGGTTCTCATGTTCATATCGGCCGAAAATATCGGTATCGGCACTCAAGAAAAGCTGGGCATCGGGCTGAACATGTATATGCAAATCGATGGGGATATAGATGAATACTACAATGAATTGAAGAACAAGGGCGTTGAGATTGTGGTTGACATAAAAGACGAGCCATATGGCATCAGGGACTTCACGGTCGAGGATATCGACGGATATAAACTGACGTTTAACCAGGTCTCCAAGACCATTAAGAGCTGTATGAGCTGCGGCATGCCCATGAATGAGCTCGAGGATTTTGGCGGAAGAAACCCGGAGAACATGTATTGCGTACACTGTTCAAACCCGGGTGGCAGCCTCAAAAGCTATAAGGAGGTGTCTGAGGGCATGGTCAACTTTATGGTAAGCTCTCAGAAGATAGATAGGAAAACTGCCGAGAGCGCAGTGAAAGAGCGTATGTCAAGTATGCCTGCATGGAGCGGTAAGGCTTAATTTGTGTATGCCCGCCGTTGCATCCTGGTTAAAACGTAAAGGACAGGAATGATTATTAGATGCTGGGGAGCTAGAGGGGCAACACCTGTTTCAGGAAAGGAATATCTAAGGTACGGGGGAAGCACTACTTGCATAGAGCTGAGGACAAAGGATGATGAGATAATCATAATTGACGCGGGTTCAGGCATCAGGAAATTGGGAAGTAGATTACTTGAGGAAAATCGGAATGAGTATAGCATTTTATTCACACATGCTCACTGGGACCACGTTCTAGGATTCCCCTTTTTTAAGCCTATATATGTTAAAGGAACGCGCATAAGTGTGTTTGGGTGTCCATTTGCGCAAGATTCGGTGAAGCAAATGATCTCACAAACGATGGTTCATCCTAATTTTCCCGTGAGTCTTGAAGACGTTGAATCTACAATTTCATATCGTGGAGCGTGCGAAAGCAGTTTTTCAATAGACTCCGTGATAGTAACTCCCATATTCTTGAGTCATCCGAATGGGGGCACAGGGTATAAATTTACAGAGGATGGTAAGTGTTTCGTTTTCCTCACGGATAATGAACTGACTTTTAAACACCCAGGTGGTCTTGATTATCAAGACTATGTGAATTTTTCTTCTAACGCTGACTTGCTGATACACGATGCTGAGTTCACAGAAGAGGAATACGAGAAGACTAGAAGTTGGGGACACAGCGTTTATAAGGATGCCCTAAGATTAGCTCTGGAAGCCAAAGTAGGGAAGTTTGGCTTATTCCATCATAATCAAGATAGGACGGATATAGATTTAGATGCAATTGTTCAGGATTGCCAGCGTATTATCAAAGATAATAAGGCCAGCTTAGATTGCTTTGCCGTTTACGAAGGCATGGAAATCAAATTATAATAGATTCCCCTTTGGGCTCGCTCTTGAACTTTACATAACACCTTATTACCGGATTGTCTCGATGCGGCTCATTCAGTTCCTCTCGAACCTTCGCCCCGAAGGGCGCAAAGCCCCGGATATAGTCGAAGGCGTTAGGTGAAATGCTGGAAATAGGGGAGAATTCATATGTGTGATAACTGGGTTGCAATGAGTGATGCCACGGTTGCCGGGAATGTTATGATTGGCAAGAATAGCGATCGTCCCATTTTCGATTGCCAGCCATTAGTTTTCTATCCCGGGAAAAAGTGGCCAACTGGTAGCAAAGTGAAGCTTGAGTATATAGAGCTCCCACAAGTTGAAGCCACATATGCCACTCTGGGCGCAGGCCCATACTGGTGTTGGGGTTATGAAGAGGGAATAAACGAATATAGTGTGGTAATTGGCAATGAGGCTGTTTTTACCAAGACTTCCAGAGAGCTAGCAGAATCCTGTAAAGCCGATAAAAATCCCGGATTAGGCCTTTTAGGAATGGATCTCGTTCGGCTTGCATTGGAGAGAAGCATAAGTGCTCGTCAAGCTGTGGAAATTATGGGAAGCCTGGTTGAAACATACGGGCAATTTGGCTCAGCAATTCCCTCAGGGAACCATGCTGAAGGCAGCTACGATAATTCGTTCATAATTGTTGACCCTAATGAAGCCTGGATATTAGAGGCCGTGGGCAACCATTGGGC
>DAOUMB010000173.1:0-5046 GCA_034414335.1 Dehalococcoidia bacterium
GTCCATACCCGCCGCTCCCCCCTGTTCAAAGCCAATTATGCCCACTAGGTCTACGCCTGCTCGCTCTGCGCTAAGCGCGTGTCTTACTGCAGTCACCTTATGCATGACCTTTACACTACCTTCTTTGAGGCGCGGTACGTATTCAGCTGGACTGCGAATGCCTGAGGTCTCCACAGCTTTGATTCCCTCCTCAATCACAACCTCGATGAATTCATCATTAGGCCAAGGGGCGCCTTCTCTCATAAAAAGATTGATGTTTACCCCTAGCGGTTTGTCGGTAAGGTCTTTCGCCTTTCGAATCTCCTTCCGCAGCCCCGATGCAGTTGTAAAATTCGCAGAAGTGATGATGCCTAATCCACCAGCATTGGAAACAGCCGCGGCGAATTCTGCCGTCGACAACCCCATCATTCCCCCGGCAATTATGGGATACTCGATACCCAGCATTTCGGTAACCCTCGTCTTGATCATGTGCGACCTCCTTCTGCTACACCTTATTCAATAAAGATACACTGACTAGGAGGGGCTATGCGTTGGCGCTAATGCTATCTTACGTTCGGGTAGGGTTGATATCCGGTCAGATAGCTCGGGTCATATACCGGAACATATTAAAGCAGGCCTATCTCACTAGCCACCAAGTCCCTGTGGAAATCGGTGCTACCAAAAGCTACGCTCGCTGCCTTAGCCCTCCTGTAGTAAAGTCCGGGTTTGAATTCCCTGTTGGTGCCATTGCCACCATATAACCTTATCATCAGCCTGCTGAACTCGGCATAAGCCTGGTTGACATAGGCCTTAGCCATGGCAACTTCTTTGGCGCAGGGAAGACCTTCCGATTTCATCCACACTGCCTCATAAACCAGATATCTGCCCGCAGTCATCGTGATGAACATATCAGCCAGTATATGCTGAAGAGCCTGAAATTGGGCCAGGGGCTGGTCATATTGGACCCTTTGCTTTAGATATTCCACGGTCAGGGGAACAATCGCCTCCATGGCACCTAGGGATTCACTGGCTTTGGCAATAGCTGCTCGTTCCAGAATCCTCTTTGCAACAGGCCATCCTTTATCCAGCTCTCCCAGCATATTCTTCCGGGACACGGCAACATCCTTGAAATCAACCTGACAAAGCCTTTCCATTCCAATGGTGGGCATCACTTCCACCCCAATTCCGGGGCTCTTGGCATCTACGATAAATAATGTTATACCATCCTCAGGCGAAGCCCCTTTCTTGGTTCTGGTAACGCAGATTAAATAGGAAGCATTATTGGCTTGTTCCACGAAAAGCTTTGTGCCATTGATTGTAAAGCTACCATTCTTTTGTATTGCTTTAGTCCTTATATCGGAGGCTTCATATATGCCTTCCGCCTCAAGAAGAGCCAAAGTGAAAATGAGGTCTCCATTAGCTATCTTGGGCAGAAATTCCTTCTTCTGCTCCTCTGTTCCGGCATCTAGAATAGGATAGGCGCCCCCCAGCATGGTGCAGAAGAAAGGCGTGGGTGTTACATTCTTTCCCATCTCCTCTAAGATGATGCTTAAATCCTGAAATGTCATCCCCATACCTTCATATTGTTCAGGAATGGCTAAGCCCATCCAGCCCAAATCAGCCATTCCCTTCCAGAGCTCAGGTTCAAAGCCGGACTCGCTATCTTCTATCTCCCTTACCTTGCTTTCGGGAACTTCTTTGGTCAGAAAATCTGCTGCTGCCTTCCTTAAAATCTCCTGCTCTTCAGTAAAAGTAGTGTCCATAATATTCCTCCTTCAGATTACTTGCTATGTTATGCCTTGGGTGCTGGCCCAGATGGCCTGGGCATGCCCAATCCAAACCAGGCAATAACGTTTTTCTGTATCTCGTTAGTACCTGCAGCAATAGAGGATATGAAACAGCTATTAAGATTGCTTTCCCAGGCACCTCCCATAGGAGCCCATTTGGAGGTCTTGACCTGACCGTAAGCGCCCAGTGTATCAGCCGCCAGAGCAGCTACACGCTCCCATAACTCAGAGCTGTATACCTTTATGGCCGAGGCATCGAATGGTGCCATCTGGTTACTATCCTGCAGGTCAGCTATATGGTACGCCAGGGTGCGATTTGCTTCGATTTCACACGCCACCTCGGCAAGCCTATTACGAATGACTTTGTCCTGCGACAGGAGTTTGCCTCCCACCTTTGTCTCATTACAGTATTTGAGTAAATCTTCTACCTGGCGTTGCAAAGTCATGACAGCCCCTACATTGGACCTCTCAAAGCCCGATAAGGTTTGGCCAACCTTCCAACCCTCATTCTCTTCGCCTACAATGTTTTCCACAGGAACATGAACATCGTCAAAGAAAACTTCATTATAAAAATGTTTCCCGTCGAAGAAGTAAAGAGGCTTTACAGTAACCCCGGGAGTCTTCATGTCCAGTAGTAGGAAGCTAAGGTTGTGACGTTTGCGACCTTGAGGGTCACTTTTATACAATCCAAATCCCCAGTGAGCGCGGTGACCAAATGAGGTCCATGTCTTCTGCCCATTTATTATATATTCATTACCTTTTCTAATGGCTGTAGTGGTGAGGCTTGCTAGGTCGGAGCCGGCATTGGGCTCGCTCCATAGTTGACACCATAAGGCCTCTCCATTTCCAATGGGAGGGAGGAACCTTCTCTTTATGTCCTCGCTTGCTTCGTGGATAAGCATAGGCGCAAGCATGCCTACACCTATAGCATCAACGCCGGGAACGCCATGATATCCGGTAGCTTCGCCGAAGAAAACTCGGTCCATCATAGTTCCCACACCACCATACACAGATGGCCAGCCAAGCTGAAGCCAGTCCCTCTTGGCAAATTCCTTACGACAATACCCCTCATAAGCTATGCCTTCTTCGGTATCAGCCTCGAAGGCATCCATCAATGTATATATACCTTCAGGCCTTTTCTTTTCTAGCTCCTTACAAACATCGAAAAACTCCTTCCTTCTTTTCGCCTGTTCCTCTGTTAGCCTAAAATCCACCTTTTGACCTCCAAATTTGCAGTTTGTTCATAGTTTACCTTCCTAAGTGAATTTAGACAAGTGATGCAAGAGTTCCTCAAGGCATCCGTCACAATCATAATTAGTAAAAATATGGTCCTAATGACCACTGGCTAAGGACATGGGCCTATAGGCCCATAGACTTGACGCCACGCATTGGCTATCTCCTGACAATAGTCATACCCAGAGTGAATTGCACCGCGAGCTAGCGCTTGGTTACCCGGTGAAAGCCCTTCTAGCCATGATGGCCTTGCTTACTTGGGGTGAGTACCCCACTTAGCCCTGAATCTCTCCTTGACCTGTGGATTGACCAAGCCACGAGGCCATTCTCCTTGTAATACCCTGGCTACCTCTTCCCATGGGCGCATAAACAAGTCTTCACGTGACTCCTCTGAATAGTAGGCGAAATGACCGGTGATGAGAACATTGTTTAGCTTGAGCAAAGGATTGTCGGGATTAGGAGGCTCTGGTTCCAAAACGTCTAACCCAGCACCAGCGATTAGTCTCTCTGAGAGGGCGGTATAAAGAGCATTTTCATCCACTAGCTCACCCCGTGCTGTATTGATGAAATAAGCGGTAGGCTTCATCTTCTTAAATTGCTTGAGTCCCATCATGTGCTTGGTTTCTGGAGTGAGAAGGGCATGCAGGGAAACAAAGTCTGACTCTTCAAGCAATTGGTCGAGCCCTACCGATTCTATTCTGAATGTCTTGAACATGGTGTTAGGCACATTAGGATCGTAGGCAATAATTCTGAAGCCAAAGGCTTTGGCTTTGGGGACAATAGTGCGAGGGATTTTGCCAAAGCCAATAAGCCCTAAGGTTTGCCCGGACAGCCGATGTAACGGCTTCAAAGCGCTCGAGTACCCTGCCTGGGTACTCCATTTCCCACTCCTGATGTCGGGAAGAAGTTGATAAAACTTTCTGGCGCAGGCAAGAATAAGCGCCGTAGCGTGGTCTGAGACCTCTTCTAAGCAATAATCGGGAGCATTGGCAACGCAAATACCTTTTTCTGTAGCTGCGGCTACGTCTACATTATCATAACCGATACTCATGAGGGCGATTATCCGGCATTTGTTCAGATTCTCAATTACCTTGGGACTAAAAATATAACCGGGCGTTATCCTTGTCCCCGCTGCAATCACGGCATCAGCTTCAGAACAGGCGGAGATAAGTTCCTCCTCAGTCGTACAGAAAGTCTTTTCCACTTCTGCCCCTAACTTGGGCAGGAGCTCATCGTAGATAGGGACTGCCCCGGGCACAAAGAAGGTAATAACTACTTTTAAGCTCATAATTCATGTCTCCTTCCTTATTTTTGCTAGTTTTCTGCTAAGCTTATTCCTATCAAATGGGATAAGTTGTGGTGGACATTATATTCTTTAGATAGCTGGCTCAACGACAGCGCAATAGCAATTGCCTCGAACCGTTATAATTATAGCATCGTCATATAGGCCGTGGTTCGAAACTGCAGCTATTGATTGATAGAGCTAATCAATAACCCAGAACTCACCTTGGAGCCAACAAAAAAGTTGACAAACAAACAGGAATATCATACAATCATGTTGGTACTTTAACAATTGAATAGTGGAAGGAAGCTTTTGAGTGGAGAGCTTGATCCTGGCTCAGAATAAACGTTGGCGGTGCGCCTTATGCATGCAAGTCGAACGGGGTTATGGTCTTCGGATCATGACCTAGTGGCGAACGGCTGAGTAGTGCGTAAGTAACCTACCTTGGAGTGGGAAATAACCTGCCGAAAGGCAAGCTAATGTCGCATGTGATAACCAAGCGGATGCTTGGTTATTAAAGCCTTAGGGCGCTCTAAGAGGGGCTTGCGTCTGATTAGCTAGTTGGTGGGGTAATGGCCTACCAAGGCGATGATCGGTAGCTGGTCTGAGAGGATGGGCAGCCAGATGGGGACTGGGACACGGCCCCAACTCCTACGGGAGGCAGCAGCAAGGAATCTTGGGCAATGGGCGAAAGCCTGACCCAGCGACACCGCGTGAGGGAAGAAGGCCTTCGGGTTGTAAACCTCTTTTCTTGGGGAAGAATTC
>DAOUMB010000174.1:0-1825 GCA_034414335.1 Dehalococcoidia bacterium
CCCCAAGAAGCTGTTAAGTGCTATGAAATCGTCTGCCTCCATAAGAGCGTACATGGTATGCCCTACCCCTGCTACCATGAACTTGACATCAATGTTCCGTTTCTTCGCTTCATCGAGCATTTTCTCAGATTCGGCAAAGAACTTTTTCTGCTCATCAGGGGGCAAACTGGCAGGGCAATTTTCGGGACTGTGGGTCATTGTTATGTGGAAAAGCATATAACACCTCCTAAAAATTTTTAAGGGCGCCAGCCACCGCTTTACACAACAGTTACTAGCACCCTTCAATCACCTTCGCCACTTTCCACATATCCTTATTCAGTTGTAGGGAACTCCATTATATTTATATATGAGCGATTGCCAATGACTATAAAATAAGTTTTGGATGCGTCTAGCTTGCCTTACTTAATGTATGATTGGACTTTTCGCGGTCGCTAGAGTTAGGCAAGAGGGACAGATAAAAATAGATAATACACATTGACAACCTTGCATCTTGCAAGTATATTCAAGTATATCTTTATGAACCTTCTACAAGAACCAGAGGAAGCTAAACTAACAAGTCACAAGGGGCCAAGATGGGGATGGATGTCTTAGAATACATCCGGATGGCTAGCAAAAGAAATGCGTCAGACCTACAGCTAGTAGTTGATAGCCCACCGCTGATACGTATCAATGGTATTCTCCAATCAGTAGATGATGCACCAATAATAACCCCTGGGGACGTAACTGAAGCTCTTTTCCAATTAACCAACGCTGAGGAAAGACAAGCCTTCCAGGAACAAATGGAACTTGATTTCGGCTACACCCTAGCGGGTGTAGGGCGCCTTCGCTGCAACGCCGCCCAGCAGCTTAATGGAGTAAGTCTGGCAATAAGATTATTACCACCCACAATCCCCACTATAGATGATTTAGAGTTACCCCAGATATACAAGAAGTTTGTTCAAGAACCGAGGGGCTTGCTCCTCGTTTCGGGGCCAACGGATAGTGGCAAGACCACCACACTAGCAACCATGGTGCACCACCTCAACCTTCTAGGGGGGCATCACATAATTACCATCGAAGACCCGATAGAATTCGTTCATAAAAGGATTAATAGCGCCGTAACCCAGAGACAGCTGGGAATTCACACTCACTCGTTTGCTCAAGCACTAAAACACGTCCTGAGGCAAAACCCGGACGTAGTCCTCGTTGGTGAGATAAGAGACCTGGATACGGCTGCGTCAGTGCTCGCTGTAGCCGAGACCGGACATCTCGTTCTGACTACCAGTCATGCTCCCAGCGCGCCCCAGGCAATTGACAGAATAGTGGATATGTTCCCACCCCAAGAGCGATCCCTGACTGAGGCACGATTAGCATCCCTGCTTATTGCTGTTGTGTGCCAAACCCTCGTTCCCAGGGCTGATGGCTCAGGAAGGATAGCCGCCGTAGAGATTATGGTGGCTAATTCACCAGTGAGGAGCTTAATCCGTGATGGTAAAATCTATCAGCTACCTAATGTAATACGCACCCACCACGATATAGGGATGATTTCGCTTGATGAATCATTAGTGGATCTCTACGACAAGGATATCATTACCTATGAGACTGTCCTGGCTTTCTGCAGAGACCACAGTGAGGTAGCAAAGCTTATTAGTACTGGTTCCAGAGCGAGTAGAGCCAAGCACAAGTAGCAGATGGATTGTATTTCTGAGATACCAAGGTCTTTAAGTGTCGGAGCTTCCTTGCATGATGAAAGCAAGTCTGTTCTCCTGCCCTGTGCGTTTTCCCATGCCCTTAGCATCTCCCCTGCCCTACATTCTGCTCTAATCTTTATCTCGGCGCATTGGGT
>DAOUMB010000175.1:0-12202 GCA_034414335.1 Dehalococcoidia bacterium
AAGACCGGTGCTCTTGTCCGCTGAGCTATAGGCGCAAAAATAAATTGGGGTGAACGGTGGGATTTGAACCCACGATCTCCAGGGCCACAACCTGGCGCCTTAACCACTGGGCTACGCTCACCACAACAAAAAACATTATACTTAATAATCTCCGCCACTTTCAATCTTGGATTTGAACTTCCTCCGACTCCTCTCTCTTCTGCTATCTTTCGTATTGTCAGCGTAACAAACCCGGTGCAAAAAGGAGTAGCGCGCCCAAAATCAGTAATATGGCTCCGCCTACTGGCCTAGAATACTTCACATATCTGCTTCCTAGATTTGAAGTAAGAGCAAAGGCAGCCGAACCAAAGATAACTGTATCGTCAAGCATGAAGAATATATCGTATAGCAGGATGTAGCCATAATATTGGAGGGCGGAAAGATTTCTCAGAGCTAAAACCTGGGTGAAAACCGCAGGAATGGCAGCCGAACAGACAAACTCAATAGAATTTACCACAAAAGCAAGGACGACTATCCCTGCTATTGTTCCCCAGGTCAAGGGGGAACGGACGATTCTCTCCGCTCTACTCATAGTTTTCGTTTTGGACTCTTCATCTTGAACTTCGCAGACAATTTCATCTTTAGTCTGGATGAATTCCCTTACATTTAATACCCCTGCACCAAAGGCCACCAACCCAATCACTATTATCAACGGCCTGAGATAGCCAATAAGCAAGAAAGCATTAAGCCATACTGCCATAATTAGGTAATACAAGACTCCCGAGGCGAGAACAAAAGAGCCAACGATCGACCATATTCTTCTCCTGTCCCTCAAAGTCATTACCAAGGATATAAGGTAGACAAGCACCCACATGGCACAGGGATTGAAACCATCAACAAGACCTAAGACTATGGCCAAGGCCGGAAGCGAATACTCAGAAGGTACTATTTTCCCTATTATGGGCACTGTTATTTCACCTCCGGGCTCTGCACCTCCCGTCGCCGGGCAGTTTCCCTCCAGACATTGCTGTAAAGCTTCCTCAATCGCCTTGCCCGTCGTTTCCTCTGATTCCCAGCCCATGAAGACTTGATGGTCAAAAATTGTCACGGGAAAGGATAATTCCTTTACACCCAGACTTGCAAGCATCTCCGACACCAATTCGGAGCCCTCAGGCGTTGAGGCATCATGGTAGATAATTGAAATTGATGGATATTTCTCGGCTAACCTTTCATTAAATGGCATCTGCCCTTCGCAGTGTGAACAACCTGGAAGATAAAAGAAATAAACCTGAAAACTTCCGGTGGGAGTTGGCCCCGCTGGTTTTAGACCCGTAATGAAAAGTACAACCCCTAAAATGGCCAGAGCTATAATTAAATATCTCTTGAAACGGTCCTCGAAGGTTCTTTTTAAGAAATTAATCAAGCTATATCTGTATTCTGGTGCTAACTTAATCCCAATATTAACTACAGCAAGCAGCAGATGTCAAAACCTTGTACTCGGAGATTTCTTCCTGGTCAAATAGAGTCCAGTAATGCTTTCTTGGCACTCCCGGATCCTATCCTGGCTTACCTTATTGATTATTGCTTTTACGATTTGACATTATATATTGCGCTTGTTACAATCGCTCACTATCTCATTCAGTAAAAGGTTAAGCACAGCAAAGAAGGAAAATCAATGAAGTTGGCTCGTGGGCGCGCTGAATGGATACCAACTCTGGTTACCCTGATTATCAGTGTCCTTCTTCTTGTCGGCTGTACGCCGGCTGTTGCTAGCTATTCCCCGGTTATCAACAGCCTCACGGTTGAGAGCGATGTGGTTTCACCTTCACAAACTTGCGAGGTTGCTTGTAACGCTTCACATTTGGATGGTGAGAGTCTGAGTTACCAATGGTCAGCTAACAGAGGCAGTATATCCGGAGAAGGCCCTGTAGTTAACTGGACTGCCCCTGATGCTGCAGGTAACTATACTATCACTGTCTCAGTCAGTAATGGCAAAGGTGGTCAAAGCATAAGCTATCTGAGCATCAAGGTCGTACCTAACAAACCACCGACTATAGAGAGCCTGAACATCAAGGAAGCTGAGGTTACAGTATCAGAGGATTGTCACGTCGCATGTGTCGCTACTGACCCGGATGGCGATGTGCTGAGCTATAAGTGGTCAGCCAGTGGAGGCAGTATTTACGGAAAAGGCCCTGCAGTCAACTGGACTGCCCCTGATACTGTAGGTACCTGCACCATCACAGTTACAGTCACCGATGGCCAGGGTGGTGAGGACACGGCTTCCCTGGATGTTGATGTGTTAGCCGTCAATAATCCTCCCAAGATCAAGGGCTTTCGCATTACGGACATAATGGGTGAGCCTGTGGGAGAGAAAGATATCCGTATAGACAAGCATTACTTCATTGAATGCATTGCTTCAGACCCCGATGGTGATAAGCTGAGCTATGATTGGTCGGTCACTGGGGGCACAGTTCTGAAGGAGGATGCCGTCGTCAAATTACTAGCTGATTCTGAATCCATGCTATCTGATTACATGCCCAAGATTCAGGAAGGTGTCATAATTCCCTGGCTCGCGCCCGATGACAAAACCGAGGCCACTTTTGAAGTAACGGTACAGGATGGAAGAGGTGGCGAAGATATCGGTGGGATGCAGAGACAAGTATATTTGTCCAAATGTGATGCCGCTGGCTAGGGAGCACGTCATGTCTCTCTAATATCTCAGGAATATCTCCACCTTTTAGCGCGCTTCCCATCCAAGCTATAATAAGTCTGTTATCGTATCCCGCAAGACTCCGAGAACTTTGACAATAGACTATCAAAAGCAAAGAAGGGCAATGAAATTAAATCTGTGCCTGCTAACTAAATGGATGCTGGCTTTGCCCTTCGTGATTATCGCTGCCTTTCTTCTCAGCGGCTGTGAGTCTCCTGCCGTCATCAACCACTCCCCGATTATTAGCAACATCGTGTCTGAGAAAAACGTGATTTCCCCATTGCAGCACTCTGAGATTACTTGCGTTGCCTCAGACATAGATGGCGACAACCTGACTTATGAATGGTCAGCCAGTGGAGGCAGTATTTACGGAGAAGGCCCTGCAGTCAACTGGACTGCCCCTCATGCTGCGGGTAACTATACTATCACTGTCTCAGTTATTGATGACAACGGTGGTCAGAGCACAAGCTACCTGAGCATCGAAGTAGTAGCCACCCACAAGCCCGTTATTAAAGACCTAATTTTCACACCTCAAGATTCTGACCCGGAAAGGCTGCTAGTCCACAGAGGCGAGATTTGCAATATTGAATGTGTTGCCTCTGACCAGGATGGCGACGTGCTAAGCTATGAATGGTCAGCCAACAGAGGAAGTATCTCCGGAGAAGGCCCTGTAGTTACCTGGACTGCCCCTCATGCAGACGGCACCTACAATATCACAGTTGTGGTCACTGATGGACGAGATGGTGAAAGCAAAGGCTCATTGACCATAGATGTGGAAACCAATCATCCCCCGATTATTGAGAAGTTAATTATCACTCCTGAATACCGCGACGACTTTAACCCCGGAGCATCGCCACCGAAAATCATGATGGGCACGAGTTGCGAAATTGAGTGTAGAGCTTCAGATCCAGATGACGATGAACTGAGCTACGAATGGTCAATTGAGCCGTCGAAGACTTGGACGGCTGTAGGTAGTATTGACGGGGATGACGACATAGCTGTCTGGACAGCACCTCTTAAGCTGACTTATGTTATTGTCACCGTAACAGTGTCTGATGGCAGGGGTGGTAAGGATACTGAGAGCGTAGTTTTTCACGTGGTAACTAGCAAATGTGTACTCACCAAGTGAAGTTGTGGGCAATGCCTGACAATTCTAGCCGAGGGACACAATTTTCACCTTACCCCAGATACCCATTTTATCGCCTACAATAATAAGCACACCATGCAGTCCCTCTATACTCTGGGCTTCCTCAATCGTCTCAGAAATATCGTCGGCGTTATTTACTATATTCCCTAGGGCCGTAGCTGCGGCATCAGCCAAAGCTGCCGAGGGTGAAACTGCAATGACCGCATCAGCACTGCCTAAGCTTAAAGAATGTCCTATGGTCCCTGAAGAGCTACCTATGCCCAGTGGTGTTTCTCCGGGCATAATTTCCAGGGCAATTTTTTTTGTGAAAGAGGATTGCCCGGCGTAGATGCCCACCAGCCTTTTCTTAGATGTTTTCAGAAAAATATCGCCACCGTTTTCCACGATCACCTCAGGCGAGAAAGCGAGTAAATCTCTGCCTACCGCTTCAGCAATGGCACCAGCTACTGCTGCCATAGGACCAACCCCGGTTAGCAGAGATACCCTAGCCATTTCTTTGACGATGGCAGGAGCTTCAGCTTCGGCCTGGTAAGGGGTTAGTGTAGTTAAGAAAAGAGGGTGATGCTCAATATATGCCTCCAAAGAGGCACGGTGTTTTAGCACAGATTTGAGGGCTTTATTCCTCAGATTACGCCGCGAGCGGATATATAGGTCTGTCTGCTCTACCGCTACACCAAAAGAAACCAGATCGCTACCCTTAACCCAGTGCCGATAGGCTCGCGGCTCATACATTTAGAAATACAATATCATAGCCCGAGGAGGGCAAGCTCTGACACATAGCCCGCAGACAACACACTTATTATGGTCGAAGAGCACCTCCCTAGTTTTTGGCTCCAGAGAAAAAGCCTCTGTAGGACAAATGGTGATACAAGCTCCACAATGAGTGCACCTAGCTTCATCGCGAACGACATCCTGGCTTAAGGATTGGATTTCCACTCCAGTCTCGGTGAGATATTGGATGCCCTTATCATAGCTTTCCTGCTCACCGCTCAGCTCCATGACCAGCAATCCTTCCTCTCCTGGCGATACTGAAGCTTTAAGGATATTGAAGCTGAGAGCGAAATCCTTGACCAGACGGTAAACAACTGGCTGCCCAGCTACACCTGGTGGGAAGCGAAGCACTATTCTTCTAGAGACATTCACGTTATTGTCACTCCTCTATTGGTCTTTCCTTAAGTGGCTTAAAGGTTATTCCCGACTCTGCTCCAGGCAAAGGAGCTACTGGCTCAGTAAGCAAAAACTCACCTCTTTCTATCCATTTCTTCAATATATTGGCAATTTCTACCGCTTTAGGATAGCTAGATAAAGAAGCTGTAGGGACATCCTTTCCTTGAACCATTATATGACCGCTCTTGAGTTCAGCATAGCTAACCTCTCCCAAGATATCTGGCTCCATCTGGGGATAAGCCTCAGAATAATCCACAATAGGCGCCAAGATGCCAGCATCGCTTACCATCGTATAGCGTAGAATTTCCTCGGAAAGTATGGGTATTGGTACGCCTATGCCTACAGTCAACGTGCAACCATAGCCTAGCATGCTTGTTCCTACCAGCCATTCTGGCTTCATCTGTTTCAAGTCTCCAATCACGGCCAGCGTCCCTGCCCCCCGCCGCGGCACACCATTGTCTGCCCTGGGGGCAGTGGGGTTATGCTGAGTACCATGCCATGCCACATAACCTATCCCCCCGCCTAAGAAGATCTTCGTCCCGATACCTATCATCGTATAATAAGGGTCGTTGAAGAGCGGCGAAAGTTGCCCCGCAGTAGAATAGTTGGCGTTTCCCAAATCCGGCTTAAGTACCCCCATATATGTATAGATCGTCTTATTAGAGAGGTTCACTGCCACATTGTAGTTCTGGTAGGCATTTCTTACATTAAACAAAACAGCCTCATTAATGTCTCTTATGTTGATCAGGGTTTCCAGCTTTTTCCTAGGATAGCAGTCCGTCCCGTAAGCGGTTGCCATAAGTCTTATGTCTTTCCCCGCCACCAACTCCTCGATTACATGCCCACCACCATAATTGAACTCACCCGGGTAGAACTTATTTCTGGGATCATCGTCAGGGATGGCAGTTGCCCCGAGGAAAATATCCACAGCAGCTATCCCAGTATAGACCGGGACATCGTTGAGGTAGACCTTGCCTCCGCCAAGTTTTATCCTCGGTCTGGAGTGCCCGATATTTAGAAAGGCACCAGAGGAGCACATCGGACCAAAGGTACCAGTGGTAACCACATCAATTTCCTCCGCCACCTTGCCCATGCCTTTCTCACTAGCAAGGTTGATCACCTCTTCCGCCGTCACCACTACTGCCTTACCTTTTCTGATTTTCTCGTTGATTTCGGCTATCGTTTTTGACATAGCAAATTTAACCTTGCTTAAGTAATCCCATGGCTACTTGGGCAGCTTTCTTACCGGACAAAAGCATGCCACCAAAAATGGCCCCCATCCTCGGGGAACCAAAAACAGCGTTCGCCGTCATACCGGCGACTACTAATCCGGGATAGACCTCCCTGGTATTGTCCAATATTTCTCTTTCCCCCTTTTCAGCCCACATTGACTTCTCCCCAATTACCTCTCCCGTCTTTGTTCTCAACTTCGGCCCCATTTTCCTCACCACGATATGGCAGACCTCGGCTTCATGTCCGGTCGCATCAATAGCCACCTTGCATCTCACAGTTAAAGGGTCCACGTGGAGCTTGGCCCAGGAAACAGCGCTCCAATTCAAAACGAGCCCTGTTACTTTGTCATCCTCCCTGACCATCACATCCTCGACGCTAATCAAATTGAAAACTTTCGCCCCTGACTTTATAGCTTTCGAGCAGATGCTTGAAATAGCCTCCAGCGAATCAGCAACATAGTAACCCTTTTCGTATTCTCTAACTGACACATCAAACTCGTCTAATATTTGTTTGCCTTCTTCCTGAAGGACGATGCGGTTAAACATCATCCCCCCACCAGGCATGCCACCACCTAAACGAAGCTGCCTTTCAAATACTACCGCCTTTGCTCCCGCTTTCGCTAGGTAGTAAGCAGTGATAAGTCCCGCCGGCCCTGCTCCAGCTATGGCAACATCTACCTCCATCGCTCTGATGAAGTCTTCCATGTAGCTTTCAACAATGGCACGGGAAATAAGAACTTCATCCATTCTTAGTCAGCCTCCTTTTGGCTACTTGAGTGGCAGCTTTGAGGACGTGTCAGCCAGTATACCCCTATTCACAAGCAATGTCTAGCCATGTGAGGTAATCCTCACTGCCAGTAATAATAGGCAGGGCGATTATTTCTGGAACTTCATAACTATGCGCTCTTTTTACCAGCCCAACTATCTCGGGAAACAGCGATGCTTTAGTTTTAACAATCAAAAGACTCTCTTGGGCCGAGTCGAGCTTGCCTTCCCACCAGAACAGTGAATCTACCCTGGGCACAATATTTACACAGGCGGCTTTTCTTCGATTGACCAGCAACTCAGCAATCTTATAAGCTTCTTCCTCGCTGCTGGCAGTGATAAGGATGACTATCTTGTCTGTTTCTTCCATCATTTCCCGCCTATCCTGAGCATCTTATCCACTGCAGCCTTTGCCCTAAGACGAATTGCCTCGGGAACCTTCACCTCAGGTTCCATCTCTTCCAAAGACCACAGAACTTTCTCCAAGGTAATCAATTTCATGTTAGGACAGATTGCTTGCTCAGAGACGGGAATAAACCTCTTGTCAGGATTCTCCTTTCTAAGGCGGTACATTATCCCAATCTCTGTGCCCACAATCATCTCCCTGACGTTGTCTCTCTTGGCATATCTACACATCCCGCCGGTGCTGAGGACTTCGTCGGCAAGAGTAATAACCTCCGGCCTGCACTCTGGATGCACTACCGCCTTAGCGTGAGGATACTCATGCTTCAACTCCTTTATCCTCTCAGGCTGTATTCTGGCATGAGTGGAACAAAAACCGGGCCAAAGAATCATCTTTTTGCCAGTCTTGGTAGAGATATAATGGCCCAGATACTGATCCGGGACGAATAGTATTTCCTCAGCATCTAGGCTGTCTATGAGCTCCACTGCATTGGCGGAGGTACAACAGATATCCGACTCTGCCTTAACTTCAGCTGAAGAGTTAATGTAGCAAACCACCAGTGCCCGGGGATGCTCCCCTTTTCTTTCCCGCAGGCACTCAGCCGTAATCATATTTGCCATGGGGCAGCCAGCATGCATATCAGGAAGCAAGACCATTTTATCTGGACAGAGGATCGAAGCCGTTTCTGCCATAAAATGAACTCCGCAGAACACGATTACACCAGAATCTGTTTTAGCAGCATTCTGACTTAGCTCTAAGGAATCGCCGACAAAGTCAGCTATATCCTGAACCTCGCCCAATTGGTAGTTATGGGCGAGGATAACAGCGTCCTTTTTTTGCTTAAGGTTCAAAATTTTCTCTACTAGTTCAGTATCCTTATTCTCCATCCACCCATATCCTCCAATCATGGGTGTAAACATTCATCCTCTTTCCCCTGACAAAACCAACCAGAGTCACACCCAAATCAGCAGCTAATCTCACCCCTAAGTTAGTGGGGGCGGACTTAGAGACAATTATGGGGACATTCCTTTTAGCTACCTTGAGTAATATCTCTGAAGAGATTCTTCCGCTAGTGATTATTATATGGTCATCCGTTGCTATGTCTTTTAAGATGCATTCGCCAAAAATTTTGTCTATGGCATTATGCCTTCCTACATCTTCGCTAAATACTAGAATATCCCTTGTATCACACAAGGCAGCACTGTGAACACCACCGGTTGCCCTGTAAATCTGGGAGCGATGTTGAAACTCGCTTACTAGATTTAAAACCTCAAGAGTTGATATTTCAATCCAAGATTCGACTTTCACCCGACCTTGAGCATCAGCTGCACTGTAGAAAGAGGCCCCCCTCCCACAACCCGAGGTTACAAGCCTCTTGAATAAAACATCTCTGGCAAGCTCTACACCTCCTTCAGTTTCCACCCGCACCACGCCTATTCGGTCATCAGCTATTACCTTTTTGATCTCGTCCTTGCTCTTAAGAAATCCTTCGGAGAAAAGAAACCCGACAGCCAAATACCTTAAATTCCCAGGCGAACAGAGCAAGGTTACCAGTTCCTGGTCATTTAAGATGATAGTAAGGGGGAACTCTTTGGCCACTACATCTTCAATACTGTTCCTACCCTTTTCACTGAGCTTCAATATAGGAAACTTTTCTGTCTCATTATCCATCTTTTTCTACGCTTATCTGGTCTCCAGCTCTGACAAACCCACCATGAATTACCCTGGCAAATATTCCCTCCTTAGGCATGATACATTTGCCTATCTGCCTATAGATAGCACACCCGCTGTGGCACTCCTTGCCGATCTGGGTAATTTCAAGGAGAATGTCCTTCCCAATGTATATTCTTGCACCTAGAGGTAGGGAGGCAAGTTCCAACCCTTGGGTGGTAAGATTTTCAGCAAAATCTCCAGGGCCCACATCATAGCCAAGACCCCTCATCCTGTTAATGCTTTCAGTTGACAATAGGCTAACTTGTCGGTGGGTACAGCAGTCAGCGTGGGCATCGCCAACAAGGCCATAATCTTCTTTAAGGATACCCTCGACTACAGCTTCTTTTCTCGTGCCCTTCTCCTCACTTTTACAGACCGAAATAATTTTAGCCATTGAGCAGTATCTTTTTGAGCGGGTAGAGCTATCAGCTTTGTTTAGGTTTCTCGTTTTACAGTTCTTTCTTGAGTATCTTCTCTTTAAGAGTCTCCCATTGTTCCCTGGTAAGGGCACAGGTATTATCATTCTCTCTTATTTCCACCTGCATATCTGTGACCTTGACCACTGGGCATTGTCCACATCCGCCGCACAGACTTACAACTTCCATTCTTCTTCATCTCCTCTCGTTTCAGCAAATCAGGCTCTCTTGACCCCACCCCCAACACGAGTAACCTATTATACACGATTAACAGCTGGTATTTCTTTTTCCTTTACACTTCACACGCTATATCAGCGAAAAGCAGTATCCCAAAGCCAAAGACATCGCACTAACAACCGTCAAATAGATGGACAGAGTCCTGCCACCGAATTCTTTTCTCAGAACCAGGATAGTTCCCCAACTGGTAATTGGCCCCAGCAATAGCAGCACCGTCCCAGCGCCAATGTTCATTCCCTGCGACACAAAGGCATGAACCAAGGGAACACTGGCTGTGGAGCAGATATACATGAGCAGGCCGAAGACCAGGCTGAATATATACCCCAATCCTCCGCTGAGATAAGCTCCGACAAATTTTCCGACAGGAGTGATCGCCGCTACTAAAGCAGCCAGAGCCAGACCTAGAAGCAACTCAGGCCCAATCTCCCTGACCATATCCACAAAGGCATATCTGAATACATGCTTTATTCTATGAGCAATATTCCGAGAATAAGCTCCTATATATTCCTCTGGCCTACTTTCAAAGGCTTGTTGGCAATGGGAACAGCAAAAATAATACGTCTCCCCACTGTATTCTGCTTTAGCCGCTTTCCCCACCTCGACATTCATCCCACAAACTGGATCAAGAGCCTGTTGTACTTGAGCAAGAGAAGCTTTAGTTCTGCCCTTGACCATATTTCCCACCAGACCCATGACTAAACCCATCGCTATCACGGCAAAGAAGATAAATACGGTGAAATTCAATCCCAGGAGACCATAGGTGACTAGAAGGGCAGTTATAGAGGTGGCTGGCGTTGCTACCAGGAATGCTAGAACTGGCCCCAACCTTGCCCCTTTCTGGTGCAGACTCACTGCCACTGGGAGGGAGCCCAAACAGCAGATAGGAAGAATTACGCCGGCAAGTGTGGAGTAAAGGATTGGCTTTATACCCCCTCCGCCAAGCCGTCTCTCCACCCATTCCGAAGGAACAAATTCATTAATTAAGCCACTCACGAGGAACCCTATTGCCAGGAAGGGCAACACCTCGATGAAATAATCCTTGAATGCTATGAGATACTGGACTACCAACTATTCACTCCCAGCGTATTGAAGCCGTGGCTGGTTATATTGCAGCCTAGTTTCTCACTTATATGCCTTCACTGTAATGCTCAGAAGCTTCTCTTTTGTCTGACTTACCTTATTCTCTATATAAAATCCCCGGCTTGATACTATCTCTATATCCCCAAAGCCAGCTCCCTTTATCTTTTCCAGGTATTCCTGCTTCTCCAAAGCCCCGGCGATACAACCCGTCCAGGCATCAGGGTCATCCTTTATTTCATCGGGGAGTGCTCCCTCGGAAACTATGTCAGAGACTATGAGCCTTCCCTTTGGCTTCAGGGTTCGGTAAGCCTCCTGAAAAACTTTAGATTTATCCGGGGACAGATTGATAACGCAGTTACTGATAATGACATCCACAGCTTCATTCCCAACGGGGAGTCTCTCGATTTCCCCCAGGCGAAACTCCACGTTATGGTAGCCATAATCTCTGGCGATTCCTTCTGCCTTATCAACCATCTCCTCCATCATATCAACACCAATCGCCCTGCCAGTCGGACCGACTTTGTTGGCTGCCAAAAATACATCTACTCCCGCTCCCGACCCTAAATCCAGAACAACCTCACCCGTTTTTAGCTCTGCTATAGCTGTGGGATTGCCACACCCCAAACCCATAACCGTCTCTTCCGGGATGTCCGCCAAATCTTTCCTTAAATATCCTACAGCTTCGGCTTGGACCAAGGGACTGACCCCACATCCACAACTTGAGCAGCAGCTTTCCTGGTCTTGCTTAGCTATCTGGGCATATCTATCCTTCACCACTTTTTTGATTTCTTTTTTTTCCATAATTCACCTCCTGACATTCGCACAGCGATAGCTCCTTCATCAGAGCCTCACTGCCGAGGACCAAACTGGCTATTCTGTCGTCCGCAAGCCTATAGTAAACTTTCTGAGCTTCTTGCCTGTCTTGCACAACATTACATTCCTTGAAGGCTCTCAAGTGATGCGAAATGAGAGATTGCTCCTTATTCAGAACCACGGCGAGTTCACCAACGCACCTCTCACCCTCAGCTAGCAGCTTAAGTATTTGGAGTCTCGTTGGCTCTCCAATACACCTCAAAAATCTTGCCTGGTCTTCTTCTATCGTCATATGAATACCCGTTTATATGAATTATACTTCATATACTAAGGGGAGTCAAAATCGTCTCCTTTAGAATGGTTAACAGCCAATCTAGGCAGCCGAGGATAGCAAACTATATACACCTTGCTGAAGATTATTTTGTAGCCGAGCTTGTTATTTAGTACCCGCTACCCTCGACTAAACGCACATGGCGCGCAGCCCTACACTTTGAAAATTATGCCCTTGGCTAGAGCTGCCATTTATATCCTGGCCCACCT
>DAOUMB010000176.1:0-8972 GCA_034414335.1 Dehalococcoidia bacterium
CTTTTACAGACCCAGCACGGAGGTCCCGCTCCGCCCCGGGGCATCCTGAAATATGTAATGTTTTCCGCCTCCACAATTTTTTCACCCCGGCACGAGTAGAGGAAATCGCTTCAGAGTGCCGTGGTGCTCGCATCGGCTGTGTGGATTGCAAGAAGATATTGGCTCAGAGCATCAGTTCGAATCTGGAGCCTTTCCGGGAAAGGCGGGCTAGTTTAGCCTCCAAGCCTGATTACGTCACCCAAGTCCTTGCCGATGGAGCTAATCGAGCTGAAGCTATAGCCAAAGAGACTATCCGGGAAGCCAAAGAAAAAATGAAGCTTCTTCAGCGTGTAGATTTGGAGTGATCTGGATAACGCGCAGCCAGCATCTCGAAGAAGTCCTCAAGAGTGGCATCTAGCTGAGCTTCCGAGTGAAGTCGCGGATCACACATGTCCGTCTCGAAAACTACCCCAGGTATTCCCGTTCTTCGCGCCACCCCTTCCATGATGTCATAAACCCCGACGTTGAGTCCCTTACAGGTCCTACTGATCTGCATCGCCAGCCCATTCAGGTGATATTTCTCTACATGTTCCACCAAGATATCAATCCTTTGTTTTGTCCCTCGGTTAGAGTGTGGTGTAAGCAGACACTCCGCTGTGCTTTCCAGGGGTTTGGCAGGATCCAGGTTGGAAAACCTGCCGAAGCTCATCGTGTACACATGGCTGAGCGGAGCGGCACCATGGGAGGCAAATTTGCTGGCCATGCCCTTCAGGTCAAACCAGACGGGGACGCCATCCAGGTGAAGCCTGAACCTTTCGCCAGGTATGGCACTCACTTTGTTAGCTACCCTCTCTGCCAACTCTTCTTTAAATTCCTGATAGTAATCTGCGCCTTCAGCAGTGCCCCTCAGACCCAGGATAGGGAAAAGGTGGGTGAAGATATCGAAAACAGTTACAGGGGAAGGGATGTTCTGCCTCACCTCCAGCGCCTCCTGCCATAGCTGAAACATCCTTCTGCTATTGGCAATATCCTCTCGGAGTCTGTCGTAATCGAAACGGCGGCCGGTAAACTCCTCCAGGAAGGAGATTAGCTCTTGTAACTGTTCTTTTACGTAGGCGTGAGCTCGAGAGTAAGTCTCCTTGTCTATATCATCGTGCAGGAAAGGCACATCAATGAGGATGACGGGGACATTGAAGAGCCATCCCAGACTCTCAAACCATTTAGGAATGGTGTGGCACTGACCATTGCCGACGAGGAGCAAGTCGGGCTTGGGTTGCTTGAGGGGACTCTTCGACTCTTCACCGGCCAGCGCGGAGCCGATGTCAGTGCGGGCATAGGAACAAATATCCGGGGCATAGCCCTCGGCCTCAGATATCTGGCAAAGCTCCAGACTGACCCCCCGAACACCGCAAGTTGCCGAATGGTTCATGCAGTAGATGGTGAAAAAGTCCATGGTGGTGAGAAACTCAGCAGGCACCATTCCTGAACACCAGACTACGCGTTTCCCCGTTTCCCGTACATGGTGAGCCTTATCCCAATATTCGGCTGTTATTCTCCGCAGTTGTTCATGGCACTTGAGCTTGATAGGCTTATACCCAGTTTCCATATTACCATCCTAAAGTTTCAATAAAGGCCTCGAGACGGGTCCGCGTAACTCCCAGGGAAATAGGTGGGTCCACCTCGATGAGCAAATGAGGGATATCGCGTCGTGTTAGCTCGGCTTTCACCACGGGATAGGCGAAGGAATATGGCTCGCAGTACTTAACCATTAAGATGATGATTCCCTGGGCTCCGGATTCCTCTGCCAGGTCGGCAAGATGCTCGGCATATTTTTTGTCCTGATTGTGCTTGGTAGGGCAAGGTACATCGTTTATGTAGTGTTCAGCTAGGGCCTCTATGGGAGGAATGCTTTCGCTAACGTTGGTGGCAAAGTATCTTCTGCCCACATATAAGTCGTCGTTCACCACCGTAGCTCCTAAGTCTTCAATCAGGTCAAGTATCTCCCATTGCGGCTGATCACAGGGGCCACCCGAGACCAATAGTTTTACGTTGCCCTCTTGCTGCCTTCCTTTGTCCTCTGCTTTCTCTAAGAATTCTCGCAGGAGGGCAGTATGCTCTTCTTTAGGCATAAGCATACTTGTCATGATTACCGTCGCTACATCTCTGGCCCTAAAAATCCCAGGCTTTTTTACTCTTGTCCTATATACTTGGTGCATTAAATCTCTATTCTGATTATAGATAACGATACTGCGCCTTAAGTCATCATCTGTGATGTCTCTATGGGTGAATTCTTCAAGCGCCTCCTTTAGTCTATTGAATTCGCTGATTAGATAGCGCTGGCTGGAGGCGGAGTTAAGTTTCCCTGCCACCAGGATGGTGTGCTGGAAGGGCATGGGGTGATGTATATTCCATATATCTGGTAAAAAAAGGAGCACGTCACATATATCGGGAAATACAACGCCGTCCAGGAAATCCAGCCTGCCTTCTAATGCCAGGTCAAGGTTGCTACGCGGCACATGGCATAGGTAAGGCTGCATATACATATCTGCTGAGGTAACAGTTTCGTTAGTGCCAAGAAGCGTAATGGGCAAGGTACCGCTGGCATGGATGATTTCCTCAGGTACATACATAGGAAAACAGCCTATCACTATCTTACCCGCCTCTTTCCATCTTCTAGCCCTCTCCAGGGGATTCTGAGCAAGGGTAGCAAGCTCATCTATAACGTCATTCATACCAAGCCGGCCTTAAGCTATGAAGCTAGTTTTATGTATAGCGTCTCGGATGATTGTTCCCTTCGGAAGGAATAGATAAAACTTGAACTTATTCCTAATTTGCCTCTTATCTTGTATTTAGCTTATTTTTTCTTACAAACCTGTCTATTCTTCTCATAGCCTCTTCGATATTAGATACCGAAGTAGCATAGCAGCAGCGGACAAAACCTTCACCGCATGGTCCAAAGGCAGTGCCCGGGACTACGGCAACTTTTTCTTCCATCAACAGCTTTTCAGCAAAGTCCTCTGAATTCATTCCGGTGGCTTTTATTGAGGGGAAGGCATAGAAAGCGCCTTTTGGTTCGAAACAGGGTAAGACGACCTCGTTCAATCTTTTAACCATGATGCGACGGCGTCTGTTGTATTCTTGAACCATCTTTTCCACCTCACTCTCACCGTTCCTCAGGGCTTCAATGGCTGCCATCTGTGCCATTGTCGGAGCACAGAGCATGGTATATTGATGGATTTTTGTCAAAGCTTGGATGAAACGACGGTCGGCTGCCACATAGCCAATGCGCCAACCAGTCATGGCATGAGACTTGGAAAGCCCGCTAATCAAGGTAGTGCGCTCCTTCATCCCCGGAAGGCTGGGAAAACAAATGTGCTCCACTCCGTAGACTAAACGGGCATATATCTCATCGGATATCACCAGCAAGTTATACTTTTTAGCCAGCTCTGCAATAGCACTGGATTCTGATTTGGATATGACTGCGCCAGTGGGATTTGCCGGGTAGCCTATCAAAATAGCCTTTGTCTGTTTCGTGATTCGGGCTTCAATATCGGTTGCCTTGATGGCAAAGTTGTTTTGTTCGCTTGTGGGAGTGGAAATTGGCACGCCACCAGCCAGAATGATATTGGCGGGATAAGCACCATAACATGGATCGGGGATTATGACCTCGTCACCCGGGTTGATAATTGCTCTCATAGCAAGGTCTAATCCTTCGCTACTCCCCACAGTAATAAGAATTTCATGCTCAGGATGATAACTCGCTCCATAATGAAGCTCCAGGTAGTTGGCCAATTCTTGGCGTAGTTCGAGCATACCGGAATTTGAGGTGTACATGGTATAGCCTTTTTCCAGAGAATATGCGCCTGCCTCCCTGATATGCCACGGGGTAAGGTAGTCAGGCTCACCTATACCAAGTGAGATGACATCTTCCATGGAGGAGAGTAGGTCGAAGAACTTCCTGATGCCTGATGGCGAAAGACTATCCACCTTTTGCGAAATCAGGCTGTCTCGGGCTTCAGTTGTAACGGACTTTGTGTTCAACATACTACAGTGTTATTGGTAAACGCTTATCTGTTTCCTTGGGCAGGTGAAAAATCTCCCCGTTCTCCTTATATCGTTTAAGTAGAAAATGGGTTACAGTGCTCTGCACCCGCTCTAAAGGAGCCAGTTTCTCCGTGACAAAACTGGAAATTTCCTGCATGTTTTTACCTTTCACTAGTATAGCCAGGTCATAGGTGCCGGAAACTAGATAAGCAGAATATACTTGAGGGAAACGGTAAATGCGCTCGGCAATAGCATCAAACCCGACATCGCGTTGTGGTGTCACTCTGACTTCAATCAAGGCCCATATATCTCCCTCACCTAATTTAGACCAGTTTATTATAGTTTTATACTTCAGGATGTGCCCATCCTTCTCAGCCTGCCTGATTATTTTTTCTACTTCACTAACAGGCTTATCCACCATGGTGGAAATCTGCTCTGGAGTTGCCCGGGCATTCTGTTCCAGAATTTCAAAAATCTCTTTCATGGTTTCTCCTCAAGGCGTCAATTCAATAGCAGACCATTGGTCATCTGTTTCATTGTAACACAGTTCAAATAGTTTACCATCATCAGTGACAGCTTTAAATAGCCTCTTGCCTGGCTCCTGCCAGGCTTTTTCTATCTCTTTTACACTATATGCTATACCCTGCCAGATGAAAGACTGGGGCTCTTGAGCATAGATATAGCCTGAATAGCATTTAACTTGCACTATTCTCATGATAGTGGAGGTTTTCTCTTATGCCAATCGGTTGCTTGCTCGTAGGCGAAGGCGATGCGCAGCAGTGTTTCCTCGCTGAAAGGCTTGCCCATAACTTGCATGCCTATAGGTAAATTATCGGCAAAACCGGCGGGTATGGAGATAGCTGGGATTCCAGCTATGTTTATAGGTAAAGTACAGACATCGCTGAGGTACATCTGCATCGGGTCTTCTAGTTTCTCGCCCAGCTTAAAGGGCGCTGTCGGCGAAGTTGGAGTGACAAGGGCATCATATTTTTCAAAGGCTTGCTCAAATTCCTGTTTTATCAGTGTGCGCACCTTTTGCGCTTTGAGATAGTAAGCGTCGTAATAACCTGCGGATAAAGCATAAGTGCCGAGCATTATACGCCTCTTAACCTCAGGGCCGAAGCCAAACTGTCGTGTTTTCTCCGTTGCCTCTATTACATTATTGGCATTTCGCTCCGAAAAGCCGTATTTCACGCCGTCGTAGCGAGCCAAGTTTGCCGAGGCCTCGGATGGAGCAAGTACATAGTAAGCGGCCAGAGCATATTTAGTATGAGGTAAAGAGGTTCCCCAATCTATTTCTGCGCCCAGCTCATGCAGTTTATTTATCGCTACTTCCAGAGCTGCTCTTACCTCATTCTGCATGCCCTCGACAAAATATTCTCCGGGAATGCCAATCTTTAGTCCTTTGATGTCAGGAACTAGTTGCTGGGTGTAGTCTGGTACCGGAAGCGGTACTGAGGTTGAATCTCTGGGGTCGTACCCGGCAATGGCATTCATCACCAAGGCACAGTCAGTGACATCCTTGGTTATTGGGCCAATTTGGTCAAGGGAACTGGCGAAAGCAACCAGGCCGAAGCGGCTGACTCGACCGTAGGTTGGTTTGAGTCCTACCACACTGCAGAATCCTGCCGGTTGACGGATGCTGCCCCCAGTATCAGAGCCCAGAGTATAGATAGCTTCATCAGCAGCCACTGCAACTGCTGAGCCACCGCTGCTCCCTCCTGGGACTCGACTTAAATCCCAGGGATTGTGGGTGGGGAAAAAGGCGGAGTGTTCCGTAGAGGAGCCCATAGCGAACTCGTCCATATTCGTTTTCCCCACTATGACCGCCTTTTGTGCCAGCAGTTTCTCCATCACCTTAGCATTATAGGGAGGGACGAAGTTTTCCAGCATCTTTGAACTACAGGTCGTTCTTATCCCCTTAGTACATATGACGTCCTTGATTAAGGTAGGGATGCCAGCTAAGGGGGGAATCTCACTGGCAGTTTTTAGGTATTTATCGACTTTCTCTGCCTCTTCCCTGGCGAGGTCTTCAGTAATAGTGACGCAGGCGTGAACTTTGCCTTCTATCTCAGCGATACGCTTCAGCACAGATTTTGTGAGCTCCACTGAGGAAATTTTCCTTTGTTTAAGAAGCTTTTGTGCTTCATGGATAGTTAGCTGATGTAGTTCTTCTGCCTGCATGCTTAGAACCTTTCCTTGAGGCTGCTGCGCTTGATAATCCTGCGCCATTTACCAGCACTTCTCGTATGCATCTCTTTAAGCCTGGGGGCATATTCTATGCCCACAAATATTGGCAGCCCTATGGAAAAGAATATTAAGGGTTGGAGGTCGTAGATTAGCCAGGCAACAAATGGGATAATAACGAAGCTTACGGCATAGCAAAAAGTGAGATTGCGAGTAACAAATAAAGCTATTAGGGCAGCAATGATGAAAAACGGAATTGCTTTGGGCATCATGAAGAGGAGAATTCCCAGGGTGGTAGCCCCTCCTTTGCCACCACGGAATTTGAGGAAGGCGGGAAAGGCATGGCCTACTACGGCTGCCAGTCCGGTAAGAAGTTGGAAGGTCAGAGAAAGACCCAGCCAACGAGCGAGAAGAATTGCCAATATGCCTTTGCCCATGTCGGCGAGGAGCACCAGGGCCGCCTCCCACATCCCAACTTCATAGTAGACATTCATAGCGCCCATGTTTTTGCTCCCTACCTCGCGAATGTCTATCCCCTTTCTGAGACGAGCAACGAGATATGCTGAAGGAATAGAACCCAGGATATAGCCACTTATGATGGCGGTAACGATGCTAATCATTTATCAGATGTGATTACTCCATTTGCCAGATGTGATTAGTCCAGTATTGCCTGGACCTCAAAACAGTTTTCCTCTTGTTTTGGTGCGTTTGATAAAATCTCTGCTTGTGAATATGATTTAGCTACATCGTCTTTCCTGAGGACATTCTGCAGTGGGACGGCGTGAGTCGCTGGTAACACATTGGCTGTATCTACTTGTTTAAGTATTTCGAAGTTATCCAGAATATTAGATAGTTGGAGGCTAAACTTTTCCACATCCTCCTCGCTTAAGCCTAAGCGAGCTAGCCAAGCGATATGCCTCACCTGTTCGTAACTTAATTTCATCGTCGGTCTGGTTGTTGCATTATAGCATTGCGATTCCTGATGTAACAATGCTTGCTTATCTCCGAGTACAAGATTATAATGGAGAGTCATGCAAATTCGGAATGTTGTCTTACTATCTCATCAAGGAGCGGGAAAAACATCGCTTACCGAGTCTGTACTCTTTACCTCAGGCGCTATTCAGCGTTTAGGCAGCGTTGAAGATGGCACTACTACCTCGGATTATGACCCGCTCGAGGTAGAACGTCATATGGGCATCAATCTGTCCTTGCTTCCATTTGAGTGGCAGGGGACGAAGCTAAATCTCATCGATACCCCTGGGTATGCTGATTTTGTTGGCGAGGTAAGATCGGGCCTGAGGGTAAGCGAAGGAGCAATAGTTGTAGTATGCGCTGCTTCGGGTGTGGAGGTAGGCACAGAACAGACTTGGGGTGATGCTGAAAAAGCAAATTTGCCTCGGTTGATATTTGTTAATAGGATGGACCGGGATAATGCCGATTTCTTCTCTACCTTGGAGGGAATTCAGGCTAAGTTATCACCAAGATGTTTGCCCCTTCAATTACCCATAGGTTCACAAAGTGATTTTCAGGGCATTGTAGATTTGGTAACTATGAAAGCTTACATTGGCACTGCCTTGAACGAAGCAGAAATACCTTCGACACTTCAGGAACGAGCGGAGGCCAGCCGTGAGAAATTAGTAGAGGCTGCTGTGGAAATTGATGATGAGCTTATTAACAAGTATTTGGAGGGCGAGGCCATAAACAACGAGGAAATTTCTGCTGCGATAAAGAAGTCTACCATTGCTGGTAAGCTGGCGCCTGTTTTTGTTGGCTCTGCCTTGCAGGGCATCGGCATCCAACGGCTTCTCGATGGTGTTTGCCACTACTTGCCTTCGCCAGAAGAAAAAGATGCCTTTGTAGCTAAGAACGTGGCCACTGGTGATCAAGAAGAGATCAGGCCTAGTTCGGAGTCGCCTTTCGCCAGCCTTGTTTTTAAAACCAGCGCAGATCCCTATGTTGGCAAGCTCAGCTATTTCAGGGTCTATTCAGGCGTTATCTCCAGTAATTCCCAAGTTTGGAATGCTAGTAAGAATAGCGTGGAACGGGTTGGCCAACTATTTACCATGCTGGGCAAAAATCAACAGTCAGTGCCACAGGTTGCTGCTGGGGATATTGGGGCAGTGGCGAGGTTAACTTTGACCACCACTGGGGATACCCTCTGCACTCGTGAGCATTCTGTGATATTCGAAGGTATTGAGTTCCCGCAAGCGAATTTCAGCATGGCAATCCAGCCTCAGACGAAAACCGACTTAGACAAGATGAGCACCGTTCTGCCCAGGATTTGTGAGGAGGACCCTTCTCTCCAAACACGCCGTGAGCCTGATACTAGCGAGTTTATTATTTCCGGAGTTGGTGATAGCCACCTGGAGATAGTCAAGGAGAAAATGCGTCGCAAGTTTGGAGTAGAGGTGAAATTGGACTTGCCAAAGATTCCTTACAAAGAAACGGTCACTGTGTCAACCAAGGCAGAATATAAACATAAAAAGCAGACTGGAGGACATGGTCAGTATGGGCATGTCTTTCTGGAGGTGGAACCTTTGCCTCGGGGTGCGGGATTTGAATTTGCTGAGAAAATCTTTGGGGGAGCGATACCCCAGAACTATATTCCTTCCGTGGGGAAGGGAGTCAATGAGGCAAAACAGGAGGGAGTTTTAGCTGGTTATCCTGTAGTGGACGTGAAAGTGACCCTTTATGATGGCAGCTTCCATTCAGTAGATTCCTCAGACATTGCTTTTAAGATTGCTGCAGCACAGGCCTTAAAA
>DAOUMB010000177.1:0-1967 GCA_034414335.1 Dehalococcoidia bacterium
CGATGTCATAGCACGAGGGTCTTACCCCATCGATATTCACAATCCAGAAGGTCAGGGGACGATAATACGGCGGTTGCCACCTGGAGAAGCATACGACATCCCGCTGCGCAGCCTGTTACCAGAGAACGTTGAAAACCTGACCGTTGCCGGAAAATGTATCTCTGGAACATATGAGGCCCAAGCATCTTACCGGGCTATGCCCATATGTATGGCTACCGGACAAGCTGCCGGGGGTGTGCGCAGCACTCGCTGCCCGCATAGGCAAATCACCACGCGATGTGCCTGCAATAGGCGTTCAAAAAGAGCTTCTCCGCCAGGGGGCCGATCTAGGGAATGCCGGATAGATGTTCTCCCACCTGGTCCCAAATTGTACATTAAGCCATAACATGACCGTCTAGTCAATAAGGCTGAAAACCAACTCAAAGTCCTTGATGGTTCTACCTATTGATACCCCAGCTCCAGTGAAACCTGCTGTAAAACTTAAATCAAATTCTGTACACCAGTTTTACCTTTTCTGGGTAGGCTTTTTCTGTTTTGCCTCGAGAAGCTTTAGTACCTATTCCCCGAGATAGCAATGAATACAAGGAATTCACCATGCCATCATGGTAAATAATATGATTATTGATGAACGAGTTCAGCAAACAGGTAAGGGGTCTATCGATAAAGAGAAGCTCTCAAGAGACATGAACTGTAGCTTCGACCAACCCCATACCTGCCCGCTGAAAGCAAGGGGTAAGTGGCATTCGGTCAGAAGATCGTAAGGAAGAACCAGTAGACCGTTATGTTTATCACAGTTAGCGGTATGCCAATCCGGACAAACTCCCAAAAGGTCAGGGTGACACCGCTTCTCCTTTCCGCATTCTGTATGATTATTACATTACTCGCAGCACCAAGGATAGTAAGGTTACCGGCTATTGTGCTTCCCGCTGCGAGTGCTACCATTCCCTTTGTCGAGGCTCCTAGCTGGGTAAGGACAGGTAAATAAAGGGCTACGAGCGGGACATTTGAAAGGAGCTGACTGAGAAGAACGCTTACGGCTAAAATCATTCCTGTTGATTTAAGGTTCAAGTGTATAGCATATATTGCGGATTGGAAAACCCCGGAGTCCCAAACGCTTTGCATCAGCACGAACATAGAAGCAAAGAAGACTAGAGTATACCAGTCAATTCTCTTAAGTATACCTGGTCTCTTCGGAATAAAGACTATGATAGGCAGTGCGGCAATAAGAGCTATATAGGTTAGTCTGAAATCAATCTCTAAACCTGCTAGCACCGTTGCAATCTTTACAAATATTAGAGTGACTAACAGAATCAGCGAAATTCTGGAAAGAACCGCCAGGCTCTTGTCTCTGATAACCTCCTGTGTATGTGGCAAAGGCTGGTTGTGAAAGTGCTTCCTGTAGAACAGCCGCAGTAACAGATAAGCTAGGAAAAGATTTATTAGAGTCGGTGCTAATAGAAATCTCAAGAAGGTTACGAACGGGTTGGTCACGTTTCCATGGATGGCAACCAATAGATTTTGAGGGCTTCCTATTGGGCTCATGGTGCTGCCTATCGTTACCGCAAAAGCAAGAGAAAGTAGTAATATCTTAGGCTGGGTATTAGTCTTCCTTGCTAGCGATAAGACAACAGGAGTGCCGATAATAGCCAGTGTGTCATTCATAAGAAGTGCCGAGAGTATGCCCATTACAAGCAAGACGTAAAGTATCAGGCTGTTAAGAGATTTTGCCCGGCGAAAGAGCCTATAGGCAAGTTGGGGAAGGTAGCCGCTATCCTCTAAGGCCTGCCCGATAATAAAAACGCCGAACAGAAAAAGCATAACGTCGGCATTTATTGATGTCAGAGCTCTCGTTGGGGATATCTGTCCTGTCAACAAAACTCCCAGCGCGCCGAGCAGCATTACCTGCCATATCTTGAGCCTGACATTGCCAATCTGCCGAATTGCAATCAATATGAAAACAATTAGGA
>DAOUMB010000178.1:0-17219 GCA_034414335.1 Dehalococcoidia bacterium
ATGATGACAAGAAGCAGGGGTAGAAGATAACATGCAGATAACTGAGTCCCGGCGAATTATAGACCCGTTGCCGATTTACACCATGTGGCTGCGGGAGATGAAGCGGTTTTTAAGAATAAAGGCGAGGATTATCGGCTCATTATTAATGCCTTTCCTTTTTCTTGTTTTTCTGGGCTTACCAATGAGCTTCATGCCTGCCAGGGAAATACCAGGGATACCGGCTGGCATTGACTTTCTTGATTTCCTGGCTCCGGGGATAGTGGGCATGACCTTGCTCTTCTCCGCAACTATGGCGGGGGCATCTGTTATCTGGGATAAGGAATTTGGCTTTCTCAAGGAGGTGCTGGTAGCTCCAGTTAACCGCTTTTCTGTCATACTGGGTAGGAGCCTTGGTGGAATAACCGCAGCAACAATTCAGGCTATGATTATAGTGGGAGTAGCCGTGGCTCTGGGAGTCAAGTTGTCTGGTGTGTCAGGCTTCTTTTTAGCGATAGTAGTGATGATTCTCACCTGTGCTACTTTTACAGGATTTGGCCTGATTCTTGCCGCCAAATTGACTGATACTGAAGGTTTCATGGCTATCATTCCCTTAATAACATTCCCTATATTCTTTCTGTCGGGCGCTTTCTTCCCTCTGGCAGCCATGCCAAGTTGGTTGAGATACGTAATGTACATTAACCCTCTCACTTATGGGGTGGATGCGTTGAGGGGTACCCTTATCGGCATTGCCGCCTTTCCACTCTGGCTGGATTTCGTGGTTCTTCTTGTCTTGTCGATAGCTTTAGCAACCTTGGGGGCTTACTTCTTTTCCAGGATGGAGGCTGACTAAGGAACAACAGGGGAGATTGTCCTGCATACAATCGCAAGGCTAAACCAATCTGCTCAGCTCTGCGTTTTAGGTTAGAATCGTTATGCTATAATAGGCAACTTATCAGAAAATGAAAAAGGGGCAAAGGAAAATGAAGAAATGGCTAGCACTAATAATGACAATCTGCTTAGTAGGTATAATATTCACTGGGTGTGCCAACCCTCAAGCTGCTGCGCCAGAAACCGCTGTGATTACTCGAGGCGACCTAGTAATAAGCGTCCCTGTCAGCGGCAATTTGGAGATGCCTAGAAAGACTGACTTGTCATTTGGCACTACGGGTATGGTGGAGAAGGTGCTGGTTGAAGAAGGAGATAAGGTGGTAAAAGGCCAAGAACTAGCCGCGCTAGATGCGAGCTCTCTGAAATTAAGCGTGGAAATAGCGCAGGCTGACTATGAAACGGCTGAGACCAACTTGATAGGGACAATCTATCCTCACTATACCCAGGTCTGGGGTATTGATTTACCTGGGGTATGGTTAGCTTTGGATGAAGCTCATGATAATTTAGCACAGGCCCGGGAGCTTTTGAACGAAGGGAGAATCGACGAGGCGTATGCCCTGCTCGGCTCAGTTGAGGACAACGTAGAGAAGGCTGAAAGCAAGTCGCAATCAAGGTCATGGTCATTGCCCCCGTCGGTTAAATTGCTGGAGCTACAACTGGATGTGGCCAAAGCAAATTTGGAGATGGCAAAGCTTAACTTAGCCAAGGCCACAATAGTGGCTCCTTTTGACGGCGTAATAGCTGACATCAACATAGCTGAAGGACAAGAAGTCTCAGCAACGACATATGCTAATCCAGCAATGTCCCTGGTTGACACTAGCAGGATAGAGATGAATGGCGTTATTGATGAGGTAGATATCGCTCAGGTGAAGCTGGGGCAGGAGGCGGATATCACCCTAGATGCCTTGCCTGACAAGCTAATAAAGGGCAAGGTAACCTTCATCTCCCAGATAGGCAAAGTTACAGCGGGGGTGGTAGGCTACGACACTACCATAACCTTGGAGAATCCTGATGAAGAGCTTAGAGACGGCATGAGCGCTACTGCTGAAATCAACCTTGAGCGTCATGATAACGTGTTACTGATACCAAACCGTGCTATTCGGGGTAGTACTGAGAACCCGGTGGTTGAAGTTGTTATAGATGGACAAGTTGAGGAACGACAAGTTACCCTGGGTTTATCCGATGGAATAAATACTGAAGTCTTGTCGGGATTGAAGGAGGGGGAGAAGGTAGTAGTGGTTCCCGTGACGCAACCGAGCGCTCGGGGGGGATTTTAGGTGATTGAACTCGAAAATATAACCAAGGTGTATAAGACTGGCCAGACGGAAGTTCATGCCCTGCGAGGAATGAGCTGTTGTATTGAGTCGGGGGAGATGGTATCTATTATGGGACCATCAGGCTCAGGCAAATCCACCTTGATGAATATCATTGGCTGTCTTGATAAACCTAGCTCGGGGCGATACCGCCTGGATGGGACCGAGGTAAGTGAGCTTAGCGATAACCAATTAGCTGAGATAAGAAATAGGAAGATAGGTTTTGTCTTCCAGAGCTTTAACCTGTTGCCCAGGACCACAGCTTCGGCTAATGTGGAACTGCCACTTATTTACAGCGGAAGTCGTAATCGGCGACAAAGAGCTTTACAAGTCTTGGAGTCAGTGGGATTGGCTCATCGGGCTAGTCACAGGCCAAGTGAGTTAGCTGGAGGCGAGCAACAGAGGGTGGCTATCGCTCGGGCATTGGTAAATAATCCGTCCATCATCCTAGCTGATGAACCCACAGGCAACCTTGATACCCAGACCAGCGGGGAAATTATGCTTCTTTTCAAGCAGTTGAATGAACAAGGGATGACTATCGTTTTGGTTACTCATGAGCCAGATATTGCCGCTTATACGCAACGGACCATTAGGATCCGTGACGGTCTGATTGAGGCATTGGGATGAAATTCTGGGATTGCATCGTTACTGCTATACGTGCTTTGACCGGCAACAAGCTGAGGTCAATTTTGACCATGCTGGGCATCTTGATTGGCGTGGCGGCGGTTATTTCCGTGTTATCTTTGGGAAGGGCACAGCAGACCGAGGTAGAGAAAGCCTTTGCCTCCTTGGGGTCTAACCTGATATACGTTTTGCCAGGTGCTCCCAGCGCAGGTGGCTTGGGGGGGACAGTCGGCAGCGCTGCGACGCTGACCCTGGAGGATGCTGAGGCTATTCTTAGTGACGCCCCTTCCGTAGCCGCGGTGTCGCCAATAGCACAGACTACCGCTCAAGTCGTAGCGGGAAGAGAAAATCTGGGCAGCCTGATTGGAGGGGTTACCCCGGAAGCCGAGTTGGTGAATAACGACGTCGTGGCGCAGGGCAACTTCATCAGCGAATACGATTATAAGGCGAAATCAAGAGTGGCTGTCCTGGGAAGCGCGATAGCAGAAACTCTTTTCGGCCAGATGGAGCCTACAGGGCAGGACATAAGAATTGAGGGACGCAAATTCGAGGTCATCGGTGTATTGGAAAGCAAGGGGACTGGATTCGGAACTGAAGACCTGATGGTGTATATTCCTTTGTCTACCTTCTTTGCGACAATGGGAGCACAGTCGGGCAGCCACGGAAACAGCGTTCAGGCTATTAGCGTCCAGGCCAGGAGCAAAGACGAGGTAGCATCTGCTGAGCAGCAGATCACTGCTATCTTGCAAGAGCGACATCATATCAGGGCGGGAGAGGAAGACGACTTCAGACTTATCAGCCTGGAGTCTATGGCCAGCCAGGTCGCGCAAGTAATGGGAATACTCCAGCTTGTCCTCGGTGCCATAGCTGGTATATCCTTGCTTGTTGGTGGCATAGGGATTATGAATATCATGCTGGTTTCGGTGACCGAGCGCATCAGGGAAATTGGCTTACGAAAGGCGATAGGAGCCAAGCGTCGGGATATTCTAACTCAATTTCTCACTGAAGCTGCCACACTGGGCCTCTGTGGCGGTGCTATAGGGGTGGGCTTGGGGTGGATTACGGTCAAAATCATGTCCGTCGTAGCGACAAACGCTGGCTTTTCCTTTGCCGCTGTGCTTCCCGGCGATGTCATTGTCCTGGCGGTAACTGTGGCAGTTTCTATCGGACTTGTTTCTGGGTTGTACCCGGCAATTCGGGCGGCAAGACTGGACCCTATCGAGTCCTTGCGTCACGAGTAGATTATTTTCCTTGGATCAAAGATAAAAACTCACTGCGAGTTGCTACTTTGCTGCGGAAGTTACCCCTTAGACCTGATGTTATCACACTTGCCCCTGGCTTTTTTATCCCACGCATGATCATGCACAAATGCTCTGCTTGGATGACTACAGCCACGCCGTCGGGTTGAAGCGTCTCAAAAATGGCATCAGCAATCTGCTGAGTCATTCTTTCCTGAAGCTGGGGGCGCCTGGCCACGATTTCTACTACCCTGGCCAGCTTGCTTACCCCTACCACTCTACCGCCGGCACTGGGGATATAGCCTACATGGGCTACACCATAGAAAGGCAGGAGATGGTGTTCACACATGGAATAGAAGGGTATGTCTCTCAGAATCACCATCTCTTCATATCCTTCTTCGAAATCCACCATTAGTTCATCTTTTGGGTTAGCATCCAGGCCCGAGAAAAGCTCGGCATACATTTCAGCGACTCGCCGTGGCGTGTCCTTTACACCGTCCCTGAGGGGATTTTCACCGATGGCCTCGATTATGGAAGCCATTGCCAGTTTGATTTTGTCCTGATCGACCATCTAAATCCCCCTCTTTATAAAGTTCACGCTGTTTTTATCTGTGCTGGCATAGAAATCTGAGCCGAGGTAAAGGAGTGGCTTTATCTTACCCAGGTCGATAATTCCTCCCGGGGTAAATGCCTCCTCAAGGAAATGCACAGCTACGATTTCGCCAACTATCCAAACGTGGTCACCATAAGGTTTGCTATCCACCAGCTTGCATTCATAAGCAGCGTAAGCTTCCTCCAGTATAGGTGTCCCTGTCTTTAAGGGTTTCTCTTTCTTGATATCAAATCTCTCAAATTTATCCATTTGCTGCCCAGAAATTCCGCCAATGGAAGCAGCAAAGGAGGCTTTCTCTGAAGGAATGAAATTAATGCCAAACTCCCGGCTTTCAGTGATTAGCTGGTAGGTGAACCTTTTAGGCGAAATAGCGATGCCATAAAGTGGTGGCATAAGGGAAATCGAACTGTGCCAGGCGGCAGTCATGGCATCGTCCCGGCCCCGGGCACTAGCGGTGACTATAGCTGCCAGCTTGGGATTATGCTGGCTGAATTTCCCTATATCCTCCGTAACAATTTTTGGCACAGCTTTGACGTCCTTAGACCTGCCTCATTCTACCTTTAAGTGTCATTCTAAGCCCTTCATCTCTTGTCATTCTGAACACGGTGAAGAATCGCTGAGGTGGGGAATTTCAAAACCTCCTCAACGGCAGCCAGCTCAGCAGGGAGCTCTATTGGTGCTCGGGCATATCTTGCTGGCATGCCAGGGTCTTTTAGGCCGCTGCCGGTGATGATGCAAATCACACGCTTGCCAGAGAAGTTTTCTTCCCTGGCCAGCTTAATAAGCCCGGCTAGAGAGGCTGCCGAAGCTGGCTCACCAAAGATGCCTTCTCTAATCGCTGCCAATCTATAGGCATTCATGATCTCGTCATCAGTAACACAATCAATGATGCCTCCTGATTCAACCTGGGCGGCTACCGCTTTTTGCCAGCTGGCAGGGTTGCCAATGCGAATAGCTGTGGCAATGGTCTTGGGTCGTTTGACCACCTTATCCAGCACTATGGGTGCGGCGCCTGCGGCCTGAAAGCCCATCATCCTCGGAGTGTGGCTTGCCTTGCCCGCCTGGTGGTATTCAGTAAATCCCTTCCAGTAAGCAGTGATGTTGCCAGCATTGCCTACAGGAATAAAGAGATAATCGGGAGCATCACCCAAATCGTCTATAATCTCGAAAGCTGCCGTTTTCTGACCTTCGATGCGATTGGGATTTATCGAGTTTACCAGAGTGACGGGGTATTTTTGGGTTAAGGCACGCACTATTTGAAGCGCCTGGTCGAAATTACCCTTTATGCCTATAATCTGGGCGTCATAAACAAGGGCCTGGGCTAGCTTTCCCATGGCTATCTTCCCTTTGGGGATGATGACGATAGTTTTGAGTCCAAATCTAGCGCCGTAAGCAGCAGCCGAAGCGCTGGTATTGCCTGTGGAGGCACAGATGATGCTCTGGCTACCGCTTTCCACCGCCTTAGCCACCGCCGCCACCATGCCCCGGTCTTTGAAAGACCCGGTGGGGTTACAGCCTTCGAGCTTAAAATAAAGTTCACCACAGCCAAGTTCTTTCTCCAGAATTCGTGACCTTACTAAAGGTGTATCTCCTTCGCCCAGCGTAATCAGAGGTGTAGCTGGAGTTACCGGCAAGAAATCACGATACCTATTTAAGACGCCTTGCTTCATCCCTCAACTCTGATAAAGTTGCTGACCTCGTTGACCACCGGCAGCTGCTTTAATTGCTTAAGGGCCCTTTGCTCCCCCTTTTCCTCTGCTGGATGGGTCATGATGACGAGTACGGCGCTTTGTGCTGCAAGGTCGCTTTCTTTCTGGACCACAGAAGAGATGCTTATGGAATGGTCGCCCAGAACTTTAGAGATTTGAGCTAAAACACCGGGGCGGTCAGGAACATTCAGCCTGAGATAATACCGTGTCTTTATATCAGACATAGGCTTGACTGTTAATCTCTGGTTTAGTCTTATTTCAGGAACGTTATTTACGCCGCGACAGATATTTCTGGCTATCGTCAATACATCAGCTATAACGGCGCTAGTAGCTCTTGGGGCTCCTGCCCCTTCTCCATAAAACACAAGCTTACCAGCTAAGTCGCTTTCCACCTCGACGGCATTATAAACCCCATCTACTTTAGCTAGCTGGGAGTCCTGAGGAATAAAAACAGGATGAACCCTCATCTCTACATTGTCATTATCTCTCTTGGCAATAGCCAGAAGTTTTATAGCGTAGCCAAATTCTTTGGCATAAAGAAAATCTCGAGCGGCAATATTTGATATTACTTCGCAGTATACATCTTGAGGGCTAAATTTAGCCTGGAAGGCTAGGTTGGACAAGATGACCAGTTTATAAGCAGCATCTATCCCCTCTATATCATTAGCTGGATTGGCTTCAGCATATCCTAATTCTTGGGCTTGCTTCAAAGCTGAAGGAAAATCCAATCCCTCTTGTGCCATTCGGGTCAGGATGTAATTAGTAGTGCCGTTAAGGATGGCACGAATGGCCGAGATTTTATTGGCTGCCAACTCTTGTTGGAAGGGGGAAATAAGTGGTATACCGCTACCTACGCTCGCTTCGTAGCGAAGGTCAACATTGTGTTTATTGGCTAAAGCGAGCAACTCATATCCATGTTTGGCCATCACCTCCTTGTTGGCGGTGACTACATGCTTACCCCGGGTGATGGCTTGTCTTATGTAGTCTGAGGCAGGATGCTCGCCCCCGATAACCTCAATCACTATGCTTACTTCAGGGTCGGAGAGGACTTCCTCAGCAAGGTTCGTTAATATGCGAGGTTTGAGCTTTGCGCTGCGCTCTTTACTCATATCGCGCACCAGCACCCTCTTCAGGACTAAAGGAACTCCCACTTGCTCAGCCAATTTGTCTGCTTTGTTAAGCAAGACCTCAGCTATGGCACTGCCCACAATACCCAAGCCCAGCAAACCAGCACCAACAACTTTTTTGGTCATGTTCTTCCTTTCAGGACTCTGTCTAATGCCCAGGTCTTTTTTGCTTCGTCAAGGTAATTGTTAATAGTGCTGTTTTTCGTTTGCTCCTGGAGCCAAGCGGTAAAGTTGTTGTTTGCTAGCGTTTGCTTGACAGCATCGCTGAGTTCGTGATCTCCTCTATCCACAACCTGAACTACCCAGTAGCCGCCAGTGGTTTGAACCGATTCATCTTTAACCGGCTCGCTTACCTCATTGAGGGTAAGATTGAAGGCAACTTTGTCGAAGGCCTCGCTACCCATGTCTCCTTGTTTTATCCAGCCCAGTTCGCCACCTTTAGTTTTGCTTTCGTGCTGGGAGTACTGCTGAGCTAAAGCGGTGAAGTTCCCACTGGCCAACTCAGTTTTAACTTCCTCGGCCTCTGCCTCGCTGCCCAGCAACATGGCTCTGGCGTTTATCTTGTCATCTTGCTTGTCAGTAACCTCTATAAGCCAATAACCGACGTTTTTAGTCGCTGATTCATCATAAATAGGCTGGCTTACGTTGCCTGGTGTAACGTTGAAAGCGGCGTCTCCAATGAGGGTATTCGGCATTTGCTCCTTGGGTAACCAACCCAGATCACCTTTGGTCTGGGGGTCACAGGAAAATTCATTAACTAGAGCAGTGAAATTACCACCGCTTTCAATTCTGCTTATCACTTCATCAGCCACTTCCTGGCTCTCTACCAACATTACTTTGATATGTGCTTGCTCCATTGTAGCAGGTAGCTGAGGGACGAAATAGTTGGAGAGAAGTTTTTGTTTTGACAAGTTAGCCTTAATTATATCCCGATATACCCTGTCATTGGGCAGTTTATTGTTGTTGATGACGTCGTCTATCTCCTGAGCAGTAACGTTGATTCCCAGATTATCGGCCCCCTGTCTAATCAACTCGTCTTGCACGATCTGGTTGGCGACGGTGTCAGGCATGTATTGAAGAAGAGTTGTGTTCATTCCTTGAGTGTAGGCCTCAAATGTGGCTATGTAGTAATCCATATTGAACGAGGTGTTATTTACCTGGATCACAACCTCATGAGAAGGCCCAATTGTGTCCTTATAGTATCCATAGCCCACCCAGCTTAGGATGCCAGCCAGGAAAGCAGCGGCAGCGATTATTATGATTCGGCGTATTCTCATCTGGCGCTGCCATCTGGACAGTTGGCGCTTAGTAGGGGCCCGTTTAGTTTCAACCCTTTTCTGTTTCTTAGCCAAGAATTACAACCTGTAAATCTGATATTTTCTTTGCTGCGATAACTTGTTATGATAACATATTGTTTAGGTCTTGTTTAGGTCAAAGCTACGGGGTGTAGCGCAGCCTGGTAGCGCACCTGAATGGGGTTCAGGTGGTCGGAGGTTCAAATCCTCTCACCCCGACTTTTTCTCAACTGCAACAAGAACCTTCTTTGTTAACAAAATTCCAAATACAATCCCAAGCTAATTTGTTACCACTTTTTGTTAAATCCAGAAGGGGAGGCATATCGCCCAGAACCATAGGGTTTTACGGAAGTTGCCTCACACCCTGCGTAAAGAATCATCGTACTACTTCAGAAAGAATAAGCGGGTTCTCGGCTAGTCTATGATGTGGCAATGCTAAACTGAATTGCTATAGAGCTATAATGGTCTTCGTGCATTGGCTAATTAGGGTAGGGAAATTGAATTCCAAGAGGGGGGGGCTGATGGGCCAAGAGCCTCTAGGAAGCTTCTAAGTGCCCTTACAGGCGAAAAAATAGGATACATGGTACACCCCCAAGCTAATAACCCGAGGAACAGAGTCATAATATCTACAATATCTATTATTGAAGTTTGAGCACAGCTTGAGGATTCATAAGTCCACAGTACATGGGAACTTCTGAAAAGAGGGATTTGGCAGCTCGTGAGAAATAGGGTCACAAACCGTCCAAAATCGTTGGTTATCCTGAGTCTACCCTGCTCTGCTGCTTTCTTGAGCAACGTACTGATTTCATTGTTGCCCCTTTCCCATCCTATTGAATAGTCGTCGCCACCAAGGTTGCCTGCCCATGGTGAGTAGTTTGACTTGGTTCTCCAACGCTCGTACCCTCTCCAATGCTGCTCCAAGCTGTCCAGCAAGGTTTCGGTTCTCCTGCTCTAGCCTGTGGATGATGTCCAAGGCTAGGGTAGGGGTCGTGTCCAGGGCTTCTGGGTTTATCCTATTGGATGGCAGTTCGGTTAGCCGGTATTCATCGCCATATTTGCCAGGCACCAACTTGTAAGGTATTTTGCCTTCCTTAATACGGCGTCTTACCGTTTTAGGGGATAGGCGCATGGCCTTAGCTGCCTGGGCTATGGTCAATCCTTCTTTGTTTTGCACAGCCCTACCCAAAAGGTATACCATTTGGGGGATTTTGTCAAGCTGTGGTGGGTATGGCTTGTCTAGTGGTAAGGAGGAACAATCACCGCGCCTGCCCCCCCTTTTCTTTGTTTCCGCGGCACGCGCCACCCATCAGAGTTGATATATGCCCGCCACCGCACTCGGACTTGTTGAGGTAATCACCATCTTTGACGTCAATCTCAAAGTAACCTGTAATTGCAGCTGCATATGTAACTTTCTTCGATTTGTCTACACTAACGCTGCAGGAGGTGACAGGTGCCTTTCAGTAATCCAATCACCTCCTCCCAGCACTCAAATCTTTCACGCCAAAACTGTAGACCCGTTTGATTCGGTTGGTTGACAACCCCTATGTCGTCTGCTAGAGTCTCTTGGGGTGGGGTGATGGCCATCAAAATCAACCTCTCGAAGTGTATCGGCTGCAGCATGTGCGTTACCTTTTGCCCCACTTATGCCTTGTTCGTTCCCGGTGATACCTTCAAGTGCCAGGTCGACCAGGAGTTGTGCAATAATTGCCTTATTTGCAGAGGCTACTGCACTTCAGAAGCAATCGAGGAAGTATAGGGATGGAGAAGAAGAGCTGTGATGTGGCAGTGATAGGTTCTGGCCTCGGCGGCTTATGTGCTGCGGCCAGGCTGAGCCATGCGGGATACAAAACAATAGTACTGGAAAAGATGCCTATCCTGGGCGGGCGCTTTATCTGGGTAGACTACAAAGGATACTTGATTCCCACCGGTGCCCTCACGATTTACTACGGCCAGAGAGACCCAGTCCTTCTTACGTTGAATGATGTTGGCGGCAGAACTGACTTTGAGATGGGAGCACTTCCACCGCCTAAATGGCGAATCAGGGGAAAGGACTACGAGATGCCGCCTAAAGGGATGCTGTGGTATTTGATCTCTTTGGCCAGCCGGGATAAGGAGGAAGAGGAAATGGTCATCAGAGCCCTCAGGCGCAGCTTCAGGTGGCAGGTACCTTCTGATTCAATTACGTTCAGCGAGTGGCTATTTCGCGTGACGGACAATAGGGCTATCTGGAATATCTTTCAGGCTTGGTGTGTCCAGATAGTAGGACTGAACCTATATGAAATTTCCGCCGGTGATTTGGTGAGATGCTTCGTGAATTTCGCTGGTGGACAACAGCTTGTCCCCAAGGACGGACTCAACCCTATCATTGACAACTTGGTCAAGGTGATCGAGGATAACAACGGGGAGATTTTGACTTCAGTGCGGGCTCGTAAAATAGTGGTTAATGATGGCGTAGCTGAGGGAGTGCAAGCCACGGGACCTGATTTTGAACTAAGTATTGAAGCCAGGGCAGTGGTTAGCGATGTTGGGCCGAAAAAGACGGTGGAACTGGCTGGTGAGGAGAATTTCGACCGGGGGTACCTCAGCGAGGTCGGAGAGCTAAAGCCGCTGGAAGGTTTCTGGTTTATGGTATCAAGCAATGGGCCGTTATATGACTGGTCAGGAGGCCTTTATGCTCCCGAGAGCCGAAGGTGGCAGCTCGGCGTAGATTACAGTCTGGTTTCCCCTAAATTTGCTCCCTCGGGCAAGAACTGGATGGGATTTTACCAGGCCCCGGGACATGCCAGCATGTATGACCCCAGGAAGGAGTATGAACTATTCCTGGCTGACCTGGCTGACATGTTTCCAAATTTCAGGGAACAGGGTGCTGAGGTATTGCTGGTCCGCCAATTTTGCTCTGAGTGGCCGTGTGTTCGCGCATGGCCGGCCTCTGAACGCCACCAGAAAACGCCAATCGAAAACCTGTACAATGTTGGGGATGCGGTAAATCCGCCAGGCTGGATAGCCGGCTCAGGCGTTGCTGAAAGCGCTAGGATGGTGGCTGAAGAAATCAAAACAAGAACAAAATCGGGAACATAGAGGATTGATATAGGAGATGCTGGAGTTGAGCAGTGGTAGTGCGAAAGGGGAAGAAGATGGCTAAAGAAATGAGGCGCGTAATATGCGCTATGTGTACCAATAAATGTGTAGTGAACGTGATTATCGAGGACGGCAAAATAACGGGGCAGGAGTATGTGCATAAAGAAAGTGAACATGCATCTTCACGGAAGTGGACATCTATTGTAGCCTCGTGCCCGCGGGCGCATGGAGTTGCGGAGTTAGTAGACCACCCGGACCGCATCAACTATCCTCTAAGGAGGGTAGGGGAGCGTGGTGAGAACAAGTGGCAGCGTATTACCTGGAAGGAGGCTCTGGACGACATCGCATCCCAGCTGGCCAGAATCAGGGATGACTATGGGGCCGAGGCAGTAGCTTTTAATTGCATTGGGGAGAACGGTTGCTCTGAGGAATATCGTGCTCGCTTTCAAAACCTTTTCGGCAGCCCCAATTATGCTGGACAGGCGCAAATATGTTACGGTGTGGCGGCGGCTCTCAGTTTTGTGCATGTGGGAGGAGCTGTGCACTTCCATTTCCCGAACCGTCTTACCCGTTGCATTATGCTCTTGGGACGCAACCCCGCTAGTTCTTCGCGATATGAGTGGCTCCAGATACTGGATTTGCTAAAGCAGGGCACCAAGCTCATTGTTGTCGACCCCAGGCGTACGGATGCGGCTATGAGAGCCGACATCTGGTTGCAGCCCCGTCCAGGCACAGATGCTGCCCTGCTTCTTGGCATGGCCAACGTTATTATTTCTGAGGGCCTCTATGATAAGGAATTTGTCGACAAATGGTGCTATGGCTTTGATAAACTCGCAGCAAGGATTAAGGAATATCCGCCGGAGAAGGTATCCGAAATAACCTGGGTGCCAGAAGATAAGATTAGGGAGGCAGCCAGGCTCTACGCCACCTCCAAACCGGCCACGGTGGCGCATGGCATGGGTCTGGAGATGATACCCAATTCCACTCCTGCCCTTCAGATGAGGTACTTCCTGCCAGTCATCACCGGCAACATCGATGCTCCAGGTGGGGACTTGATACTGGGGCCAAACCCCAACATTATTCTCCAGGCTGAAATCGAAACCCATGACATGCTCTCCCATGAGCAGAAAGCTAAGATGATCGGCGAGAAGGAGTTCAAGCTCTGGTCCTGGGACTTATTCCATAGGATAGAAGAGAACATCAAGAAGGTGCAAAAGAGGCCCCTGGCTGCCTGGTGGTGGATTGGTGGGGCTTATACACCGGATGTATACCGGGCCATGGTTACAGGAAAGCCCTACCCCATAAAAGCGCTTATAACCGAAGGTGGAAATCCAATGCTCACCCTGCCCAATGCCAGAATGGTCTATGAAGGCATGAAAAATGTAGACTTCCACGTGGCTATGGATATATTTATGACCCCAAGCTGCCTCATGGCTGATTATGTGCTGCCAGCGGCCTGTTACCTGGAAAAGCCGCTCATCTATGCTGGGGACTTTTTCCATATTGTGACTGCCGGCGAGGCAGCTATTCAACCAATGTATGAGCGAAAACCTGAGTATTATCTCTGGCGTGAGCTGGGATTGAGGCTGGGTCAGGAGAAATACTGGCCCTGGGAGACCCTGGAAGACGCTTGCGATTACCGCCTATCTTCATTGGGTTTCACCCTAAAGTCATTCATACAGGAAAGAGGTGGTATTGACGCTCCACAGATAGGTCACCAGAAGTACGAACAGGTTGGGTTTGGCACGCCCACCGGCAAGATTGAGCTGTATTCGACCATTATGGAGAACATGGGTTATGACCCCTTGCCCAGATATGAGGAACTGCCACAAACCCTGGTCAGTTCTCCAAGAATGGCTAAGGATTTCCCCATGATTGTGATCAGCCACCGCAACCGGGACCTGTATCAGTCCCAGGGCCGCCAGATAAAGACCGTGCGCCGGAAGGCATCAGACCCGATAGCTCAACTTAATCCACGTAAGGCAAAAGAGTTAGGCATCAAAGATGGTGACTGGATATGGGTCGAGACTCCCATAGGCAAGGCTAAGTTCAAATGCCAGCATTTTTCCGGCGTTGACCCCAGGGTGGTGAGCACCGAATTTGGCTGGTGGTTCCCCGAAGAGCCAGCGGAAGAGCCATCCCTTCACGGAGTTTGGAAGTCGAATATCAATGCTATCCTGGACGAGGGCCCGGATCTCCGTGACCCCATGACCGGCGCTTGGGTGTTGAGAGGTCTAATGTGTAATATCTATAGGGCCGATAATTAAGATGATATTTTAGGTGTGGCCTGCAAGCAATTAGCCCGTGGTGGCGAGCGATAGCGAGAATCTAGATCTCGCGCCCCACCCGAGAGCCCTCGTGGATGGCATCCATGGAGTCCCTCGGCTCTATCGCGTCGCCTATGGTATACAGCTCCGGTACGAGTCCTTGCATTTGCTGGGCAAGCTCATTCTCGGATCTCGAGCCGGCGGCCAGTACCACTGTGTCTGCCTTCAGAAATAGCATCTGGCGGGCGTTAAGCACGCTTACGCCCCTTTCGCTGATGCTATGTACGGTTGTGCTGGGATAAAGGTAGACACCTAAGTCAATCAAGCGCTCCTTCAATGCCCACTTCAGAAACCAGGTAACGCCATGACCAATATTGAGCATCTCGACAACCGATACCTTCTTGCCTTGCTCTGCCAGCAGGCAGGCTGTCTCAAGGCCTACTGCTGCTCCTCCTATTATCACTACCTCTTGCCCGACCTTGACCTTCCCCATCAGCACATCCCAGGCCAGCACCACATTTTTTCCTTTGATGCCAGGAACCGCCAGTATCGCGGGCACGGCGCCGGTTGCGACCACCATCGCCTCAGGGTCGGCCTCCTTCGCCACCTTTTTATCAACTTTCGTATTCAGGAAGACCTTCACCCCTGCTTTATCCAGGCCTCGGGAAAGATATCTGGTCAAGGCGGCAACCTCCGGCTCATAGGAGGAAATGATGTTCCACTGCCCGCCCAATTGGTCCCCCTTTTCATATAGCGTAACATCGTGGCCCCGCTGGGCCAGGGTTCTAGCTGCCTCCATGCCCGCCAGGCCCCCACCCACCACCATTACCCTCTTGGGTTGGGGTGTAGTCTGTAGAAGGTACTCCGTCTCCCGACCGCAGGCTGGGTTCACGCTACAGGAGGCGGCAAAGTCCGGAGGCGGTCTTTTAGTTGAACAGCCCAGGTTGCAGGAGATGCAATAACGGATGTCCTCCAGCCTTCCTTCCGCGGCCTTATTGGGGAGTTCAGGGTCAGCCAGTAGCGGCCTTGCCATGGCGATGAAATCTGCCCTGCCCTCTCTCAAGACCTGCTCGGCTATTAGAGGGTCTCCAAGCCTGCCTGCGGTGATAACCGGCACGGCGACCACCTTCTTCACCGCAGCCGCCAGATGGGAAAGGCAGCCCGGGGCCTGTATCACCGAGGGTATTTGCCAGTGGAAGCCCTGGAAAATCCCGGCAGATACGCTCAGGGCATCGGCACCTGCCTCAACCAGGACGGGAGCCTGTAGCACTGCCTGGTCTATAGTCAGACCGCCATCGATGTAGTCTTCACCGTTCATCCTGAATGAGATAGGGAAATCCTGGCCCAATCGGCGCTTGATATTCTCTATTATCTGGCTGGCGAATCTGGCTCTCTTTTCCGGACTGCCCCCATATTCATCTGTCCTCGGGTTTGTCTTAGGGGAAAGGAACTGACTGATCAGGTAGCCGTGGGCCCCATGAATGTCGACGCCATCAAACCCGGCCTCTTTGGCACGCCTGGCCGCTTGGACAAACAGCTCCACCAGCTCCCCTATCTCCTCCTTGGACCGCTCCGCTGGCGGTGTCCCCATTTGGGGGTGGGGCAGAGCGTCCGGGCGCTCATACATTTGAACACCGGGCATAATCAGCTGGATAAAAGCAGCGGCCCCCTGAGCCTTAATAGTATGGGCCAGCTTCTTTAAGCCGGGAATCTTTTCATCATCGTCGATGCACATGAACTTGAACGGACTTTGGCCCAAGCTCACCACATAAGCCCCTCCCGTTGTGATGGCCCCGACACCCCCCCTGGCCCTGGCCTCGTAGAAAGCGATGAGGCGGTCCGTTACGTAGCCCAACTCTGTGGCAAGGCCTACACCCATAGGTGACATAATTATTCGGTTCTTTACTTCGACCTTCCCTATCCTGCCCGGTTGAAACAGTCTGGTCAGCTTCTTGTACAACGTTAAGACCTCCTTCGACTCAGCAGTGTGCCGCAGTAACAGATCAGCTTTTCCGAAATCCTATGCCATATTATATGCGGCCCCCGCGCACTGTCAAGCAGTGATACCCCTTAACCTGGATTTCCCATATCAAACCGGGCGTTTGGACAAGTTTCTATGGTAAAATAGCTTCAGAAGCCCACTGTTCGGCCACATTAGACGGGGCTAACTCGAGGAACCCGATGGGTGAAAAGGCCAAGGAGTTACTGAAGCTCCAATATGATAAGCGGCTGGGGCTAGACCTGCTGAAAAATATCGTGGGCTGCCCTTTGTTCTGCGTAAAGCGTCGTCAACTTTTACTATTAATTACCAGCGCAATCCTAATCCTATCAATGCCGGTCGGATGTGGTTCTAGTGGCCCTAGTACTGAGGATCTCTTATCGGTTGACTACACACCGCTGCCCGGGGATGACTGGGGGGTATCGACGCCCGCTGAGCAGGGGCTGGACCCGATGCTGGTGGCAGCGATGTATTACCATGCGGCTGAACTGGAGACCATCTACAGTCTGCTGGTTATCAAGAATGGTTATCTGATCGCTGAAGGGTACTTCAATGGAGGGTCGGTTGATCAGAAAGACAGAATGCAATCGGTGACGAAGAGCTATACCTCAGCCTTGGTCGGGATTGCGCTGGATCAGGGTTATCTGTCAAGCGTGGACCAGAAGATGATGGAATTCTTCCCGGAATTCGCCGATGAGATAACTGACCCGAGGAAGGAGCAGATTACGATTCGGCAGATGCTTGAGATGCGCGCTGGATATCCCTGGGAGGAGTCCACGCCGGAATTGTTCGAGATGCTATACAGCGGCTTTCGGCCGTCCCTTTTGGTCGAGGTTCCTCTTGTCAGCGATCCGGGAACTCAGTTCGAATACAGCAGTCTGACGTCCCATCTCCTGGGGATTATTGTCGCACGGGCTACCGATACAGATCTCAAGTCATTCGCTCAGGAAAACCTGTTTGCACCGCTTGACGTGGAGATGGGCGATTGGATACAGGATTGGGAAGGCTATTACAACGGCCACGCAGATCTCTACTTTTCCACCCGTGACATGGCCAGGTTTGGTTTACTATACCTCGACGATGGTGAAT
>DAOUMB010000179.1:0-2078 GCA_034414335.1 Dehalococcoidia bacterium
GAACTCAATAGTCCTCGGTGATGTTCCTTGTCTTCGGGAATCAAGGAAAGTGTTAAGCAAATTAGAAGCAAGCGTTAAGCAAACTAGTGGCGGGAGCGCATGGGAGTCGAACCCACCGAAGACACTATTAATGTCCTCCAACGGATTTGAAGTCCGCGAAGCCCACCGGGACCCATCCGCTCCCAGACCTACAGCAGATTAAGCATATTATATATTGCTAATAAATAGAGTGCAATAATGTCTATCAGGAGCTAGTTTACATAATGTTTCCACTTAAAAGAGAGGTGTCAAGATACATGTTGTATAAGAAGTGATATGGTAGAATAGGGGTATGTTTAAAATTGAAATTGGGGCGAGTTTTCCCGTGACTGCTATGGCTGGTTTTGGCTCGCTTGAAAGCCTGTCCGCCAATTTAATCTCAGTGCTCATTGGCAAGAATTTTGACCTACGGAGGAAAAGTTCTAGAGGAAGAAATAAGAAAAAGGCTAGATAATTTACTTTCGATACTTTGAAAACACATGAAAACTTCTGCTTCTGACTCTATAGCAATAAAAGGAAGAACTACTGGGGGAGTAAGGGAATCCAGCTTTTTTACTCATGTCCCTTGGGTTAGGGAACAATTTATAACTAAGCTGGGTATTGACCCTTATCCGGGGACTCTTAATCTAGATATCATTGATGCTGAAGATATAGAAAAACTTAAGGAAATCAAAAAGCGAAAAGGCATCGAAATAATTCCTGCCGAATCAGGATTTTGTTCAGCAAAGTGCTTTCATGTTTTAGTATGCGGCCAAATAAAGGGAGCTGTCATCATCCCCCAGGTTCCTGATTATCCTGAATCGAAATTGGAGATTATTTCCTCACACAGGATTAGAGATGTTCTATCCTTAGAGGTCGGCGACTTTGTGCCAGTAGAAATTCTCTAAATTAAGAAGGCATCAGAATGGTCTTAACCACCCGCTAAAAAGTGCAATCGGCAGACGCTATTGACTTTTCAGTAAGAAATAGTCTATTCTCCATGAAAAAAGGAGAGGTATATCAATGACTGACAAGGCAAGATTTAGCAAACTCTTCGAACCTTCCCATATAGGACAGGTGAAAACTAAGAACCGAATTGTAAAGACTGGCGCGGCGTTCGGAAAGTGTGACCAGAATGGCGATTTTAGCGAGGCCTTCATCGCCTTGAATGAAGCAATAGCCAGAGGTGGTGTAGGTTTGCTTATTCTAGGAAGTGGTACACCTGATTATCCTTTAGGCGTGCTTGTGCACCCCTCCTCGGAGCGTATTGATAGTGATGAATACATCCCGCGCTGGAGCAAAGTCGCTGAGGTTATTCACAAACATGGCTGCCCAACGTTTCTACAGCTGGTTCATGCTGGAGCCTGGCATCCAACACGGTTTTCCGGACTTCAGCCTGTATCCTCTTCAGCCCTGACCAAGAGTGAGTTGCCAGGACCAGGACCAGAGCTTGGGGTGCCCAGGGAGCTAACCGTTGCCGAGATTGAAGAACTCGTGGATAAATTCGCCAGGGCGGCTGAGCGAGCTCAGAAGGCCGGGTTCGATGGGGTAGAGCTAAATGCTGCCAGTTGTCACTTACTTAATAGTTTTTTATCCCGTGTCTGGAATAAGCGCCAGGACGCCTATGGCTGCAGAGACATGGAGAGTAGAGCCCAATTTGTGGTTGAAATCATACAGGCAATCAAACAGCGCCTGGGGCAAGACTTCCCGGTCAGCTTGCTGATTAATGGCGCCGAATATGGAGTAGAGGGTGGTACAACTCCTGAGGAAAGTCAGGAGTTCGCTCGAATACTGGAAAAAGCCGGTGCCGATTCCATTCAGCTAAGAGCCTGGGGCTACGGTGATTACTGGCAAGTGCATATGCCCGAGGAGATTTTCTATCCTGAACGTCCAAAGTCCCTGGCAAGAGGACTCGATGGAAGCCACAGGGGAGCAGGAGGTCTGGTGCCCCTGGCCGCAGCAGTCAAGAAGGTGGTCTCTATACCAATTATTGCTACAGGTAGACTTGACCCTGAAGTCGGGGAGGAGTTTCTCCGACAGGGTAAGGTAGACTTCATCGG
>DAOUMB010000180.1:0-38906 GCA_034414335.1 Dehalococcoidia bacterium
CGGATGGCATGTCCGATTCATCGAACTTATGCCCTTCAAGGGTGTAGCAGAGTTTGTATCTTCCGTTGAATTGCGACAACATATTGGTTTGCTTGGCAAGCTTGAGCCTTGTATACCCGTAACTGGCAGTGGACCTGCTATGTACTACCGTTTATCTGGAGCAGCCGGCACCATAGGCCTCATCAGCCCCGTCACTGAGTCTTCCTTTTGCTCCAGATGTAACCGCATGCGACTTACTCCAGATGGCAGATTACGTCCTTGCCTTCTGGCAGAGGAGGAGATTGACTTGAAAATGCCGCTACGCAATAATGCCTCAGTGGAGGAGCTAAAACGCCTGATTCTAAAGACAGTTGCTTCTAAGCCGGAGCATCATCATTTGGAAGGAGGCAATATTAGCCTGGTAAACCGAAAAATGTCACAGATTGGAGGTTGAGAATGGAGTCAGGGCAAATTCGCATGATAGACGTTACCCAGAAAAAAGAAACAAAACGCCAGGCAGTAGCCAAAGGCAGGATACAGATGAAGCCCGCTACCCTAGGACTTATCCGTAAAGGGGGATTGGAAAAAGGAGATGTCTTAGCCGTAGCAAAAACAGCTGGAATCATGGCCGCAAAAGAAACTCACCGTCTGATACCCCTGTGTCACCCAATTCAGCTCACCAACATCACGATTGAATTCTATCTCCCTGGAAATGGCGATTTTGTTGAGATTACCGCCAGCGCTAAGGGAGTAGGGAAAACGGGATTCGAAATGGAAGCGCTGGTCGCGGTGGCTATAAGCGCTCTGACTATTTATGACATGTGCAAGGCAGTGGACAGAGGTATGACCATCGGAGAGATTCATCTGATAAGGAAGAGCGGAGGCAAAAGCGGGCTCTATCTCGCCGAGGAGCGGAAAGAGCGTAGCTAACATAGCCACAGCTTGTTTGAGCCAAGAGAAAGGAAGCAAGAAACATCTCTTAGCCGAGGTTTTCCTAAGAAAGATTATGGCCTTGTTGACGATGCTCGTGCTGATAGTAATCGCCAGGGCAGCCTTCTAGGCGATGGAGAACATTAACAGGAAGGCATAACCAGCCCATAGACTCTCTATTCACGTTGTGATACTCTTTTCTTCCTGGCCCAGACTACCCCACCGGCAATCAATCCGATGGCAGCTATAATGCCGATGATGAGCGACCAAGAAATGCTTCGTGACACTGTGAATTCTCCGCTCAACCCAGCGATCTCTACCTTATGCTGCCCATAATCCATTCCAGACAGGGTAAAGCTCACGCGCTGCTTTTGTCCCGCTTCAATTAGCACTTCCTTAGTATCTACTCTTTCCCCATCTAGCTTTAGCTCAACAATATAAGCTTCCCTCTGCCCACCATCGTTAGATATATTAGCAGTGATAGTAACGCTACCCCCTGTCCTGGTTAGGAACGTGATAGGTTCCCATATCTGCTCCTGGCTGGGTATGATGCGCAGGTCAGTCGCCATAAAATGAGCAGCTAATGGGGGCAGGGGTAGAGATGATGGCTCTAGCTTGCCTAGGATAGCGAATGTTGAGGTGTGGCTTATCAAGGCAGTTATTTCTCCCCGTTCAGCAGCACCATCAGGAGCCGGCTCAAGCTCTTTCCAGCCCTGGTCGGCATCATAAAAGGCCATAAATACTGAGGAAGTGTTTTGTGGCAGCCAACTAGTGTCATAGCTCAATGTTAATTTGGCTGGCTGGCTAAAGATGACTGGGCAAGGAACCGCAGCCTTAGTATAGCCAGTTAGTTCAAACGCGGTGCCAATTATTTCCATGCCGGTCGGAGTCGAGAGTGATTTTTCGCTGACCTTCATCTCTATTTTTCTCGAGACCTCGCCGCTGATGCAGATGATTTCGGTACCCTTGTTGAGTTCAAGCTTGTACCTATTATCTGGGTCAGTAGCTACATACGAGTCAAGAAGCTTCCCCGAGGAGCTGATCTTGACCAGGGTTACATTGCCCATTATGTCCATCCTAAGCCACTGGTAGCTCGGTGCCCAACCACCGCCGCCACTGCCACTACCAGACGGCAATTCCTCAAGTAGGTAATTTATGGTGAACGAGAGGCTATCTCCTTGGACATCATTTTGAGGGTCTCCCGTCTCCAAAAATTCCCACCGCCAATTTAGGGTGATGGTTGCGCCGGGATTAAGCTTGCTTATCTCAATATAATTCGCATCAAAGGCGCTTTGCGGAAATTCATGAAGTTCAGCCGGTAAAGTTATATTGGTGTCTAAGCGACTGCAAGAAAGGTCAAACACTAAATAGTCAACGAGTTCGCCTGGTTCTGTGGTATTGCCGGTCTCCGATTCTGGGTTTGTGCCTTCGCTATTGACGATATCGCTTATCCAGATGGTAACAGACCCTGTCCTCCTGCCTGCGTTATGTAGGCTAACCATCTTGGTTCCACTGTCGCCAGGTTTAATATCGCTTATGTTCCAACTAGTGGCTTCATCACCACCAAGTACCAGATCTATGGTAGGACTTTGAGCCTGCGCTGGAATGACCAAAAAATTGAGCACAGCTAGTCCCATAGTTAAGGATAAAGCTAATCTGACTCCACAATCAACCGTCTTTGATAACATGCGTCAATCCTTGAATCTTCCGTCAATAATAATAAACTCTGACCTCGTGCAAGACTGGGGTTTTGGACGCATCCGAGGTAGCCAAGGTCGCCCGCCACTGCATGTAGCGGCCTGAAGGAAGCCCTGAGGTAACTGGGGACATTCCTCCAACGGAAATCCAGTCAGGCACGGAAGGGGGGTCCGGCTCAGCATCTTTGGCGAACAAGTTATCGGATGCTCTGACCTCAAAGGTTATGTTGGTGTCGCTTAGCAATGTTTCGTCCCAGAAAAGGCTCTCACAACTTGTCCCAGACACTCCAGTATCCAAAACCTGAGAAGCAATGCTGCCTGGGGAAACATACATGCTTTCTTCTGAACCTACACTGGCTGTCGGCTCTGGAGAGGCATATTTGCGGACTCTTACGTTGTCAAACCTGGCGTATGTTCCGTAGTGGTTTGCTAATCCAATTTCGCCCGGTCCAGAATATTGTGTGTTGGTCACGGTAGACTTAAGATTCCCATTGCTGTATATCTTGAATGTTGAGTCATTTATAACCAGTTTTACTTTCTGCCATTGATTCGCTATACCAAATCTCGTTACCGCTGTCCCAAAAGCTGCCCATCCGCTATACGGAGGTTTCATCCAAGGCGATTCGGTTCCAGTGCGGCAATCCCACCTTCCTTTGTAGCCGGTATTTGAGGCATAATTCCCTCTGAATATAATTTCTGGGAGGGCCACTGTCGCCGGATAGACATCGGCCTCAATTATCCCATTTTGGAATGCGCTGTACGTCGCATCCGAGCCAATAGCGGCAAATCCGTAAGGAGAGCTGGTGAAACCTCCGCTGATTTCCAGGCTTGGAGCTGGATTGCCATAACTGGATGTAATGGCAACATCTGTATCTATGTGAACATTCCATTTGCTTAAATCACCACTAAAATCATCAAAGAAGACAAAAGTTGCATCCCCGTCGCTAGCGCTGCTGGCGGCGGCATTGCCATAATACATGTAAATTGTTTTACTGCCTGAAGGCACGGAGGGAACCTTGACCCAGAAGATAGCCGAGGTTGAGGCAGTGTAGCTTTCTCGCCAATAAGAAAGCAGGGTTGAGCCATCAGAATCCACGAACCTTATGTCATTGAAGTCAGGCTGCATGTCGGAGTCGTAGGTCACATCAACCCTGACCTGATAGGCGGTCAGGCCGGAGCCTGAGTTGCTTATAGTTACAGGCACCCTGTGACTCCAAGACGTATCATACCAACCACTTTTTACCGCCAGTTTCACGTCGCCTAGGCTTGAGGCAGTGTCTACATTATTTAAGACGCCAGCATTAAAATCTGCCTGGGTGGTTTGCCGCCACAGGTTAGAAGCCCAAGCCTGAAAGCTGTTGCCGCTGGAGCTCTCTTGGTCAACGAAGGAAGCCATAGTTCCCCCAACGCTGCTTGCTAGGAGAATTAGTCCCAGACTTGCCAGCAAAGCAAGACACCTTTTATTTCTCATCTGTCTACATCCTGTATTCCTTCTCAACCTCATCCCCAGTAAACACGCGCCAGATATTCCTCAGCTCCATCACGATAATGATGAGCCCAGGCAGGCACAGGGTCAACAGAAAGCCTAAAGGAGTTTTAACAAACTGGGCAGCGTAGCCAAGGTAAGGAATGTGAAAACAGATTTTTCCCACCACATTTTCAGCAGGCACGATAAAAGGGTCAGCATCCTCGTTGGCATCCCCCTTGGTTGAGAAGTGAAGCGACGAACCTTCTTGTACTGCTATCACCCTGTGGCTTGTCAGTTTCTCACTGAGCGGGGAGTAAAAGGTGATAATATCCCCCGTCTTTATCTCCTCTGCGTCCACAGGGCGAGTTATTACCACAGCTCCCACCTTAAGCTCAGGTTCCATACTGCCCGAGTAGACGACATCCACGCTCCAGCCAAAGCGAGGTGCCAAAAATGTGAGCACGGCTGCCGTCATGAGCAGAATTATCACGGCGAAGCCAAAATTATCAGCCGCTTTTTTCATATCAAGTTCCCTTGTTGGTTCAAGCTAAAGACAGCCCTGCCAACCCGCGCATTCAGTTCTCAAGCAATCCGTCTATAAGGTGGCAGAGTTTTGCTCCGCCACCTCATATATACGGCTAGGCCTGGTTCAATGTGAAAGTGACATCGAACACGGCACTATCACTCTGAGCCTGGTCGTCGTTAGCATCATTAGGGAAGTCATAGTCGACCATGAATTGGAACTCATCTGTCCCACCGGCACTAGAGTCATCCCCGGTCATTGTTATCACGCTGCTATAACTATTTCCATCGTAATTGTCGAGATAATCGTAGGGCAGCGTGTCACTGCCACTATTGGTAAGGGTAGTGCCGTCTGACTTAAGCGCAATGTCCCCTGAATTCCAGGCGCCACTTTCGTCAACATCGAGCCAGATGGCCACCTTCAGAAAGCTACCCAGTTCGCCTTCGGTAGCACCGCCACTTGTGTCTCCAGCAGCACTCTCCGGCTCCATCAAAGTGTTCTCATTATTGGTTATTGAGCCAATAGCGACATCAAGAGTACCGCTGATTGAGCCAGTGTTTTTGGTCAGCCAAGTGGCCGCATTGCCAGTGTCGGTGGGCTTTAGATCAGCAACGGCGATTGATACGGTCGTTGGGTCAGCGTCTCCGACTTTAAGGTTCAGCGTCCCGGCGGTGAAGGTATTCCCCGTACTGGTCTCGGCATCGCTGAAATAAGCATAAATGCCGCCGCCGACCAGAGCACCTACCAATGCAATAGTCATTATGCTAAACAATATCTTCTTTTTCACTTACTTTTTGACCTCCTTTCTGGCTTAGTTTAGTCTTTGTGCTAAGCTGCTATTCATCCCTGCTTCATAGGCACCTCCTGTCTAGGTTTACGAATAAAATCAAGAATGTCGCTTTTAGCAAATCTGACACTCTGGCGAGGTCCAATTCTATACGCCTTCAGCACTCCGTCCCTTTCCCAGCGCCTAACTGTACTGGGATGGACACTAAGAGTAGAGGCAACTTGCTTTACGCTCAGCATCCTTTCAGGCAATCCACTTTTGTAATTTTCCGTTTGCATTGTGACCCTCCCTAAATCATAAGTAGTCACAGGTATTCTTGAATACTTACAGCTGTTTTTAAGTATGTACTGGTGCTCTTTAACGTGCAATAGGAATCAATGGGAATTTAGTCCTGCAAAACGTTAGAATTTAGTACCAGGTTAGGCAGTTGATTGGATGAGGCTGAAGGGGCTGCAGAGGCTGGCTACATCTGAAAAATTAGGTGAGAGAATATGCCTTTAGCTCGTGCGTTTGAAAATAACTATAGCTGATAAGGCAATCCTAATTGGTGCAAATCCTGAATCCACTGGAAAGGGTATGTCTAAGCGTTCAAGATTAGGCAATTCCAGCTATCTTGAGCAATCTTCGAGTATCCTCGTGTAGCTCTTGCCACATCTTGGGAATGTTTTTCTTCTCGACCCACAAAGCTTCGCCAACATCACTGCTTACTTCGAGCTCCCCACCAAGCAGCTTGGCGATGTAGTCAATGTAGATAACATGCAAACTGGTTCTCTCTCCCAATTTGACAATTCTATCAAAGGGAATCAAAGGACTGACCAGATCTATCTCCAGGTTTGTTTCCTCTTTAACCTCTCGCTTAATCCCTTCCTTTATTTCCTCACCAAATTCGAGCGCTCCTCCAGGACAAATCCATTTGCCCTGCCAGTAGCCACCCCTCTCTTTCTTATGCTTGACCAGAAGGATTCTACCCCTACCATCCTCGATAACCGCTCCTACAGCTACCAAAATTTGTTCTGATGGCACCTTTCAAACCTCACTTGTTTAGGTTTTGTTGTGAGCTAAGGCAATCTCGTTTCCACTATCTGAGGTTGCTTCGGGCCTCGGCCTGCACAATGAGTCCTCTGACTTAATATAATTGGCTCTTACGGAAGATATTTTGAATCTAACTCCTCCAGCACCATTTTAACCACTTCGGGAATCGCGCTCTCCACCTCAGGCGTGCATCTCTCGCCAAAGTTAGTAATATCTTTGGCCTCCACAGCAAATATAGTGATTTTTTGGGGCATCGCTAAGTTAAGCATCTTCCCTAATTCTAGAGCAGTGACCAAGTTTATTTGATGGGGTGAGAGAAGATGTTTGGCGAATGAGAAGTCTTCAGGCCCCATCCGATATATCTGACCTGCCTTCCCCTTTTCGGTTTGGATAGCATCAATGATAATAACTTTGTCATAGCCTATAATTGAATCTAAAAGGCTAAGGCCAGATGCACTTGTTTCAGATACAGTTATTTGGGGGTCGTCGAGCTTCTTCCCTACCTCTTGCGTCACCCTAATCCCTGCTCCGTCATCGGAAAGAATAGGATTTCCTATCCCTAAAACCAGGGTTTTCATTGCGATTGGCAAAAAACTGTTATGAGAGGCCTTGGCTCAGTCTTTTGAGTTCTTTGCCCTGGGCATCATAAATGGTCACTTCCAGAGGCAATTGTCCAGGGAGAGAGTGGGTGGCACAGGCCAGGCAGAGGTCATAAGGGCGCCAAGCCATCTCAATGCGGTTAAGTAAACCTTCGGTTATCTCTTTACCAGGTTTTATCAGGTCCTCGGCTGCTTTCTTAACCGACATATAGAAAGCGGCATAATTGTTGGTAGTGCCCACGATCAGGTTACACTTCTTTATAACCCCTCTTCCATCAGTTATGTAATGATGGGTAAGAGTGCCCCTCGGCGCCTCCACGATGCCTACTCCTTCATCGGGGGTTGCCTTCGGTATGTTGCGAATATCCGTACTGGTTATCTCTGGATCTTGAACAAGCTCTAGCATTCTTTCGGCGGCATAAAGAAGTTCAATGAGACGTGCCCAGTGGGTTGCCAGAGTATAGTGGGCTGGCTTGCCTCCGAGAGTGGAATACATCCTTTCATATTCTTCTTGGGCTAGGGGAGTTGCCATACCATCGGCAGCATTCAGTCGTGACAGAGGTGTGGCTCGATAAACTCCACTATCTTTGCCGTCAACAAAACCCTTCCAACCAACCTTCTTGAGATAGGGAAATTTGAGGTATGTCCAGGGCTCGACATGTTCTGCCAAATGCTCTAGATACTCACGGGGAGCATACTTGCAGAATTCCTTACCGTCAGGGTCAACAACCCGGACTTTACCATCATAAAAGTTGACCTTGTTATTTTCGTCAACCAGCCCCATATAATAGGTCCGATGGGTAAAGGTGTCACTCAGAACCATATCCAGGTACTCTTTGTTCTTGAGAACAACGTCGTCGAAGACTTTGAGCGATAACTTGCCAAACTCGACCGACGCCTTGGCTATTTCTTCTATCTTCGTCCTTTCTTCTTCATTTATGGCACGGCTCACGCCGCCGGGCAGGCCGAAGCAGGGGTGTATTGGACGCCCACCAATTGTCTGGATCACCCAGTGATTTTCATGGCGGGTTTTGATTACGGCACCTCCCAACTCAAGCCCGACTTTGGCGATCACTCCGAGGATATTACGCTCTGCAGGAGGAGCGTCCGGCCCCATAACAAAATCAGGGCCAGCAAGAATGTAAAAGTGGGTAGTATGGTCAGTTACATAGAACGAGCTATAAAGAAGCTCACGAAGCTTTTTAGCAGCGCTGGTCGGTTCAATATGGAACAAATCGTCTAAGGCTTTGGTTGATGCCATGTGGTGGGCTTCAGGACAGACTCCGCAGATACGCTGGGTTATCTGAGGCATATCCTCGGCCGGGCGCCCTTCGGAAAATTTCTCGAAGCCCCTGAGTTCTGGAACCTGGAAATAAACATTGGCTACCCCACCATCGTCATTGAGGAAAATGGCAATCTTACCATGCCCTTCAAGGCGGGTAACAGGGTCTATCATTATTTTTTTCATTTTATCCTCGCCCTCCTAAGTAGAGAATCTGCCAAACTGTAGCGGTAAAAAGTGCCTGCCGGGTCAGGGATATCATCGATTATCCTTTGAATCTCCTCAGGGTCGTTGGAATCAATGACAGAGGACAGAGCACTCAAAAAATGAGCTCCTTGGTCAACCACCCCTTCCACCGGCCCGTAACAGCCGGTGCAAGGCATATTGGCCTGGGGGCAGAGAGCACCACAGCCGCCCCGCGTAGCCACGCCGTAGCATAGCAACCCCTGCTCCAGCAGACATTTTTCCGGTTCAGGGATTATTTCGTAAGGTCTGTAGAACTTCTTAATTCTCTTCTCTTCCTTAACACGGGGACACTCATCACAAAGAGCCTTCGTGGAGTGGCTTATGACTGTCCCTTTCGGTGGTAACTTGCCTTCAATCAAAGCTTCAAGGGCAAGCCAGGTAGTCCTTTCCTCCGGGGGACACCCGGGGACGAAATAATCCACGTCCACGGTTTGAGCTAGAGTCTTAACCGTATCGTAAAACTCCGGAATATCCAGTTCGCCTTCAGGCACCTTAACTTTTGTCTGAGGAAAGATTTTCTCAGGATTATCTGTCGATGGTGTTTCGATATAGGCACGGTCGAATGTCATCTGTCGGTTATAGAAGTTAGACAGTCCGGGGATACAGCCCTCATGAGCACAAGAGCCATAAGCAATCATTATCTTGGATGTGGCTCGTAAGAGTGTAGCAATATGCTCATTCTCCGAAGTTCGAATAGCCCCGTTAAAGAGACAGGCGTCAATACTTTGGTCTGGCATCTTCTCTACGTCAGCATACTTGACATCGATACCAACTGGCCAGAACACAATATCGGCAACCTCAGCTAGCTTCAAAATTTTATCGCCTATTGCCAGGGTAGCAATTTCGCAACCCCCGCAACTAGCCGCCCAGTAGAGAGCTACTTTAAGTTTAGCCATCTTTTTCCTCCTGAGAATTCTGTTTGAAGGGACCTAATGCCCTCACTTTTGCCGTCATGTCATCGATTATTGAGACGAAATGGTCGCCTTCCGAAGCCGAAACCCAATCGAGGCGTACTCGGTCAGCTTCAACTCCAAGCTGCGGCAGCATCTTCTCCAACAATGTCATACGGCGTAGCGTCTTGTAATTCCCTTCAACATAGTGGCAATCACCGGGATGGCAGCCCAGCACCAAAACACCATCGGCCCCGAGTTCAAAGGCTTTCAGAATGAAAGTCGGTTCCACTCGGCCGCTACACATTACTCTGATAATTCGGACGTTGGGGGCGCATTTCATCCTAGCTGTGCCCGCTAGGTCAGCACCCCGGTAAGAACACCAATTGCAAAGAAAGCCAACAATTTTGGGTTCGAAATTATTCATTATCACCTCCGTCAGATTTTTTATTCGCCCGATGTTGACATACATATATTTCTTCAGCAGTTAAAGATCCAGAAGTTTCGCACGTTCCACACATGGACTCTCTCTTACTGCGCTCTTCAATCGCTCTCGGTCGAGGTTGGCAAGTTCATCACCCTTAAGGGCGCTTCTAATAAGCTTGGGAAGACAGTCATAAGATTTTGCTATGCCTTCTTCTTCAATTGAGTATAGTACCCATAGGCCGTCACGCCGCGCTTTTAAAATGCCAGTATTGTACAGAGTAGTTAACCCCCTAGAGGCCCGTGTTTGGGATATTTTCATTGCTTGCATTACTTCGCAAACACAGCATTCCCGCTCCAGAAGTAAATTTATAATTCTGAGCCTCGTTCCATCTGAGAGAGCTTTAAATAACCTTAATGTAGTCTGCACATAAAGAACTACTAACTATATGCGTATTAAAGCATATAATTTAGCCCGAAATAGTATGTCTTGTCAAGGCAGGTTCAGAGAGGATGGAAGTTTTTCACTCCGAAATCAGGGTTTTCGCTCGATTTTCACTAAATTGTGCGCCTCAGCCTTTTGGCACACTAAGTTTTAAGTTGGGGATGCTTATTTGCCGCGGCATTTGCCTTGGAAAGGGTTGCATGGCGCAATTCACGCAGGGAAACACATTTGGGTTCGCTCTGTGTATAAGGACTTTCCCTATTGGAAGTTTATCCCCTAATCCTCCCAGGTCTGACCACCTGCCCAAAATTCCTGGGAGCACGAACTTCATCCAAGGCGGACAGCCTACCTAGTCTTTCCAGACGCTTAATAATAAGATCCCAGGCACAATCCTTTTCAGGGTCAATCTCGCATTTGCCATGTTGCGAGCCTCCGCAGGGGCCATTAAGCAGAGATTTAGCGCATCTGGCGATGGGACAAATACCTCCAGTTGAAGCCAGCACACAGTCGCCGCAGCTAGCACATCTTTCCTCAAGAGTGCTATCCTCTCTAATCTCTGCCCCGATGAAGAGGGTGTTTTGAGAGGGGAAGGCAGGGTAATCAGGTAGAACTTGAGTTATAGTCTGCACTCCCAAACCACAAGCTAATGATAGAATAGCCTCTGTGCCCTCTATCTGGGTCTGAAGCGTATTTAGTGTCAGGTAAGAGTCGCATTGCTTGGGCAGTGTAGTTACCTTCAGGTTGAAATTTCTACCTCTTAACTTTCCGCCAAGCTCAATCAGTTGAGCCAGAGTTCTAGCCTCTCTCAAGCCCCTTGGCGGCTGGGTGCACCCATCACAGCCGGCAATTAAAATAGAATTGTAAGGAGATAGAAAATCCAGAATTTCATCTAAAGGCTTCTGAGCTGTTATTATCACTGACTGGCCTCCTTTAAACAGGTGCTTTCTATCCTTACCTTGAACTGCCGTAGCTCTTCGCAGAAAGCCTCAGGATATCTCGGGGCTACAGAGCAAAAATGAAGCCTTTCTTCAAAGCCGATTTGGCTCAAAGTCTTCCTTAATGCTGTGGTTGACCTCCGAGCCTCCTTGCTTCCCGTCTCCGATTTACAATCTTCTTCAGGACAGGCGGCTATCAAGATGCCATCTATCCCATTTTGGAAAGCTTCCATGATGTGCACAGGGTCAACTCTTGCAGCACAGGGCATATCTATGACATGAACGTTGGAATCAAATTCCCCATCAAGCTTGGGGAAAATGGACCACTGACAGCGCAGCACTAAAATATTTGTTTTTTTCTTCTCTTTGGGTAACTTGGATATTAAGGCTGATATTCGGTCCTCTTCCCAGTGCTCTAAATCCAAAGCAAAAGCGGGACAGAGGGTTACACATAAACCACAGCCGCGGCATAATTCTAGATCGAAGCTAGCTGCTCCATGCTCCAGTTTAGCAGCATCGTAAGGGCAGTAGAATACGCAGTTGCCACAGCTGATACATTTGTTCCTATCTGCTTTGACCTTCAAACTATTTCGCTTGAGCTTGATTAGCTCTTTAGCATAGCCAAATTGTTCCAGAAGAACATTAAGCGCTGTGACTCTATACCCTGTAATCGAGCTTCCCCTTTCAAATCGACAATAATCCTCGTCGCAGGCGAGAACATAAATCTTCTTTATTCCCATGGGGGATATTGCTTTCAAAAGAAGCTCCGGTGGGATACGCCCGACACAAGGAACGGATAAGGGAATAAATTTGGAAACTCCAAACAGCTTCTCTACATCTTGAAAGTCGGGGGCGCTTCCTTTACACATGATAACTAACGAGTCAGACTTATATTTCTCTTTTGCGTTCTCCAGGTATCTCGTCAGGGAATGTATATCATAGTAGATAATATCGATTGCTTTAGCGGGGCAGCTAGAGTAGCAAATCGCACACACCTGGCACTTTTCTATCTCCAGGAGCATTTTGCCTGTTTCGGGGTCTCTTTTTATTGCTTCAAACGGACAAGCGGAGGAACACATAGCACAACTACTGCAGTAGTCCTCATTTATTTTAAGGGCAACTTTTTGTTGCTTATGTGATAATTCCAATTACCCTCCTTTGCTAAGGAGGCTGTTTAACTTTGCCCCAAATTCGATTTTAGCTTTGGCCTAGCTATCAGGAGAATTTTTCACCTCCCCGATCTTGTAATGCAAACCTTTAGGGTCATACAGCGCGAAACCAAAGACTCGCACTATACTCCCAAATAGCCTCATTAACTCAAGAAAATAATAGACGAATATATTCAGCTACCTACTCCGTATTCTAAACTTTTAAATATCTACACCGTCTTATTCAGAGCAGAACCTAAGGCAAAAGATCTAGCATACCTAGCTATATGATGTTTTGTGCCTTACCGGAGCTTTTGGCAATCTTTCTATTCAACTCCAGCAAATTCTTCTGGTTTAAACGTGGTAATAGGAATCCCTTCCTCCATATCCTTGCCCGGTAGATAATCAAAGGCCTTCTGAACTGCCTCTCCTGTCTTCAAAGAAAGAGCCCAGAGTGGTATATTGGCAGGACACGCATCAGCGCATAAGCCGCATCCTACACAAGATGTGCTTACATGGAATAACCTTACCAGGTGGTAAAATACCGTTTCAGAAAGCATACTTACATACCCCATTTTCTCCAGCTCCGTTTCATAGTGAACTGGCCCATATTCGCTGTCCTTGGTATCGAAAAAGCACATGTGGCAATAACAAAGGGGACAGACCTTGCTGCAATTATGGCAATCTATACATCTACTAAAGGTTTTTGTCAGGTCGTCAATACCCAGGCTTTTCGTTTCAACCTCGTCATAAAGTTTCTGCTTCTCAGCTTGCCTTTTATTTCGTATTTGCTCTATCGCCGCTGAATCGAGTTCTTCTTCGCTGAATTGTCCCGATATGTCTCTGACGAAGCTCTCTCCTTTATCTGTGTTCAAGAATAGTACACTCTGTTTATCAATGTTCTTGGTTCCAAGTAACGATATGGTAATGTCGGAGTTGTAGGGCACAAAATACGTACAAGCTTTACAGGCAGGTCTTATATCAGGAATAGCTTCACCTTGTTCAATTGCTTTCCAGTATTGAGGTAACTGCTCCTCAATATCCCCAGATACAGCCATTTCCAGTGGATATACTCCACCGCATGTTGAACTTATGAACAGAAAATTTTCTAGGCTACCTTGATTTCGTTTCACAAGTTCTACAAATGCCCTCAGTTCGCAGGGTCTTAAAACTACAGCAATGGGGTCAGTGGCAGGTCCTAATAATGTGAGACGAGAAAGCTGTTTACCCAAATTCACTGGCATCAAAGGGAACAGCGGCAGGGTAGAGTTGATGCCGTCAGGATTGGTAATGAGTGAATAAGAAATAGCGCCAAATTCGCCCATCTTTCTGAGCGTCAGAACGCCTTTTACCTTGCCGTTTTCTAGAAGAAACCTGAGTAGCCCTTTAAGACCCTCCTCTGCGTTTTTATCTATCCTTAATACCTTAGTCATCCTGTCTCTCCTGTCTGGCAGAGACTCCTGCATAAGACTGTTCCACCTCCAGGAATTCTTCCTGTTCAAAAGTCGTTAACGGAAGAAGCTCATCTACCTTCCTACCAGGTACATAGTCAAAGGCTTCCTGATTTCTATCACCAACCAAGGTGAAGATTTGCGCTACTGGGATAGCCATAGGACAGGCGTCTTCACACATACCGCATGATACGCAAGAGAGTGACATATGCAGCATCCGTCCGATGTGAAACAGTAAAGTATCAGTAGGAACCATCAGACTACCTCTTGCTTCTGCTCTCGTAACGTAATCTCCAAAAGTGAATTTCATCTTATCCGAATCGAAATTACACTGTTGGCAGTAGCATATAGGGCAAACCCTCATACAGTTATGGCAATTTATGCATGCGCTGAAGGCTTCTGCCAGTCTGTCTATTCCTTCAATATCGGCTCTTAATGCTTCGTTAGTCTTCTTTCTTTCTTTCTTTCTTTCTTCGGTCAACCTTTTCACTTTAGCTTCCCAACCAGATATATCCTCTTCAAGCGGGATGCCTAGTTTGTTCAAGATATTTTCACCTTTGGCGCCATGGGGAATAAGGAGAATATTGCCGCTATTTGTTCCTAGTGTTCCTATATGTAAGTCCTCTCCACCGCTGGCGGAAAACTTGTCACATATTCGGCACACCGGCCGCATGGGCTTGCTGTTCCAATTTTGAGAGGCATCTTTAAATACTTCATCACCCTTTGTTGGATCTTTAAAATAATCAGACAGAGGTATCACACCGGGGCAATCCGCAGTGATAAGTATCATATTTTCGAGGTCTACTTGCCCAAGTTTAGCTAGCTCAATTGTCGCCCTCGCCTCGCAGGGCCGCATGATAGCAGCTATTCTTTTCTTCCCTTTTCCATGTCTTGTAAGGCTGGAAATAGCTCTAGCTCCCTGGACTGGCATAATTGGAGACAACGGAGATGCTCCTTCAAGAAATGACTCATTTTGAACCAAAAAGTAAGCAAACGAGTCGCCCGTTGGTACTCTAGAGGGAATAAGGACAGCGTCAAAAGCACCCTGCTTCAAAGCCTGTTTAGCAAAGTCTATAATACCTTTCTGTACACTATCTTCGGCAGGTAATAATGCCCCTTTTCGAGTAGTAGTCATATCAACTCCTTGTCACTTTTGAAAACCGCACTCTTTCTAAAAACATCCATTCATATTGCTCTCTTCAGAAGTAGTGAGCAAGACTTATGCTACATTCAACCTGTCAATAGATACCTCAGTCCCCTTAATGATTCTCCACGATATCCTTCAATGAATTTCTCATAAGCGCTTCACGGGTCTGACAAACCAGAGATAGGCTTCATTTTAGTAGCGCTTCGACCTCTTGATAGATTTGTGTAAAGGCAAAATTTTTCACACTGGCAGCGCCGGAAGGACAGGCTGCAGCACAGACTCCACATCCATGGCACAGAGCCTCATTTACCACCGATATCTTTCTGAAATCGTCAAAGCTAATAGCGGAATAGGGGCAGACGGAGATGCAGGCCTTGCATCCGGTGCAGAAGGCTTCGGAGATTTCGGAGGTTTTTGCCTCCAACTCCAGTTTCCTGCCTGGAACCAATGATGAGAGTATCTTCCCTGCTGCCGCCTCCGATTGAACTATCGACTCTGAAATATTCTTTGGTCCTTGGGCGCAGCCAACAACAAATACCCCCTCCACAGAAGATGCTACTGGAGCCAACTTCTGATGCTCTTGGGTGGGGAATCCTTCATCGTCCACGGGGATTCCAAGCATTTCAGCAAACTTATTAGTGTCACTACTTGGCTCCATTGCTGGGACAAGGATTACCATATCTACAGCCAGGTCGCCTTTCGTGCCAGTTTCACTCGCATATTTCAAGGTCACACCCTTGCCATTTTGAGTAACACTAGTTTTCTCAGCGCGGATAAACTCAACCCCCAAGGCTTTTGTTTCCTCGTAGAACTTTTGGTATGCCTTCCCTGGAATACATAGGTCCGAGTAGACTTGGGATACCTTTACGTTGGGGAGTTGGGCCTTCAGCATCCTGGCAAACTTAAGGGAATACATGCAGCATACTTTAGAACAATAGCCCTTCTCTTCCCGGCCCACACAATGGATAATGGCAACAGATTCAGGAGGCTTGCCGTTTTTAAGAAGGATCTTTCCGCTGGTAGATCCGCCAGGGACATTCATTTCTTCAAATTCCAAACTTGTATAGACGTCTTCGAGTTTGCCATATCCATATTGAGGAAGTAGCTTGGGGTCTATCAGGTCAAATCCAGTGGCTAATACCACCGCGCCAACATTAAAGTTCAGTTCTTCGTTTGTTGCTTTCTTCGCTACCTTTATTTCGAAATTGCCGAAAAACCCCAAAATCTGCTCAACCTCACTGTCAGTGAACACCTCAATATTTTCATCTTCCTGTAGGCTCTTTAGCTCGTTTTCAATCAATACGGAGCCAGATTCCATCTTGGTAAACAGCTTGTCAAACCCCTTTACATTGCCTCCCAGTGAAGAGCTCTTCTCAACCAGATAGACCTTCCTGTCTGGAGCAGCAAGCACCTGGGTAGCTTTAATTCCTGCAATACCACCACCGATTATAAGTACGTCGGGAGAAACGTCCATTTCTTTCTTCTCCAGCGCCTCATGATAGGCAACTCTGGCGATAGCGGCGGCTATTTGTATTATCGCCTTGTCCGTGGCTTCTTCCTTGTCTTGCGTAACCCAGGCACATTGTTCCCTGATATTAGCCATCTGGAACAGGTATGGGTTAAGATTTGCCGCTTCACACACGCTCATGAAGGTATGTTCATGTTGCTTGGGAGAACAAGCCGCGACCACTAAATGAGTGAGTTCATGATCCTTTATGCTTTGTTTCAGGGATTCCTTTCCATCCTCAGAACATAACAGTCGGTATTTCTCGACAACTGCCACGTCACGAAGGGGGGAAGTTGCCTCGATTACTCTATCTATGTCCACATTATCGGCTATGTTATTGCCGCACTCACATACATATACGCCTATCTTTTTTGCCATCTTATAACCTCTATCTCGACAATGAGAGTATTTTCCCTACTGTGGCCTCTGCCTCGGCTACCGTATCCGGAATGTCTTTGGGCGATTGGGCGCACCCAGCAATGAATATACCCTCCCTGGAAGTACCCACATAATCAAGATCCGGCTCTTCCTCACTGAAAAATCCATACTCATCCTGGGGGATAGCCAAGACCTCAGCCAGTTTCGATGAGCCGATTTCAGGCTCAATCGCCGGTGCCAGGATTAGCATATCCACATTGAGGGTACTGTCCTCACCGTCTTCAGCCTTGTATTTGATGGCCAGGCCTGTTCCTTGCTGTGTGACTTCACTTACCGTGGCGCGAATAAAATCGACGCCGCTTTCCTTCACCTCTTCGTAAAACCTTTGATAGACTCTACCAGGAACACAGAGATCGGAATACAATTGACATACCTTTACTGTGGGCAGCTTGTTTTTTAAAAAGTGCGCCTGCTTAATAGAAGCCATGCAGCATACTGATGAGCAATAGCCTTTCTCTTCTCGCCCCACACAGTGGATGATGGCTACGGATTTGGGTGATTCGCCATTTTGGAGAACAATTTGCCCCTCAGTAGGTCCATTTGAGGCACATATTCGTTCAACCTCTACGATAGAGTAAACGTTGTTTAATTTCTTGTATCCATATTGAGGAGCCTGGGTGAGATCGAAGGTTTTAAATCCAGTGGCTACTATGATAGCTCCGACATTAAGCTGGAGTTCTTCATCCTGCTGAGTGTAGTCAATAGCCTCGAACATGCATGCTTCTTGGCAAAGTTGGCAATCTTCTCCCTTGAAGCGCAGACAATTATCAGTGTCAATAATGGGGGTGTTGGGCAGGGCTCCGGCACAGGGAATGTATATTGCCTTTCTCTTGCTAAGCCTCTCTTCAAATTCATTGTCCACTTCCACTGGACAAGGCTCAAAACATTCATTACATCCGATACAGTTCTCGAGGTCAACATACCTCGCCTTTTTCTTTGCCTTCACACTAAAATCACCGACAGACCCTTCCACGGCCTCAACTTGGCTAAGTGTTAGCAGTTTAATGTTCTCATTTTGTAAGAGTTCCTGTTGCTTTGGCGCTATCATACAGGTGGCACACTCCATGTTGGGGAATACCTCTTCCCACTTTATTACGTTACCACCAAAGTAGGAAGCTTTTTCGACAAGATATACTTTGGCTCCTGAATTGGCTAAGAGCAAACTTGCTTCGATACCGGCAATGCCGGCTCCGATTACCAGCACCGAGGTGTTGTTTCCATAATTTTCCATTTCTTCCCCCAATTATAGTAGAGCCTTCTTCAAGGGACTCGGGCCCATTTGCCTTATCTGTTCGGTGAAAAGGTTAGTTACTTCGCCAAATCTTTGCCCTTCAGATGCTGAGACCCAGGCGAGCATGAGCCTTTCCGGTTCCAGCCCCAGCGTTTCCATAGTCTTTTCTAAAAGGGCAAACCTCCGACGAGCATAGTAATTCCCCTCTCGATAGTGGCAATCGCCGGGGTGGCACCCGGCAAGTAGTACACCGTCAGCCCCTCGCAAATATGCAGTAGCAATGAGGGCTGGCTCCACCCTACCAGAGCACATTACCTTAATGATTGAAAGAGATGAAGGAATTTTCTGTTTTGTTGCCCCGGCAAGGTCAGCACCTGCATAGGAACACCAATTACAAAGGAATCCAACTATTCTGGGTGTGAATTCTTCTCCCATGTATATTTTCTCAAACTAGAATTGTATCTGCGCCTTCCATTTTCCCCCGCCCTCGTCCATGCAGAAGAGCAATGTCTTCTTGGTCTTGGCACACCATGCTTCAGTATCTCTGGGGAAAGATGGACAGTCAGCCAGGACCTCTACGACATCGCCGGCAGGAATTTCTTTAGCCATTGCCGCTAGTTTGAGTACCGGTTGTGGGCACTTAAGCCCCAAGACGTCCAAGGTGTGTGTTGCCATATTCTCATCCTTTCTTATTACTTTAGAAACAGAAGGTTATGGTATTGTCGGGTAGTGAGCTTACGAATGTAGTTGCTCCTACAATCTCTACTTCTTCCCTCATGTCCTCAGCTTTAAAGTCCTTAGCCGTCAGGCATAATTCACATACCAGCATCTTCCCGCCTAAACTGCACAAACCATCATAAAGTTCCAAGATATCCGGCATGCCTTTGATATTCTGGTCCCTTATCTTCTCCAGTTCTCCTTTCAACATAAGCGGTGAGCCACCCGGGGTGAAGAATAAGGTTACGTCATGCCCGCAGGCTGCTGCTGAGGATCCCAGAATCATAGCTGGGAAAGCGCTGCTAGTTTGGGAACCATTAACTATAATTGCCACCTGAGCCATACTTGCTCTCCTTTCTTTTTATATTTTTACCTTAATTATGGTTAGCAGAAGACTAGCCAGACTATTCTCTAAATGTCTCTTCATAACTTATATTACCCTTCGATTGGTTATGCATTGTATTCTAAAGGTGCCAGCTGGATTAGTGTGGGTATAGGCATATGATTTGCGGAATAGATTAATCGCCTCTGGTTCAAAATCTTTTGTGACGCCCCCTTGGTGGTTGGACAGGCCGCCTGCAGTCTTGATAAGCGTATGATAAAATACTAAGCGATTAGACATTATGACAGCACACCGTTATACCCTAGAAGGGTAAGGTATGTCAAATTAAATACTAATTTCTTGGAGGATATCATGGCTGATGAGGCGATCTCTAAGGAAGTCTTATTGAAGCGATTGAGAAGGGTTGAGGGGCAAATTCGCGGTATCCAGAAGATGATTGAGAGCGAACGTGACTGTGAAAGCGTTATTACTCAGTTAGGGGCGGTACGCTCCGCTATTGAGGGGGTTGGCGGCCTCATACTGAAAAATTACATGAAGATTTGCTTCAAAGATGAAAAGACGCCTGAGTGTGTCGATGTTGAGTCTTTAGCACGGGCTATTGCCATTTGGGGCAAGGTGCATCTTCACGACACCGATTGACTTGAAGCAAAGGCGGGAGATATTTCTCAATCTATTGCCTGTCATATCTGTGTCAGCGAGAAGATAGAAAAGCTTATTCCTACTCCCTGCCCCTTTATCTTTTACAAACTGAAGCAAGAACATCAGCTAGGACTTACTGTGGCAGAGTAGAGCGGAGTAGAAAGCCATCGTGGTGGTGTAAAAAGTCATCGTGCTTTATAGGAGATATTTGGTCAAGGAAGCCGCAAAGAATAGAGTGGGATTCTAAACTGGATTGGCGTTAGTAATGGGATAACTAGTGCCTATTTCAGACGGCAAGTTAACTACAAATTTGATCATCGGAGCAATTGTGGCTCCTATTAAGCTGGCTTGGCCCAAGCTGCTTTATCTTCTCTGTGAAGCTCTTGACAGTCTCAGCCACCTTGGGACCCTCAGATGCTGAGATCCATTCCAATGTAACTCTATCAGGTTCGATTCCCATGGCTCCGAGGAAAGGCTTTATACCTGTAATTCTCCTCATGGCGTTTAAATTGCCCTTTACGTAGTGACAATCTCCAGGATGGCAGCCAGAGACTAGAACACCATCAGCACCGGCAGTAATTGCCTTAAGTATTAGAAGTTCATTTACCCTACCTGAGCACATGACCCTTATTACCCTTACATTCGGTGGATATTTCGCCCTTGAGGTGCCAGCCAAATCAGCGCCCCGATAAGAGCACCAGTTACATAAAAAGCCGACAATTTTGGGTTCGAAATTCATACTAATACCCCCTCAATTTCTGCTGTGATTTCTTCTGTGGTAAATTGCCTATGGGTGATTGCTCCACTAGGACAAGCAGCTACACAGGTGCCGCAACCCTTGCACAGAGCCTCGTTAATTCGGGATACCTTCTCATCCTCGATGAAAGAAATGGCACTGTAAGGACAGAGGAGATTACAGATCCGACAGCCAGAGCATTTCTCCTCGTCGATGACAGCGGTAGCTGCCTCAAGTTCTACCCTCCCCTTACTGATTAAAGCCAAAACCCGAGTTGCAGCGGCTGAAGCCTGGGCTACGGTATCTGGTATATCCTTGGGACCCTGGCAGCAGCCGGCAACAAAAATACCTTCAGTCATGGTTGCCACTGGGTCAAGTTTAGGGTGTCTTTCCATGAAAAAGCCGTCGGCACTTTGAGTAATCGTGACTAACTTGGCCACTTCGGCAGCATCTGACCTTGGCTCCAGGGCTGTAGCCAGGATTACCATGTCAACAGGGACCCGTATAGTCTTGCATAACAAAGTGTCTTCCCCGCAGACGATGAGCTTTCCTTCCTCATCATCATTGATTGCCCTATCAGTAACCTCAGATGCCTTTCCTCGGATGAAGTTGACCCCCTCTTCGGAGAGCCGCTTATAGAATTCTTCATATCCCTTACCGAAACAGCGCATATCTATATACATCTGGTAAACTTCGGCATCTGTCCTTTCCTTTATAAGATGGGAATACTTAAGGGCGTACATACAACAAACCCGGGAACAATATTCGTGATAGTTCTCATCCCGGCTGCCTACACAGTGGAGAATAGCCACGCTCTTGGGCTCCGAGCCATCTTTGAGAACTATTTTGCCGCTGGTAGGTCCCACAGCATTACATATCCTCTCAAATTCAAGTCCGGTATAAACATTATCGAACTTCCCATAACCATACTGAGTAATAGGAGTGGGATCAAAGGGGTCATAACCGGTAGCGAGAATGATATTGCCCACATCTACCTCGACAATTTGGTCAACCTGCTCAAAATCAATAGCGTCTAGCTCGCAGAATTTCTCGCAAGCCCGGCATTTTCCTTTCAGGAAATAGGCACAATGTTCTGTATCAATGACTGGTATGTTTGGCACTGCCTGAGCGAATGGAGTATAGATAGCTTTTCTTTGGCCTAAGCCCAAGTCAAACTCGCTATCTGCTTTCCAGGGACATTTTTCTATACATACACCGCAGCCATTGCACTTATCTTCATCCACGTAGCGAGCCTTCTTTCGAATCTTTGCTTTGAAATTGCCGACAAAGCCCGATATTTCCTCTACCTCACTATAAGTCATTAAATCGATATAGGGATGCATACCTACCGAGGTCATCTTGGGCGTCAGGATACAAGCCGAACAGTCTAAAGTAGGAAAGGTCTTATCGAATTGAATCATATGGCCGCCAATGCTAGGGTCTCTCTCCACTAGGTAGACTTTATGCTCAGAGTCAGCAATTTCCAGAGCAGCCTGGATGCCAGCAATGCCACCGCCAATAATCAAGGTGTTGGGATTAACTGGGACCTCCCTTACCTCCAAAGGTTCGTGGTAATAAATACGCCTTACGGCAGCGCTTACTAGGGCTTTGGCTTTCTCGGTGGCATCCTCGTGGTCTTCAGTGACCCAGGAGCAGTGCTCCCTAATATTGGCCATCTCGAAGAGGTAGGGATTTACTCCTGCCTCCTGGATGGCTCTACGAAACGTCGGCTCATGCATCAGTGGAGAACAGGATGCAACTACAACTCGATTAAGGCCAAGTTCCTTAATGTCTTCCTTAATCATGGTCTGGCCCGGGTCAGAACACATAAATTTGTAATTACGAGACACTACCACCGCGGGTAAGGTTGCAGCGTATTTGCTTACCTCCTCTACATCCACTGTGTCAGCAATATTCAAACCGCAATGACAGATATAAACACCAATTCTTACTTCTTCCATTCTGGCTCCTCCAAATTATATTGCTTCGGCAACAAGCTCAGTGATATCCTTAACCTGCATAGTCTCTGCCTTGCCCATAGAGAGAACACTGTCCCGATAATTGAGAAAGCAGTAAGGACAGGCGATGGCTATGATATCAGCGCCTTTTTCAACAGCTTGCTCCACCCTTATGTCAGAGAATCTTTCCCCTTTCGGCGTATCCATCCAGATTCTACCACCACCACCGCCACAACAAAGACCATTCTCACGAGCATCAGGAAATTCTATTAATTCCAAGCCAGGAATGCTTTGCAGAATCTCTCTTGGCTCGTCATAGACATCATTGTGTCTCCCCAAATAACAGGGGTCGGAATAGATTACCTTTTTGTTTATCTCTTTGGAGAGCTTCAATTTCCCCCGCTCAATAAGTGACGCTAGGTATTGGGTAATATGAATAACCTTGAACTTGGCTCCAAGCTCAGGGTACTCATTCTTAAAAGTGTGATAGCAATGGGGTGAGGGAACTACCACAGTTTCAACACCGTTACTGCTAAAGAGGCTAATATTGTTTTGGGCCAGACTTTGAAACGTATCTTCATGACCGGCCTTTCTAATTGACTCGCCACAGCATCTTGCCTCGGTGCTTATGAGGCCATAATTAATCCCAAGCTTATTGAAGATTGTGGCAGTAGATCGAGCCACTGTTTTCACATCAGGGTCGTATGAGGGAACACAGCAGGGAAAGTAGAGTATTTCGGTGCCCGAAGCAAAGTTTTTAACATTGAGATCTTTAGCCCAGTCATTTCGCCTTTCCGGTTCCTCGCCAAGCGGGTTACCTACACCAGCGATGTTTTTGGCTGAGATTCTCAGGGCGTCAGGGACAACACCAACACCTAAACTAGCTACAGCCCGGCGTATAGCCCTCATAACATCGATTATTTCTACACCTCGAGGACAGCGCTGAACACAAGCTCGACAAGTGACACAAGTCCAGACATCCTCGTTGCCAAAATCGGTTGCACCAAGCTGAGCTTCATGCATAATACGGCGAACAAGGAAACTTCGAACCAAATTCCACGGGCAAATACCCGTACAAAGACCACATTGGTAGCATAATTTGAGAGGCTCACCGCCAGCTTCGAGTATCACATCTGTAGCCTCTTTATAAGGGCTTAGTACTTCCATTTCGGCATAGACCTCCGTTCTCAAAAAATAAAAAAGTAGCTACCCCTACAATTGTAGCTACCCGACAAGCTAAACAAAAGCACAGCCAGTAAGTATAACAGACCCTTATCGAAAAAGGCAAATCATGTTGAGAACGATATCCTGTAAATTCTATTAATATTTTGAATAGTACTTTCGAGATGTTTTAGAGGCCTACTTAATTCCGGCTCAACAATGTCTAATTACTTCGCATCGCTTCCAGTTGTTATTGAGCCCAATACTCCATTGATTAACCGCGGGGAGGAATCGCTTCCGAATTCTTTAGCTAACTCCACAGCCTCATTTATAGTCACCTTGATTGGAGTTTTATTAAATAAAATTTCGAAAATAGCCAGGCGTAGAATATTTCTATCGATGGCCGACATTTGCTCTACAGGAAAGGCTGGAGCAAATCTTTCGATAAGAGCATCGAGTTCAGATTTGTTTTGGAGTACTCCTTTGACAAGCTCTTTACTAAAGCCGATCGCTTCTTGAGGCAACCTTTTCACTGTTCCTGAATGAGCTAAGGCTTCCTCTGCCTTATGCTTTGTGCAATCGAGCTCATAAAGTACTTGTAGAGCAGCAGTTCTTGCCTGTCGCCTGACGCCAGCCATTAGTTAGTTGGACTCCCTTTATATACCATCTGCGCTATGTCCTCAATTCCCGATATATTGAAAATTTGAAGCTCTGAATTGATTCGCCTAAGTAAACCGCTAAGCACTCTCCCGGGACCTATCTCGTAAAAGGTGGTCACGCCATTGTGCATCATATATTCAACAGAGCCCTGCCATTGGATGCAATTACGAAGCTGTTTCACTAACTCTTCTTTTATCGAATCAACGTCGGTTAATGGCTGAGCGGTCACATTAGATACTACAGGAATAGCTGGGGGGTGAAACCTGAAGCTTGAGACGATTTCACTGAATTCAGCCATAACTAGCTCCATTAAGGCGGAATGAAAAGCTCCACTAACCCTTAAAGGAATAAGAACGCGAACACCCTTTATCTTGGCTAATTTATTAGCTTCGGCCAAAGCTTGGGTAGCACCACTGATTACAATCTGCCCAGGGCAGTTCATATTGGAGATTTCGGTTCCACTATGAAAGCATATGTCTTTAACTGTTTCTTCATCAACCCCTATTACAGCCAGCATACTCCCGGGATTTTTTAGCCCAGCTTCATACATTAGTCTACCCCTTTCCCTAACAAGCAAAAGAGCATCAGCCAATCCAAGTACACCAGCAGCAACGAGAGCAGTATATTCGCCCAGACTATGCCCAGCAACAAAAGTGGGAGAGGGGAAATCAGCTATGGCTGCCTCTTCGAGTGCTTTAAGGCAGGCAATGCTGACGGCTAGTATCGCTGGCTGGACGTTATGCGTCTTTGTTAGTTCATCATCCGGACCCTCAAAGCATAAACGGGAGAGGGGAAACCCTAAGGAAGCATCAGCTTTATCAAAGACTTCCTTGGCTGAGGGATAGCAGTTATATAGATCTAATCCCATACCAGTGCTTTGGGCACCCTGTCCTGGGAAAACATAAGCTACCCTGGATAACTCAGCCATGCTGATTTATTTTTTGGAGGGTTTAACCTCAATTGCCTCTCGATCATTGTACCAGCCACAGGTAGGGCAAACATGGTGAGCTAACTTAGGACTGTGGCAATGTGGGCATATATCCATGGTAGGCAGGGTTAATTTAAGGTGGCTGCGCCTTTTCCCTTGGCGCGCTTTGCTGTGTTTTTTCTTAGGTAGCGCCATATGAATTCATCTCCTCTATTCCTGTACAGTCAGGTCGGCATAGGGGTTTCATGGGCAAATTCAACAGAGTATATTGCCGTATTAGCTCGCCCAGGTCAAGTATGCCGTTAATATCGATAGTGAACCCATCTGCTTTTTCTGGCAAAGAGGGTTCTAAATCTCCAGACACATCATCTATTGGAAGAACTTCTTCTTCCACAGTAAAACTCACAGGACATAGAAAATTGTCGAGGCAGCGGCTACATGTGAGTTTTATCTCCGCAGCTAATCTACCTTGAATTAGAACACCCCGACCACTACGAATCAATATTATTCTCCCTTCAACAGAAGCTTCAACTTGCTCTTTGATTATCCCACTTATATCATATCTTCGGCTAGAGCCAACAGGCTCTTTCAGTAACTGAGCCACATTTACCAAAGCCCTGAGAAGTTCGCCTTCAATCTTTTCCATCTGTCATAGCCTAGAAATTTAAGTCGAACACAAAGTATAATAGCTATCCACAAGAGGTTCAAGTGTTTAAAATGGAAAAGCTGAAGCTAAAGGTAAGAGATGATGTCGAACTGCAAAGGCAGCAGCTTATCCAGTTGAGCCTGAATATTCATGATAACCCTGAGTTGGGCCTCAAGGAGGAGAAAGCGTCGACCTGGCTTACTAGCTATCTTGAAGACAGTGGATTTCGCGTAGAGCGAGGCATTGCTGGCTTGGCTACGGCCTTTCGAGCGACATACGGCCAAGGTAGTCCAGGGATTGCCTTACTTGCTGAATATGATGCTTTACCCAGAATAGGACACGGCTGTGGGCATAATATAATAGCTGCTTCGGCAGTCGGGGCTGCTGTTGCCAGTAAGTCTATCATTGACCAATTAGGAGGTAGCGTTGTGGTTCTGGGCACTCCTGGGGAGGAATCACTTGGTGGCAAGATAGACATGGTGGAAGCAGGAGCCTTTAAGGATATAGACGTAGCTATGATGGTACATCCCAATACACGGAATATGGTAACTATACAGGCGCTGGCCTGTAGCACCTTGGAAGTGGAATTTTTTGGCGAGCCAGCTCACGCTGCTGCCCAACCCCACAAAGGTATAAATGCCCTTGAAGCTATGATTTTAGCTTTCACTTCCATAAATTCATTGCGACAACACATAAGAGGAGAGGCACGCATACATGGTGTAATCACCGACGGAGGTGAAGCACCTAACATAGTCCCTGCCCATAGTGCTGCTGTATTTCTGATACGTGCTCCAGATGATGATTATCTTGATGAATTGAAGGATAAAGTTTTAAACTGTTTTATAGGAGCATCTGTGGCTAGTGGGGCAAGATTAGAATATAAATGGAGAGATAGGACTTATGCTCCTATGAAGAACAATGCGACTTTAGCTCAGCTATTTAGCCAAAATCTAGAATCTCTTGGACGCTATGTAGGAGCCTTCGACCCCCGTTTCGGCTTTGGCAGCACAGATATGGGAAACGTCAGTCAATTGCTACCAAGCATACATCCTACGATAGCCATTGCTTCCTCTGAGGTATTGATACATACACAGGAGTTTGCCACTGCAGCTGGCTCGGAAGCGGGACATGAAGGCTTAATGGATGCAGCTAAGGCAATGGCTATGACTGTGGCTGATATCCTCCAGCCGGGAATGCTTGATAAGATTAAGCGGGAGTTTTGTCATGATTAGAGTAGGCATTCCAAGAGCCTTACTTTACTATCAATATTACCCCGGCTGGAAGGTTTTCTTTGAAGCCATGGGGGCAGAAACAGTGGTATCACCGCCAACTAACAAAGCTATATTTGCCGCAGGAAATTCACGAGCAGTTGCGGAAACCTGTCTGCCAGTGAAGCTGTTTTTTGGGCATGTTATTTTCCTTGCGGATAAATGTGACTACATGTTTATTCCAGCAATGCGCAGCTTGGGGGGGAAAGCATACCATTGCTCTAAATTCGTCGGCTTGCCTGATATGACCAGGGCCTTAGTGCCAGAGTGTCCTCCTATTCTTGACCCAGAGATAGATTTGACTGAAGGAGGCCACAGACTACGATACATTATCCATACCTTAGGGCGCCATTTTAGCTCTGACAAAGGAAAAATGGAAACAGCGGCTGGTAAGGCAGAGAAAGCCCATTTGGCCTACCGAAGGGAAATGTCCGATAGAGGAATTACACCTGTCCAAGCGCTAGATGAGCTATGCCAAAGTAAGAAGGAATCAGATTTGGGGCTCGATGCAGCTACCATCTTGTCCATTGCCGTTATCGGGCACCCATATGTTGTCTATGATGATTATGTTAACCATCGATTCATTTCTCGGCTGCAGGATATGGGAGCCAAAGTATTTACTCCGGAGATGGCAGCTCAGGAAACCCTTGATTTCGCTATGAAAAAGTTGGTGGGCAACCCCCACTGGTCCTTCGAAGCCGATATAATTGGCGCAGGAGAACACTATCTAGAGGCAGAAGTCGATGGTATAATTACTGTGGCTGTTTTTGGCTGTGGCCCTGACTCTATGATGATAGACATGGTACGTCATCGGGCAAGGGAGTGCAAAATTCCCTTTTTACACGCCAGTTTAGATGAGCACACGAGTGATGGAGGATTGGTTACTCGTCTAGAGGCTTTTCTCGACATGGTTAAAAGGAGGAGAAGGGTATGCGCATAGGTATACCCCATTGTGGCCATGCCTACCTTACGGTGGAAGCACTGGCTCAAAAACTGGGCGGTGGTGAGAACGAGCTAATAATTCCACCTCCAACCAGTCAACGAACCTTAGACCTCGGGGTCAAATACTCACCAGTGGAAGCTTGTTTGCCCTTCAAGCTTACTTTGGGCAACCTAATCGAGGCCTGTGAGTTGGGAGCCGATACTCTAATTCATGCAAGAGGCACTGGCATTTGCCGATTAGGCTACTACGTTAAGGGACAAGAGCAAATTATACATGACTTGGGCTACGGCGCTCACTTCTTCACCCTTGATGTATCTCAGCATAAATTTAGAAGCATAATGCGCCTCATAAAGGATTTGAGTAACAATGCCCCATGGCCCAGAGTTATTTCAGCCTTTTACTTTGCTATGGGTAAACTATTTGCTCTAGACAAAATGGATAAAGTAGTTCACAAGATGCGGGCGGTAGAACTTGAGAAGGGAAGGACTAACCAAATCCATCGAGAAGCTATTAAGGCCATCAGTGAGGCGAAGACAGACAGGGAGGTCAAGAAGACCACTAAGGAATATATTAAGAGGTTGAGCCAGGTGCCCAGAGACCTGACCGCTGACCCAGTTAAAGTGAACATTGCTGGTGAAATTTTCGTTGTTCTCGACCCGTTCGCCAACATGGATATAGAAATGGAATTAGGCAAATTGGGAGTGGAAGTAGAGCGGACTATGAGCCTTTCTCGATGGGTCAAATACGGCCTTTTACTTAACCACCTGGGCGTAAATGAATGGAAAGAGGTCCATGAGGCGGCTATGCCCTATCTTAAGCGTAACGTTGGTGGCGATGGCTGGGAATCGGTGGGTGAGAAAGTGGTTCATGCCCGAGAGGGATATGATGGTATGGTCCACTTGGCACCTTTGACGTGCATGCCTGAGATAGTGGCTCAGAATATTATGCCCTCGACCCAGGAGGATATGCCTGTGCTTACTATCCTTTGTGATGAACAGATGGCTAGGCCGGGGATGATAACCAGGGTGGAGGCTTTCGTTGATTTACTAAAGTTCAGAAGAAAGCGAAGGGAAAAGTGAAAACCTATTTTGGCGTCGACGTTGGCTCGGTCACTACCAAATTGGTTCTGCTTGATGACCAGGAACAGCTTATAGCCTTTACCTACTTACGAACCCAAGGCAAACCAATCGGTATCATCCAAGAGGGACTGGAGGAGATAAAAGAGCAAATGCCAGCTCAGGCTGAAATTTGTGGTGTAGCTACTACAGGAAGTGCGCGTTATCTTGCCGGTGTTGTTTTGGGTGCCGATTTAATAAAGAATGAAATTACCAGCCATGCTGTTGCTGCCATGCACTACATACCTGAAGTACAAACTGTTGTTGAAATCGGGGGGCAGGATAGCAAAATCATCTTAATTCGCGATAGTGTGGTTGTCGATTTTGGTATGAACACGGTGTGTGCTGCTGGTACTGGTAGTTTTATTGACCACCAAGCTGCAAGGTTAAACATAAACATCGAGGAATTTGGGGGACAAGCTTTAAAAAGTACGGCACCGGTACGCATTGCTGGACGATGTACCGTTTTCGCTGAATCGGACATGATTCATAAGCAGCAAATAGGACACAAAACTGAAGACATCGTCTATGGCCTATGTCAAGCCTTGGTGCGAAACTACCTTAATAACGTTGCTTTAGGCAAGGAAATCTTACCTCAGGTGGTATTCCAAGGCGGCGTTGCTTTCAATCAAGGGATAATCAAGGCGCTCGAAGAAGCTCTGGATGTTGAGGTCCTTGTTCCACCTCACCATGAACTTATGGGCGCTATTGGAGCAGCTCTCTTGCTACGCGAAGAAATTGGAAATAATAACTACGAAACAAAGTTTAAAGGATTTGAGGTTAGCCAAACGGATTTCGTAGTTTCTTCTTTTATGTGTAAAGCTTGTCCCAATTTATGCGAGATTGCTCAAATCTCTGTGGCGGGCAAGGTTTTGGCTAGATGGGGAGGACGCTGTGACCTCTGGGAGGGAGCAGCTACAGGCTAAGGGTATGAAAAATTACCAAGTCGTCATCATTGGTGGTGGACCTGCTGGACTCACTGCTGGGCTATATTGTACCCGCTCGAGGCTTACGACTTTGCTTATCGAAAAGGGGATAATTGGAGGGCAGATAACCAATGCTGAGCATGTAGAGAACTACCCTGGCTTTCCCCAGGGTATTTCAGGTATTGAGTTGGGACGACTTATGCATGAACAAGCCACTAACCACGAATTGGAAACCTTGCTTGCTGAGGTTACTAAAGCAGTGCCAGGCCAGAGGCATAATCTGCTCAGCACCAGTGAAGGCGATTTTGTAGCTGAATCAATAATCATTGCTTCTGGCTCGCAATTTCGCAAACTAGGCGTGCCTGGTGAGGACGAGTTTGTGGGCAAGGGAGTTTCCTACTGTGCTACATGTGACGGCCCTTTGTTCAAGGGCAAAACATTAGCTGTAATAGGTGGCGGTGATGCCGCCATCACTGAGGCTCTCTACTTGAGTAAATTTGCTTCCTCGATTAAAGTCATCCATCGTCGCAACCAGCTTCGAGCTAGCAAGATATTTCAGGAAAAAGCTATGGCTGAACCAAAGATAGATTTTGTTTGGGATTCCGTGGTAACGCAAGTTGAGGGCGATGGAGTAGTGAAGCAGCTCAGGCTGAAAAACACCAAAAATGCTAAAATATCAATATTAGAGCTAGCAGGTGTTTTCGTGGCTATTGGCTCGGAGCCGAATAGTGCTCAGTGGCAAGGATTTTTACCTTTAGACGAAAGAGGCTACATAATCACCAACGAAGTAATGGAAACGCAGATTCCAGGAATATTTGCTGCTGGAGATATCCGCCATAATTCAGCCAGGCAGGCGATAACTGCTGCTGGCGATGGCGCTACTGCTGCTATATCGGCAGAGAGATTTTTGTCATTCTGAGCGAAGCGAGGACCTCGTGAGAGTTGTTTTATTAAAGGATTTACCAGGAAAGGGAAGGGCTGGGGAGATAAAAGAGGTGAGCAATGGCTATGCCAAGAATTTCCTTTTGCCTCAGGGTTTAGCTTTAGCAGCCACCCCTATGGTCTTGAATCAAGTGGAGTCCAGGCTGCAAAAGGAAAGAAGGGAGGAAATTATTAATCGGGATAAACTAGTTGAATTGGCTCAGAAGATTGAAGGTAGAGAAATCTCACTTAAAGCTCGTGCAGGTACCGGAGAGCGCTTATTTGGCTCTATTACTGCTGCCGATATAGCTGGAGCATTAAGTCGGGCTATGGATTCTATTATTGATAAAAAGAAGATAGACATAGAGAAACCTTTGCGCCAAGCAGGTAGTTATGAAGTAACCGTTAGGTTAGCCAGCGACCTTAAGCCGCAAATTACAGTGGTCATCGAGGAGGAGAGAGATTAAGTATGGCAGAGGAAAAATCACCACCCCATGATATCGAGGCTGAGGAGGCGGTAATCGGGTCTCTGCTTATTGACCCTGAGGCAATATTGAAAGTTGCCATATCCCTTAAGCCCGAGGATTTTTTTTCAGAAACAAATCGGGCGATTTACCAAGCTTGCCTCTCTCTTTACCAACGTCCTAATGAAGTTATAAACCAGATTACAGTGGCCCACGAGCTAATGCGTCAGAATAACCTGGAACAAATTGGGGGTGCCGCTTTTTTAAGCCACTTAATAAGTAACGTGCCCACATCACTCCACATTGAATATTATGCTCAAATAGTATCCAATACAGCAGTGATGCGACGACTAATCGCTGCGGCCAGGCGGATCGAGGTCCTTGGCTACGAAGCCAGCCCTGATACCGAAGGTAGCCTCAATAAAGCTGAAGATATCCTGTTTCAAGTGCGAATGAGACAGAGTCCCCGGGATTTCGTTCCAATTCGCGAGCTTTTGGGTCAATACTTTGAAGAGGCTGGGCCACCCAGTGAGCTGCGGGAAGGGGAAATACCTCATATTCTGACTAGTTTTACTGCACTAGATAACTTTCTAGGAGGGTTACAAAGGTCAGACTTAATTGTTTTAGCTGCCAGGCCTAGCGTGGGCAAAACAAGCTTGGCCTTAAATATTGCCAGAAGCTCCGCCATTAACCAAAAGGCTTGTGTTGCGTTATTCAGTTTAGAGATGTCCAGAGAAGCGGTGGTGCAGAGGCTCCTAGCTAATGAATCTGGGGTGGACTCCAGAAAGGTCCGTCTTGGGCGCTTTAGTGAACAGGATGAGATAAAAGTCATGGAAGCCAGTGGAATCCTGTCCGAAGCGCTGATTTATATTGATGATTCGCCTCAACTTCGTTCTTTAGATATAAGAAGTAAAGCGCGGCGCCTTCACTTCGAGCACAATATTGACCTGATTATCATCGATTATCTACAACTTATACAAGGTAATGGCAAAAATGAAACCCGGGTCCAGGAAATTAGCAACATAACTCGTGCCTTAAAAACCCTGGCCAGGGAGCTAAACGTGCCTGTACTAACGGTGTCACAACTCAGTCGAGCTGTAGAATGGCGCGCCTCTCATATACCTCAGCTTGCTGACCTGCGCGAAAGTGGCAGTATTGAGCAAGATGCTGATGTCGTTCTTTTTATCTATCGAGATGACATGTATTTTTCTCCTGAAGAGTGGAGCAAGGTGCATGATATTGAGAAGGAACCTTATCCCCGTGGCCTCGCGGATATCATCATAGCCAAACACCGCAATGGTCCTTTAGGACAAATTAAGCTGCGCTTCCTAGGCAGGATTGCCAGATTTGATAATTTAGAGGCCGAGCCGATTGCCACCTCTTAAGGGTAAAAAGATGCCAGACGATCAATTATCAAGCTCGCGGATGAAAGCAGATTTTATCCCTTTCCCGGACTCTTTCTTTACCCAGGCGATGCCTAAAATCCAAGACCTGGCTGAACTTAAGACAGCTTTGTATGTCTCCTATCTTATTCTGCGAAAACAAGGTCGGCCTTATTTTGTCACCTATAAAGAATTGCTATCCCACGAACCCATGGCTGCAATGGGTGAGGAAATACTTCGCCAGGCTTTAAGCTCGGCTGTAGAGCATGGTGCTCTGTTACACTCGACCTTAAATATAGATGGAGTGCTTGAGGATATTTTCTCTCTGGCCGCTGATGGCCATCAGCGGCTGACTGTCAATATTTTTGCTCTCTACGAGCAAAATATAGGTATGATAACGCCAATGATTGCTGAAGAACTTAAGGAAGCGGAGAAGCTTTATCCACCGCAGTGGATTGAGGAAGCCTTTAAAGAAGCCGTTACGCTGAATAAACGCAGTTGGAAATATATCGCCCGCATCCTTGAAAGGTGGGCTAGCGAAGGCAAGGACAGTGGAGAGTATAGGGGAAACATTAAGAAGGATGACCCAGACAAATATATCAAGGGCAAATACGGACACCTGGTCCAAAGGTAACGCTCCCTTGCCCTCGATGGAAGAGGGTGAAGTCTGCCCTATTTGCAAAGGGGCTGGTTTTGTTCATCCTGTTTTAGATTCAGGACAAACTGATTTCAGCCGGGTGATACCATGTAGATGTAGCAAAGGGGAGCTAAGAAAAAAGAAAACAGAATATCTTCAGAGATATAGCAATTTGGGCTCCCTTTCGCAACTTACATTTGACAATTTATCCCCTAAAGGAAGGGCGGCGAATGCCATTTCCCAAGAGCACTTTGCCCAGATTTACCAAGCTGCCAAAGCCTTTTCTGAGGACCCCGAGGGTTGGCTGGTATTTTCAGGTCCTGGCGGCTCTGGTAAGACACACTTAGCTTGTGCTATCGCCAATCACCGCCTTAGCTTAGGAGAGCCTGTATTTTATATCGGCACTGCTGACCTTCTAGATCACCTCCGTTCCGCTTTCAGCCCGACAAGCGACACCACTTATGACGATCTGTTTGAGCAGGTAAAGAATGTGCCTCTGCTAGTGCTTGATGACTTTAGCCTGGAAAGTGCTACTACCTGGGCTAAAGAGAAGCTAGAGCAGCTCCTGAATCACCGCTTCAATACCAGGCTTCCCACGGTAATCACCACCGATATACCACTAGAAAAAGTTGATGAACGATTGCGCGGCCATTTTACCAATAATGAATTCAGCCAGGTATGGGTGATTGAACAAAAACCGCCTTTAGAATACCAAAGTGGCCTGAAATTAGAGCTGCTACGAAATATGACCTTTGATAATTTTGACCATAAGAGAGTGGATCTCCCTCCTGAGCAGCGTGAAAATTTGAGTGTAGCTTTCAATCGAGCAGAGGAATTTGCTCACTCACCAGAAGGATGCCTAATATTTCTAGGCGTCAATGGCTGTGGTAAGACTCATCTGGCAGCAGCTATCGCCAATTATCAGCTGGCACAGGGAAAGCCGGTCTTCTTTGTGGTTGTCCCCGAGCTTCTGGACCATTTACGCTCTACATTCAGTCCAGATAGCAAAATATCCTATGACGAATTTTTTGAGAAGATTAAAGAAACTCCGCTGCTGATACTCGATGACTTTGGGGAGCAATCAGCTACACCATGGGCTCAGGAGAAGCTATATCAATTGATCAACTACCGCTATAACGCTAGGTTGCCAATGGTGGTCACCACATGTCTGTCTTTGGACGAGATTGAAACAAGGATCAGTTCGCGAATGGTGGACCCGAGGTTAAGCTTGGTACTCAACATCATCGCTCCTGATTATCGGGGCAATGTAAAACCCGCACGACAAGCTAGACGCTACTGATTTGAGCACTTCATGATGGCTCTGTGCTCCTGACTCGGCGGAAAATGAAATACCCAACGCCAGCTGTTATGGCGACCATTGTTACTATCCAAATAACAAGTAAGACGGGCTGAAATTGGGGATCCAGGAATTTTGATACTCCACTCCCCAAAGCCCCCAACGCCAGAAAAAGTGCCTCCCAGGCCAGCACATGCAGAGTCACTGCGGCGGAAAAGTTCTTATACTGAATTCGGGAGAAGCCACAGGCAACAGAACTAGCAGTAGTAAGGAATGGAATGAACCTGACTGCAACTATGCTGGGCAAGGCAAATGTCCCCAGCTTTTGCACTACCTGCTGAGAGGCCTTTTTGTTGATCCGAATATACCTGCCAAATTTGCTCATAATTCTGCTCCCTAGAGAGGACGAAAGCCAGTATATACCAGTGGAGCCACACAGTCTTCCTATGTATGCTGTAGCTAGAAGTGGGATTAAGGCAACAATGTATTCTCCATGAGCGATTTGAAACCCAGCAAAAATCAGCAAACCCTGGAGGAACAGAGTAGTTGGGGGCAAGCTGGCTTCACTGAGAATAGCCAGCAAAAAGATAATGCCCAGCCATAACAAACTACCCGCGGCAACTGAGCCGAGGATTTGCAATATAGTATCCCACATGACAAGCTCCGATTATATCTTGATTCTTAGCTCTTGGCTAGGTATTATGGATAAAGATGAAAAAGATAATACTTATGCTTGCCACCACCGGGCCATTGGTTCGGGATAACGAACTTACTTTCACTGCAGGAGGGCAGGTGCACGACCTATTTGCTTTAATGAACCTGACCTCAGATTACGATATTTCCATTCTATGCCCTAATCCTCCGGGAGAGGAACAGAAGCGGATAATCAACTTTAAGGGGATTGAGATTATATACCTTGGTGAATCCAGATGGACACAGTGGCTACCTATAGGCAGTCTACAATTTTTTAGGGAAAGCTATGAATACATTAGAGAGGGAAAGCCTGATATCCTGATAGGCGATGGCGTCATAGCATCGCTTTTTCTCAGGCTTTTTCCTGAAACGCCTTTCAAAATAGGGATTATTCACCACCTATTTCACGCCCCGAGTGCAAATGGCTCAGTTAACCATGTGGGCCGAATGTTTGGCACTTTGGAGAGATTGGGACTTCCTTTGCTCAAGCTGGATAAGATTGCCGTAGTGAACTCCATGGTTAAGCACATTCTGGGAAAGGAGGGTTTTTGGCAGGACGACATCGTAATTGCAGGCAATGGAGTCGATATTGATAATTATTCCTTTTCGGAGGACAAGACTGCCCATGATTTAATCTACATTGGCAGGTTGGTTGAGCTTAAAAGGGTAAGCAGCTTGGTTGAAATCATTCCCATAATAAGGGACAAAATCCCGGATGTCGTGTTGCACATTGTTGGTGATGGGCCCAAGCATGAAGAGATAGAGAGGAAAATCGAGGCACTGGGTATATCAGGCAATGTAATAATGCATGGCTATGTATCTGAGAAAGAGAAAATCGAACTGCTAAGGAACTCCGTCGTATATGTATCCAATTCCAGCTTCGAAGGTTTCGGAATTCCCCTGGTTGAAGCCATGGCCACAGGGGCTGTGCCCGTAGTAAGCAGCATCGATGCTCATAGGTTTGTTTTTCAAGGTAATGATGTTGGCTACTTGGTAAATAATCAGGAGGAGATGGCTGCAAGCATTATCAATTTGCTGACTGACGAGACCAGGCGATTGCAACTAGCAAAAAGTGGCCGCAAGCTAGTGGAGGAGAAATGGACTTGGGCAAAAGTAGGTGAAAAATACAAAGAACTTATTCAAACATATATCCAAACATATTGACCTACAGTTCAAGTTATTGCACTGGCAAGAAAGGCTTGCTAAAATAGCTAAATCGCTGATAATCGGTTTGTGGTTATGATAGATTCTCCGGTCTTAGTCCTTAATCAGAGTTATGAGCCTCTCAATTTGTGTCGCACGCGTCGGGCTATAGTGCTAGTCTTTCGAGGCAAAGCTGAAGTGGTGGAAAATAGTAGAGGCGAGCTTCACTCTGTTAACCACGTATTTCAAATACCTTCGGTAATCCGACTCGTCTACATGGTTAAGCGTCCCCATCATCAGAAAAAACTGAGCAGATTCGAGGTATTTAATCGAGACCAATATACTTGCCAATATTGTGGTCAGCAAACCAAGGAGCTTACCCTAGACCACGTTATTCCGCGGCGGCGGGGTGGGAAGCACGCCTGGGATAATGTGGTTAGTGCTTGTATCCCTTGCAATCGGCGCAAAGGCGGACGTACGCCTGATGAAGCAAGGATGAAACTGCTGCGTCAGCCACGTTCTCCTCGCAATGATGGCTTCTATATTCCCTATCACATTTTCAATAGTCACAGTGAATGGCAAAAATATCTACCTTCTTTGAATTAATTGATCCAGAGGTAGCTCTCTAATTTCCTCATCTTCCAATCGTACTGTTACCGTTTCCTTTAATAAGTTAGTGCTGATTACTGTGGCTTTACCCCAGCGTGTCAATATTTCCTGTTTCGGCTGAGGCATTTTCTTTCTTATAGCTGCATATTCTTTGCTTTCATATGCCAAACAGCAAAGGAGTCTTCCACAGATGCCCGATATCTTCATAGGATTCAAGGCCAAGTTTTGTTCCTTGGCCATTTTAATGGATACTGAGGCAAAGCTTGTGAGGAAATTTTGGCAGCATAAAGGATAGCCACACTTGCCTACGCTACCCAAGAGCTTAGCTTCGTCCCTTGTTCCTACCTGTCTTAATTCAACCCGTGTTTCAAGAGCATGGCTCAATTTCCGAACCAACCCCCGGAAGTCTACCCTTTCCTGAGCGCTGAAGAATATAGTTAGTTGCTCACTTCTGAGATCATAGCGGACCGCTAGGGGCTTCATACTTAAACCACGTTTGGCTGCCATTTCATTGCACTTATTTAAGGCTTCTTTTTCTAGGTTCCGCCTAGCTTCCTCTAAATCCTCCGCTTGGGCTTGGCGTATTACCATCATTAATTGCTCGCCCTCCTCGCTTGGTTGAAATAGGCCTTCAAGACTAATGACTTTAGCCACGTCTAGGCCATGAATAGTATCCACCACTACATAGTCGTTCAGCTGCAAGGGTATCTCACCAGCATCACAGTGGACTAATTTGCCTCTCGAGCGGAAACGAACTCCAATTATGTTAGCCATTGAAATATATTATAAATCCTAAATTCCAATTTCTAAACTTTTGCAATGCCATTCTTGTCTAGGTCAGTTTTTCTGGGTAAATTTAGCATCAACGATTCTAATGCTAAACGGGGGTTAACATTCTTAGAGACTTCTTCCTGTAACAAGCAAAGATTAGCAAGGAATCCCTTAATCTCACTCAGACTTAATCCCCTAGCTTGTTTTTCCAAAGCTGTCTCATAATCTACATTGGTGATGGCCTCTTTGCAGCCACCTTTAATGAGCATCAAATCACGCCACCAGTCAAGCCAAATCTCCATTATTTCTGCTCCGGCTCTCCGTTTCCGGCTAAATTGTTCCGCTAGCTCTTGGGCATAGGTAAACCTCTGCTCTAAGCTGGCGGTTAATAAGGAGAATAGCTTGGCTAGCCTTTCGGATCGCTGCTCTAATATATCGTCATTTGCCACGGCAGATAATGCCCAGCCAAGACGACCATGGCACAGCTGAGTCAAAAGCTCCGCCTTTTTAACGTCAACATCATATGAGTTGATGAGCATTTCTTGCACTTGTTCTGATGGTACAGGCTTCAATTCCAGCCGCTGACAACGTGAAATAATTGTAGGCAAAAGGTGCTCTTCCTCAGCAGCTAATAAAAGCCAAACCACCTTTTGTGGCGGCTCTTCCAATATCTTGAGCAAGGAATTAGCCGCCTCAGTAGATAGATATTCAGCGTCATCAATGATAAACACTTTGTACTTACCCTCATACGGTGGCAAGTTGGCTAAGTGTTGAAGCGCTCGAATATCATC
>DAOUMB010000181.1:0-10888 GCA_034414335.1 Dehalococcoidia bacterium
ATGCAAGCCACTCTTGTACACAGGAGTGCTACCCATCAAATCAATGCTCACAAGAAGGACAATAACAAGTGAGGCCAAACCCCAGCGTAGAATGAAGCTTAAGCTAAATGTCCCCATAAGTATGCAGTAGAGAACAAGACAGAAAATAAAAATCCCCTCTAAAATCAGAGAAACACGGGTGAGTTCAAAAATAACGGTGTATCTGCTGAATTTGGCTATCTTCCTCCTGGGATTTAATAAACCGGAATAAAAAGGAAACAATATAAAAATCAAAAACGGTAAAACCCATGTGAGAATAACTAATGGCAGAAGCATCTCACGCCAGAAAAGAAATGTCATAACAGCCACTATTACTGAAAAGGGAAACGCCCACATGACTGCCATTTCTATCCTGTGCATTAAAGGAAATCTCACCTCCCTCATCTCCGGCGTTTTCCTGAAATTGTTTTTGATAAAATTAGGGATATCCCCAGCATAAACAGGCCCCCACATCACACTCCACCCCGTTTTTTCCTTTATCATTTTTGCTTCAATACCCGATGCGGCAAGCTGAGGGAGTATTACTTTTCTATGATTCACAAGCTTTTCAATCTCGCTGGTTTTTAAAGCCGATATAACTTCATGGTTTGTGAGATGACCGCCCGCTGCAGAGCACCACACGTTAATGCCCCTGCTATTAACAATAAGAAGGTAGGAGTCTATGCCTTCCTTTTTAAGCACACTTTTCACCCGCTCAATGGTTACACAATAGTTGCCTGTTAGAAAAATGGGTGAATTTCCATCGGGATTTCCTATTTTGACTAAGCCAATCCTACAGGGGAGGGGAAAACCCCTTAAAAGAGTCCCAATGATGTTTACAGTAACGTATTCGAGGGTATTCATTCTATTATCTACTCAGGTTTCAGGTTTTTTTGCCACTATTTCTATGAAGTTCTCCATCCTGCTCAATCTAAGAGATTCTATTGAAAAACCTTCCTTTCTCACTTTTTCCGGCAAATTCCTTACTGCCCTCGTCGTAGTCTGGGTAAGGACGTAAGCAATTATCACAAGTGGAAATCTGACTAACCAGTTAATCACTCTTTTTGAAAGATTCTTTGGTACGGTTTCATCTGCTATTAGTAAAAGTCCTCCCGATTTCAAAATGCTCTTTATTGCTCTTAAGGCATAATTTAATTCATCCTCATTCAGCTCGGAAAGGCATAACCCGCTCATCACAACATCATAGCTTTCCAAATCCTCACTTCCAAGTCCAAGCTCGGCAACCCCCATTTCACACAGCTTCACATTTTGAGCGAGGTTTACTTCGTTCACCCTCTTCTGTGCAATCTCAAGCATTTGAGGGTTAATATCGATGCCTTTTACTTCTGCACCCCATAGGGCAGCCCTTATTGTCAATGCCCCTGTTCCGCACCCAATATCAAGCACCTTTTGCCCTTGCTTTATATGAGATGTCAAGCAATCATATGCCCTAGCTAGTCTCCCAAGCGTGAGGATGTGAATTCCCCTGTCATATCTGTTCGGAGCAGATTCAAGTACCTTCATTAAGATATATGTACTCAACTGGACATCCCCTTAAGGCCTAAATTGCCCCAAATGTCGCCTAACTGTTTATATTTACTAACTGAATGTTCGTTTATTCCACATAATTCCGATAAATTGCGAACAGGAAATTCCCTTTCCCCCTTATTATAATGCAAAAATTCTGGGCTCCGAAGATTGTCTGGCTCTGGCAGGAAAATGTCATAACACCGCTATTGACAAAATAAAGAGCAAGGTTTATATTTTGAATAATTAAATATAGTAAAGGCTGGGAACAGGAGTAGTACAGCTTAAGGCGGAGTTCAGAGAGTCGGGTAAGGTGTGAGCCGATACTTGCGCGAGGTTGGAATGGACCTGGGAGCTGCAAACTGAAAGGTTAACACCGAGTAGGCTTTGTCACAGAGGCAGTGTTATTAGAGCCCAGGGTATCGCTCTAAATTGAGCCGTACCTGAGAAGAGATGGTCGAAAAGACCGAAAGAGGGTGGCACCGCGAAGATTAAACCTCTCGCCCCTTGGGCGAGAGGTTTCTTATTTTGAGGTGTAGCTAATAATATGTATTATCCGAAACTGGAAGAGGTTCGCCAATTGAAGAGATACGGCAATCTGGTACCAGTTTGCCGTGAGATTCAGGCTGACCTTGAGACGCCTGTATCCGCTTACCTTAAGATAGCCCGCGGCAACTATTCCTTTCTCCTTGAGAGTGTTGAGGGTGGAGAGCGACTGGCCCGCTATAGCTTCATTGGTACCGAACCCTCTCTTGTCCTAAAGACAGGAAATGAAAACCGCGTTGACCCATTGCACCTGGTGGAAAAAGAGTTCGGTCGATTTCGTCCCGTGTCCATTGCCGACCTGCCCAGATTCCACGGTGGCATGGTTGGCTATTTGAGCTACGAGGTTGCCCGCTACTTCGAGAGACTACCCTCCCCCGATAAAGACCCCCAAGAACTCCCCGAGTCTGTGCTGATGCTGGCAGATACCCTCCTGGTTTTCGACCATCTCACCCACAAAATCAAGGTTGTCTCCCACGCTCACCTGGATGGCGATGTTGAAACAGCATATCGGGAGGCAATTCGGAAAATTGACAGCCTGGCAGATAGGCTGGAGCAGCCAATCCCTCCCGAAGCTCCGAAGAATGTTCCCGCAACCAGGTCCGATATGTCATCGAACTTTTCTCAAGCAGAGTTTGAGGCCGTAGTATCTCAAGCCAAGGAGTACATTTATGCCGGCGATATAATCCAGGCTGTCTTATCACAGCGTCTGGCAAGGCCTACTTATGCCAGCCCTTTCGCCATATATCGGGCACTGCGCTCTATTAACCCTTCTCCCTACATGTACTACCTCCACTTAGGTGATTTCTATATTGTCGGAGCCTCCCCCGAGCTTCTGGTGCGAGTCGAGGATGGCATAGTATCCAATCATCCCATCGCTGGCACTCGCCGTCGGGGCAAGGATGCCGCTGAAGACCTGGCTTTGGAAGAGGAACTCAAGCACGACGAAAAGGAGCGTGCTGAGCATATCATGCTCGTTGACCTGGGGCGCAATGACATCGGCAGAATCAGCGAGCCAGGCACAGTCGAGGTGAGCCAGCTGATGGATGTAGAACGCTATTCCCATGTTATACATCTGGTATCTCACGTTCAGGGCAGGCTCAGGGCTGGACTTTCCCAGTTTGATGCTCTCCGCTCTTGCTTTCCTGCGGGCACTGTTTCCGGCGCACCTAAGATTCGGGCTATGGAGATCATCGCCGAACTGGAAAAAGAGAAACGGGGGCCCTATGCCGGCGCAGTGGGCTACTTCGACTTCTCAGGCAACCTGGATACTGCCATCGCCATACGTACCATTGTTATCAAGGATAATATCGCTTATATCCAGGCGGGTGCCGGCATCGTCGCCGACAGCATCCCTGAGCGCGAATACCAGGAAAGCCTGGCAAAAGCGCAGGCATTGCTCACCGCTATTGACCAAGCGGAGGCAAACCAGTATGCTTTTACTAATAGATAACTATGATAGCTTTACCTTTAACCTCTTCCAGTACCTGAGTGAACTAGGAGAGGAGGTGTGGGTGACTCGTAATGATAAGGTGAGCCTAGAAGAAATCGAGAAGAGGTCTCCTCAGCGCATCGTCATTTCCCCTGGTCCGGGTACTCCGGAGCAAGCTGGCATCTCCAACGATATTATCCGCAAATTTGGGGACAGCATCCCTATTCTGGGCATCTGCCTTGGGCACCAGTGCATCGGATATAGCTATGGAGCTAAAGTTAACCGCGCTGGCGAAATCAAGCATGGCAAGTCGTCACTCATCTATCATGATGGCAAAGGGCTTTTTGGGGGATTGCCTAACCCCTTTCCCGCCATTCGCTACCACTCGCTGGCGGTCATGCCCGATGACCTTCCCGACTGCCTTGAAGTTACTGCCTGGACAAAGGAGGGCATAATTATGGGGCTCCGCCACCGCCAGTTTCCTGTAGAGGGTGTCCAGTTTCACCCCGAATCGATTATGACCGAAGTGGGCAAGGACTTACTCAGGAATTTTTTGGAGCATTCGATTAAACATAGATGAGGAACCCATCCCCCTCCAATATTGAAATGGATTTGTATGACAGTCATAATAGAAAACACGACTTCTAGGAGGATTTGAATGGATATCTCCGAAGGGTTAAGAAAATTCTGCTACGATTGTGTATACGAGTTGGCAAATGCCTATAATTTAACTCTATCTAATGGCGTAGAGTATGAAGAGGGTTTTAATACGGTTGCAGATATGCTAGGTGTACCACAAAAGGCAAAGGAAGATATATTTTCACAAGTGCTATATTTTTCCAAGGTTGCAGGTATTCCATACCATGAACTATCGCCCGTAAATCAATTCATTGTTTCAATACCACCATATGTTTTATATTGCATAGAAAATAAATTGAAAGGCGATTCAAGTCTAAAACAAGAAGCGACCACATTGAAGGATGATGGGAGTTTCTATCGCTATCTACAAGAAAAAATCGGCATGAGTATTGCTCAAGAAATTAAAGGGGCCTTGTGGAAACCCAGACTATTCGGATTAGGCAAGTTGCTGGATTCCGTTAGCGATTTAAGATACAGAAAAAGTAGGAAGGAAGGTGAGCAGGCAGATACTGTTATCACAGGATTAGATTTGATTCTGAAAAACATTTTTATGGAATTAGTAGTTATCTATACAAGCGAGTATCCGACTGATACAGAAGAAACTAATTTGATGAGAGCTGGAACTGTATTAAATGAGTTGGTAATAGAAGTCAGGAGCGAAACAGTTGCGTTTAAGGAGAAGAACGCAGATTTTGTTAAAAGGGAAAAAATAAGACTACTTAAACTGGAGAGAATTAGAAAAGGCATTCTGAGTTTTTTAACTGCTAAGGGGGCATTTTATAGATATATAAATAGTCCTAAGGCTATAATTTGGGTTAATGGTGCTAAAGAGTTAGAGCCTAGCATTGTAATCCCAAGTAGCCTAGATAAAATAATAGAAGTCATTAAAGCGTATTTAAATAGTTTACCAGATAACGATAAATAATGATGCGCGGGCGGCGGGTGGGAATAAGGGGGGTGAGGTTAATAGATAGGCTCTTGCTGGGAGGTGAGGTAATGACAATAACCGATTGGATTCAGGCGTCTTCAATGGTTGTGCTTGTTGTGGTAACTAGCTATTACGCATTGCAAACAAAGAAGACAGTGCGAGAACTGAGACTACAGCGGCTGGCATCAAAGCCTGCCGTAATCCCAGATATCGACCTCCACTCTGGGCAGAAAGATTTTAAAGAGAAGATGAAGGACATAGCTCAAAGCAATTTCCCAGTGGTTCTTACAAATGTTGGGACAGCAGCTGCTATAGAGTTGGAATTATTCTTGAAGACTCCACGCAATGATTCCGTATCTCAAAAGTTACCCCTATTACTAGCAGGTGGGAGTTGGAGAGGCGAGCTTACTTATCTATATGACTTTACCGATGGAGGGGCACCAATTTTCGACAAGCCTCCTCCTGAAGGACTCTATGAGCTCAAGGTGTCTTTCAAGCCAGCGACTTCTCGCCCAAATACAGAGTTTTCAGAAGTGACTTTGCCCTTTGACTTGCATCGGGGATGGGGAGACATTTGGAGAATAGAGAGACAAGAAATCCATCGGGAAATAAAGGAGCAAAGCAGTGATTAAGGAAGCCATAGCCAAACTGGTTTTGGGTCGCTCACTCACCTTTGAGGAGGCAGTAGCCGTAATGGAGGAGATAATGATTGGCGAGGCAACGCCAGCTCAGTTTGCCGCCTTTGTCACCGCACTTCGCATTAGAGGAGAGACAGTAGATGAGATTGCTGGCTTAGCCAGTGTCATGCAGGCTAAGGCAGCCCCAGTTCAGGCCACCCCACCAGTGCTTGACACCTGCGGGACAGGGGGTGATAACTCGTGCAGCTTCAATATCTCCACAACAACCGCCTTCGTTGTCGCTGGCGCAGGTCTCAAGGTAGCTAAGCATGGCAACCGGGCAATGTCCAGTCACTGCGGCAGCGCAGATGTCCTGGAGGCACTGGGAATAAAGATTGAGCTTGGGCCTGAAGCTGTAGCTCAATGCCTGGAGAGAGTAGGCATCGGTTTTATGTTCGCTCCAATCTTCCACCCAGCGATGAAATATGCCACTGCCCCCAGACGCGAAATCGGAATTCGGACGGTGTTCAATATTCTCGGCCCCCTTACTAACCCCGCCAAAGCTAAGTTTCAGGTCATCGGTGTTCCTTCTAAGGAACTGGGAGAGAGAATTGCTTCTGCCCTCCATCGCCTGGGCACGGAGCATTCCTTAGTGGTACACGGCATAGATGGCATGGATGAGATTTCAATCAGCGGGAAATCTCTGGTGTGGGATGTCAATCAAGACCGGGTATCACCACCCTATGAAGTTTCTCCTGATGATTTGGGATTTATGAAGGCTAGCATGACCCAAATTAAGGGAGGAACGGCCAGGCAAAATGCCAAGATTCTGCGCGGCATATTGAGCGGAGAGGTGGGAGCCAGGCGGAATATAGTCATCATGAATGCCGCTGCCGCATTAGTGGCTGGCAACCAAGCATCAGAGCTCAAGGAAGGAGCTTGCATTGCAGAAAAGACAATCGACAGTGGAAAAGCTCTGGCCAAACTCGACGAGCTAATCAAGCTCAGCCACAGCTTACACAAGGAGCAGTCAGCACTTAGTAGATAGCATGCGGCGTTAGCCGATAACTGGTGGCTGAAAGCCGGGAAAAAGAAATGTTGGATAAGATTATCGCCCAAAAAAGGGAAGAGGTTGAACAAAGAAAGAAGCTAGCTACCGCAGCTTATTTACAGGAACGCATTGCTCAGCAGAAGCCGCTGCTTGACCTCGCCCTGGCCCTGAAAGGCGACCATATTCGACTGATTGCTGAAGTAAAGCAAGCCTCCCCATCACGGGGGATGCTAAGCCCCAACATCAACCCCACCAAGTTAGCCCAGACTTATGCTGAAGGCGGCGCTGCTGCCATTTCAGTGCTTACTGAGGCAAACCATTTTATGGGCAGCATTGAGCACCTGGCAGCAATCAGAGAGGTGGTTGAGCTTCCATTGCTGAGAAAAGATTTTGTCTTTGACCCTTATCAAGTATATGAGTCTCGCGCCTATGGTGCTGATGCTTTGTTGTTGATAGCAGCTATCCTGAGCCAGGAACAGCTTAAGGAACTTGTCTCACTGAGTCATAGCCTTGGTTTAAAATGCCTGGTCGAAGTGCACAACGAAGGCGAGGTGGAAAAGGCAGTTCTCAGCGAAGCGGAAATCATCGGAATTAATAATCGAGACCTCAATACCTTTACCGTGGATATAGATACAACCCATCGATTGCGGCCTCTCATTCCCCAAAAGCGAATTGTAGTTAGCGAGAGTGGCATTAAAAGCCTGAAGGATATTGAGAAGCTCGGGAAATGGGGAGTCGATGCCATACTCGTTGGCGAGGCTCTGGTTGCCGCCGGTGATGTCCTGGCCAAGATGAAGGAGTTGCTAACATGACCCGCGTCAAAATTTGCGGGATTAGAAACAAGACCCATGCTCTAGAAGCGGTTGAGGCTGGTGCCGATTTTATCGGGTTAGTCTTTGCTCCCAGTAAACGACGGGTAATTCCCGCCAAGGCACGTGAGATAGCCAGTGCAGTGAAGAAAAGCAGCAATGCCACAAAAGTAGTCGGCGTCTTTGTCAATACACCGGCTTACGACGTGAATAAGCTCGCCGATTTCTGTGCTTTAGACTGGGTCCAGCTAAGTGGCGATGAATCCTGGGAATACTGCCGTGAGATTGTTAAACCAGTTATCAAGGCAATCCGAGTAGGTCAACAATCCTCCGAAGAACTCTGCGCTGAACTATCTGCTGGAGATAAATTACTTCCCCCAAAAAGCTTTATCGCCCTTCTTGATTCCCAGGTTGCAGGTAAGTATGGCGGAACAGGAGAAAGCTTCGACTGGAGCTTAGCTCAGCGAGTGGCTAACAGATTTCCGGTAATTATCGCCGGTGGACTCGACCCGAAGAATGTAGCTCAGGTAATCGAGACAGTAAGGCCCTGGGGAGTGGATGTTTCCTCTGGGGTAGAGATGGGAGGGGTCAAGGATATAGCCAAAATAAGAACGTTCATCGAAACAATAAGGAAAGTTGATGAGAGAAGATAAGGAGCTACCCGATTCCCGGGGTTATTTCGAGCAGTTTGGTGGCAAGTTCGTGCCTGAAACTCTTATGCCCGCTTTAGGCGAACTGGAGGCAGCTTACAAACAGGCGAAGCGTGATTCGTCCTTCTGGGCTGAATTCGATTCTTTGTCCCGTGACTATTCGGGAAGGCCAACACCACTTTATTTCGCTGAAAGGCTCACCAGGCATTGCGGGGGGGCGCAAATCTTCCTCAAGAGGGAAGACCTGCTTCATACTGGAGACCACAAGATAAACAATGCCCTGGGGCAGGGCCTCCTCGCCAAGAGAATGAAAAAACAAAGGATTATCGCTGAGACCGGTGCCGGCCAACATGGGGTAGCTGCTGCCACAATATGTGCCAAGCTGGGGCTGGATTGTATTATTTACATGGGCGAGGAGGATGTGCAGCGTCAAGCCCTCAACGTCTTCCGTATGAAGCTGCTAGGTGCAGAGCTTCGTCCTGTTTCCTCAGGTACCAGAACACTGAAAGATGCCATCAATGAGGCCATTAGAGATTGGGTGACTAACGTCAGAAATACCTATTACCTTCTGGGCTCGGCAGTGGGTCCTCATCCTTACCCGGTGATGGTGCGCGATTTTCAATCGATCATAGGCAAAGAAGCCAGAGAGCAGATTCTAGCTAAGTGCAATCGTTTGCCCGACTATATAATTGCTTGTGTAGGTGGAGGGAGCAACGCCATCGGGATTTTCCACCCCTTTGTGAACGATAAAGACGTCAAGTTTATCGGGGTAGAGGCGGCAGGAAGGGGAATCAAGACTGGAAAACACGCAGCTTCCCTGGTTGCCGGTACAGTAGGAGTTTTGCATGGGACAAAATCCTATGTCCTCCAGGATGATGCCGGGCAGATTCTAGGAACTCAAAGCATCGCCGCTGGACTGGATTACCCCGGAGTAGGGCCCGAGCATAGTTATTACAAGAAGATTGGACGTGCCACCTACGTTGCAGTGGATGATAGGGATACGCTAGAGGCCTTCCAGCTTCTCTGCCAGACCGAAGGCATTGTCCCGGCACTTGAACCAGCCCACGCTATATCCTACGCCGCCAAAATGGCAGGCTCCCTGCATAAGGAGCAAATTATTGTAGTCAACTTAAGTGGGCATGGCGATAAAGACATGGACATTGTAGTCAAGGCACTGGGGGTGAAGCTTTGAGCCGCATTGCCTCTGTTTTTGCTCAAGCAAGCCATGCTGCCCTCATTCCTTACGTCACAGTAGGTTATCCCAGTGTTGAAACAACCTTGAAAGTAGTGCCTCTTCTCGCCAGCAATGGATGTGACATCATCGAGTTAGGCGTCCCCTTCTCCGACCCCCTGGCTGACGGTGCCACTATCCAGCGAGCAAGCTACGAAGCGCTCAGGCAAGGCGTTACCCCCAAAGTCTGCTTTGAGGTGGCTCAAGAGCTAAGGCAGCGATTAGAAATTCCTCTGGTGTTCATGACCTACTACAACCCTGTGCTGAAGTTCGGGTTAGAGCAATTTTGCTCGAAGTGCGCCGAGGTGGGGATTGACGGGTTGATTATACCTGACCTGCCACCCGAGGAAGGAGAGGAGCTGGAACAATCAACTAGAAGGTATGGGCTCGATCTTATTTATCTTCTCAGCCCGGCTAGCACCGAAGAACGCATCGAACTAGTGGCCAGCAGGTCAAGCGGCTTTATCTATTTAGTCTCCCTTACCGGCGTCACTGGTTCCAGGGATAAACTACCCGAGGAATTGGAAAGCTTCATAGCCAGGGTGAGGGCAAGGACCGAAAAGCCTCTTTGTGTTGGCTTTGGAGTCTCCACTCCCGAGCAAGCACGAAGAATTGCCAAGGTAGCCAATGGAGTCATCGTTGGCAGCCGAATCATACAGTTGATGGAGGAAGATACCACCTTCTCTTCTCTCAAAGCCTTTGCGTCAATCTTACGAGAGGCTTTGGATTAATAGAATGGTAGAAAAAACTGGGAGGTGAACATGCACTAGCTATTATTAACGGAGTCAGCCCCAATATGAGATAGAAAGGAGAACAAAATGGAGAAAGGAATGTATTTTCTTGACCAAAATGATATGCCAACTCATTGGTACAACATTATGGCAGATATGCCCGGGGATATGCCACACGTGTTGCACCCGGGGACGGGAAAGCCGGCAACTGTAGATGATGCAGCCGGGCTGTTCTCCAGGGCGTGTGCCGAGCAGGAACTCAACAGGAAAGACCGCTATATTGAAATCCCAGAGGAGTTGCAGGCGATTTACCGCACCTGGAGACCAACAGTGCTCCATCGGGCATATCGGCTGGAGAAGGCTCTGGATACACCGGCCAAAATCTTCTACAAGTATGAAGGGACAAACCAGGCTGGCAGTCACAAGCCCAATACGGCAACAGCTCAGGCATACTATGCCAAGAAAGAAGGCCTCAAGGGCTTAAGTACTGAGACCGGCGCCGGACAGTGGGGTAGCGCACTGAGTTTGGCCGGGGCATTCTTCGGTCTAGAGATCAAGGTGTTTATGGTTAGTATTAGCTACCACCAGAAGCCATATCGCCGCATCGCGATGGAGACCTGGGGGGCCAACTGTGTCCCCAGCCCCAGCCCAGAGACCAAATCGGGGCAAGCCATGCTGGAAAAATGGCCCGATTGTCCTGGCAGTTTAGGCC
>DAOUMB010000182.1:0-6176 GCA_034414335.1 Dehalococcoidia bacterium
GCGAGCCTCATCTACGGCAAATTCGATGGCTCTTTTCGCCCGGGGAGCAAGGTCAACCTCTCCGCTGGTAGATCGACTCTCTCCTTTTCCAATCACAAATTCTACAGCTGCCTGTATCTTACTCATCGAGATACCTAAATTATTCAAAACTTTGGCCGCAATTCCTGACTCTTCCCCCGCTATACCCAATAATATGTGCTCAGTATCGATATAACTGTGGCCCAGGCGCTGTGCTTCCCCCTGAGCCCGAGTTAACACTCTACGAGCTCCTTCAGAAAATCTTTCAAATCCGCTGCTCATTTCGACCTTCGTTCCAGTTTAATTTAAAGTATAGAGCATGCTAATCTTCTAGTCAACAAGCCCGGCCTACTTGAACTAAATAGTAAAACCATCCTATAATACTAAAAAATATTATTAAGGGTGAATGAAATGCGGGTCACTGGTGGTAAAGCCAAGGGAACTCAGTTAAGAACTCTACCAAGCCACTCTATTAGACCAACGACCAGCATGGTAAGGCAAGCTATATTCTCTCTTCTGGAGAATATAACTATCAATTGGCGCCGGGTTCTTGACTTATACGCCGGCAGTGGCGCTCTGGGTATCGAGGCCCTAAGCCGTAGGGCAGAATGGGTCGATTTTGTTGACAACAGGAAAAGTTGCTGTGATATTATCAGAACCAACTTGGAGAAAATAGGGGAACTGCACCGAACTCATATTTACTGCTGTAATGTGAGCAAAGCGCTTGCCTTCCTTAACAATAATTATGACATTATCTTCATAGATCCACCCTACTCTGACCCTTCTACAAATAATTTATTAACAAATCTAGCTAAGTCAAATTTGCTAGGGGAAAACTCTACAATCGTGCTTTGTCACGCAAACCGCTTCCCCTTAAACTCCACCTATGATGGACTACATCTTACTAAGCAACGCCGCTATGGTGATACTTTTATTTTCATATATCAAAGAGGAGATTGACTATGGCAGTAACAGTAGCAGTTTATCCAGGTACCTTTGACCCTCCTACTTGTGGCCACATGGACATCATCGAACGAGCAGCAACTCTGGTCGATGAATTAATCGTTGGTATCTATGAGAATCCTGATAAACAGCCGCTTTTCTCCCTAGAACAAAGGGTAAGGTTAGTGGAAGAGGCGACAACTGGATTGCCCAACGTCCATGTCAAATCTTTTAAAGGGCTCACCGTGGATTTCATACAGCAGGTAGGAGCAAAGGTTATGATTCGCGGTTTGAGAGCAAATTCTGACTTCGAACGGGAATTTGAAATGGCGCTGATGAACAAAAAGCTAGCGCCAGACATTGAGCTACTTTGCTTGATGACCAGTTCTCAATATCAATTTCTTAGCTCTAGCTTGATCAAGGAAGTAGCTAAGCTAGGAGGCCGCCTCGAAGGCATGGTTCCCAATCACGTGGCTGTAGCTCTGAAGGATAGGTTTTCCCTGCCTTCTAAGCTTGCGACGGGTAAGGGCAAAGTGTAAAATTAAGAGCCAGAAAATTAAGGAGGTAATAGAGCAATGGCGTACAAGATCACTGAGGAGTGCATTAGCTGTGGTGCCTGCGAACCAGAATGCAAAAATGAGGCCATAACTGAGGGAGAAGAACTCTACGTTATTAACCCTGATAAATGCACTGAATGTGTCGGCTGGTTCGATACACAGAAGTGTGCTGAGGTTTGTCCTGTGGATTGCTGCGTTCCTGATCCTGACCACAAAGAAACACGAGAGCAGCTTCTGGAGAAGTGGCAGAAGCTACATCCAGGCGAAACTCCAGCCGCCACTTAAAATAAAGCTCATTAAATATCTCAGGCGAAAAGCCGCTTGCTGTACTTAGGAATATTTTTCATCTGACTCAAAATTGATAGCTCGCTATATGACCTTATGGCGACGTAACAATCACCACATTGGTTAGTGCGGGAGAAATTTTCTATCATCTCTTTTCTGGTGGAGTATTTGCTACGATGCAATGAACATGGGACAAGACTTCCATCAGGCATTACGACAAGAAATCTTATGCCCGCCTTACAATTTGGCATGTATCCTTGTTCGAGAAATTTCAGGGTGTCTAGAAGTACAGCTTCAGGGTTAGCTATATAATTGTTTCGTTCTCTTAATATTATAAGTTCGTTAATGGCTTGGCGTAAAATTTCCAAATCCTCTCCATTATTGATGCAATAGTCCCTATTACCTGTTCTTAGCGCAGTATATGCACTATATGATATGGCTACATTCCACTCAGCTGCCTTCTTTGCCAAAGTTAATATCTCCCCAAGGTTGGCTTGAGTTATGGCTGTGTTCAAGATAATATCACGGAAGCCAAGCTTTGCTAGCTGGGGGAGCCTTTGCTCCAAACGTTTGTAGAGACCCGGCCGTCGTCGAAACTCATCATGCCGCTCATCAGGGAAGTCAAGTGACACGGAAAATTGATTCACCCCAGCTTCACGTAGTTGCAGATAATTACTCTCGTTTAGCAGCACTCCATTGGTGACAAGTATCACGTATGGTAAGCCGTCAGATTGCTTGATAGCCTTGACTATCTCTGCTATATCCTTACGTAGAAGTGGCTCACCACCAGAAATTTGCACTACAATTGGCCTCAAGCGTTGAGTTAAGTCTCCATACTCCTCTGGTTTAATTTGCTTTTCATCTTTTATTACCCCCCCAAGGTCACAGTGATGGCAATTACAGTTGCAGGAAAGCGTTACTTCATAAGAAACCACTAAGGGATGATTAGTTATATAGCTATGCACTCCCCTTGTGACGAACTTAATTCCTTGCAATGGAGAAAGATTTGCCATTTATTATCCTCCTATTTGAAACCAATTACTGTACAGTTATCCAGTTTTGAGGGATATGCCAACTTCACTTTATGCATAACCTTACCCAAAACAGAGCTAGGGTGGAACAAATCTCTTGACGGCTCATACAATTTAAGATATTTCAATATTGGTATAAATAGCATAAGCAAACTTATGGATTCCCTATAAGAGACAGAAGACATATTTTTGAACCCAATATCCTTGAGAATACTCGTAATAGTCCTCGTGGTAAATTGGTTGATATGCAGCCTCCTTATATTCCACCACCTTCTTCCGAAGATTCTTGCCGGTATGCCTCCAATATCCGGGGTTGACATTGCTACCAACCCCCCAGGCTTAAGTATCCTATGGACTTCTTCGAGAATCAAGCGCGGATATGGCACGTGTTCTAAAACTTGCCATAAAGTAATTACATCGAAATAGTTTTCGGGAAAGCGCAATTCCTCAAAGGGCTTTGCTTCTACATCCAAGCCAAATTCTCTCCTCGCATATGCTGCCGCATCTTGGGATAATTCAATTCCTTTAGTACTATAGCCGGCTCTGGAAGCATTAAAGAGAAAGAAACCTTCACCACAGCCTATATCCAAAAGACTTGTGCCATTCTTGTATCGCTTAACTAATCCTAATTGTGATTCAGTAGCACTTAAACGACTTTCTCGAATAATAGAGGCATCAGTACTTGCCATTTGGAAGTAATCTTCGTTAATTTTGCTTGCTTTCTCAATAGGATTTACATATATGAGCTGACAATTCCGGCATTTAACGTGTCTCCCATATTTGCCCCCGGGTATCATATAAACAGTCTCCACCGCTTCTCGGAAATCGCCATCTTCCATATTGGACTCAAAAAGCACCTCAAAATCATTTCGCCCACAACCGGGGCAATTGCGATATTCGAAAGGCGAATCCACTTTACACAATTCCTAGAAGTGTTCAGCTTTTTTATAAGCAGCCGCCACAGCCTCAAGAAGAAGAGACCGGAATCCCCCCCTTTCTAATTGAAGAAGCGCCTCGGTGGTAGTTCCCCCTGGCGAAGTAACCATGTTCCTCAAATCAGCAGGGTGTTTGCCCGTCTTTTCAACGGTGCAAATAGAGCCAAGCATAGTTTGTATAACTAATTTTTGAGCCATATCCCGTGGCAAGCCAATATGCACACCAGCATCAACGAGTGTCTCGACAAAAAGAAAAACATAAGCTGGGCCGCTGCCACTTAAGGCCGTGGCCATACTTAAATATTTTTCATCAGTAACATAAATTTCTTTACCCAAAGCACCAAGTACAGTCTGAGCTAACTCTTTTTGCTTCTGCTCGGTCTCAGCAGTCGCTGCCCAGACAGTCATTCCCTCGCCAATTTGCGCTGGCATATTAGGCATAGCTCGAATTACGAAAGAATGGTTTAAACCTTGGCATAAACTGGACAAGGTAGCACCAGCTACTATAGATAGCACTAACTGTTTGGGCGATAGGCCTTTTATCTCCCCCACTACCTGAGGTAGATTCTGAGACTTCACTGCCAGGATAATCAAGTCAGCATTCTCCACAGCCCTTCTATTATCAGCTAAAGTGCTGACTCCATATTCCTTGCTCAACAATTCACGCCGCGCTGGGCTGACATCACTAACCACTATATCCTGTGACACAGCTATCTTTTTGGTCAAAAGACTCTTGACTATCGCCTCCCCCATAGCTCCACCACCAATAAAGGTTATCCTCATTTTTCCTCCAAGTTCGTCATGTTCCCATCACGATGCTATCACAATATTCACCACCCGTCTGGGGACATAAATAACATTGCTCAGTTTTTTGCCATCAATATAAGCCTTCACTCGCTCCCGACTCAACGCCAACTCTTTAGCCTCAAATTCACTTATAGAAGCGGGCACAAGCACCTTATCGCGGAGTTTGCCATTGACCTGAATGACTAAGGTAATCTCTTCTTCCTTGGCAAGCTCCTCGTCATACCTGGGCCATGATTCGTTGTGGATACTGTAAGGATGCCCAGTCATAGTCCATAATTCCTCGGCGAGATGAGGAGCAGAAGGAGCTAGCAACAATAACAGGGTATCTATCGATTCATTCCACACCTGAGGAGAAACAGTTCTTGCCTCTTTAGCCTTAAGTAGATGGCCGGTAAATCCCATGAGTTTCGCTACCATAGTATTAAATTTGAACCTTTCCAAATCATCAGTTACCTTCCTGATAATTTGGTGGGTAATGCGTAAGTGCACACGCTCTAATTCTTGTTGGATAGTTGGATTTACTTTCGCATCCCAGCTATATGGCTCCGTCACCAGGCTCCACACTCGGTTTAGCCAGCGGCTAATGCCCACAATGCCACTATCATTCCATTCCCCCCCTAGCTCCCAGGGGCCAATAAACATTAGATACCCACGAACGGCATCGGCTCCTAATTCAACCACATATTCATCAGGGGCAATTACATTGCCTCTGGATTTGCTCATCTTGTCACCGCGGTAAATTATGGTTCCCTGATTGAATAGTCGAATAAAGGGCTCATCAAAGTCAAGCAGGCCCATGTCCCTCAATGCCTTGATGAAAAAACGAGCGTAGAAGAGGTGCATAACTGCGTGCTCGGCACCACCAGTATACAAATCCACAGGTAGCCAATACTTTACTTTGGCAGCATCGAAAGGAGCATCCCAAGTTTTGGGACTGGTGTACCTCAAGAAATACCAGGAGGAACACATAAAAGTATCCATAGTATCAGTTTCCCTTCGTGCTGGCCCAGAACATTTAGGACAGGTAGTATTGACGAATGACTGGCAATATTTCAGAGGAGATTCCCCGGTAGGTTTAAATTCAGCATCAAGAGGAAGCAAAACAGGTAAATCCTCCTCAGGCACAGGGACTATGCCACATTTATCACAATAAACCATGGGTATGGGTGCTCCCCAATACCTTTGCCTGGAGATAAGCCAATCGCGAAGCCGATAAATAACCGTCCGCTTGCCCCATCCCTTTTTCTCTAATAGAGCACAGATTGCCTCATATCCTTGGTCACTAGGCAGACCGCTAAACTCCCCAGAATTGACCATTGTGCCTGACTCAGTATATGCCTCTGTCAATTCCCCACCTGACCAACCCGGAGGAGCAATAACCGTACGCACAGGTAACTTAAACTTCCTGGCAAATTCAAAGTCTCGTTCATCATGAGCAGGAACTGCCATCACTGCTCCAGTGCCATAAGTTGGTAATACATAATCAGTAATCCAGATAGGCACTGGCTCTCCGTTCAGAGAATTGACAACGTAGTTTCCCAGAAAGACTCCTGTCTTCTCTCTGCCTAGTGACCAAGGATATGAGGCAATCTGTGCTCTAT
>DAOUMB010000183.1:0-28881 GCA_034414335.1 Dehalococcoidia bacterium
GTTGCTGCCGGGTAGGAGCGAAGAGATGTGACCACCCCACCGAAACCTGCACACAATTTGGCAGGAGGGCGGAATACGATCTATACCGCAGCAGCGGTAGGAAAATTTCGGCAGATGAGGCTATCGCCATTTCTATGAAGGCTGCGGAGGCAGGTCTGGTGCCCACGGTGACCAATGTCTCCCCCATGGAGGCCTTGGAGTTCATTTGCTACTGCGACCGCTGTGCCTGTCTGGTTCTGAACCCGACGATTCGAGCCGGCAATATTCATCAAGTCCTTGCTCCCAGTCGGTTCCGGGCGAAAGTCGATAGCGAGACTTGCAACGGCTGCGAAGAATGTGTGCAGCGATGCTTCTTCGATGCCATTGAGATGAAAGACCTTCCTGGTTCCGACATACCCAGGGCTGTCATCAATCCCGATAACTGTGTCGGCTGTGGCTTATGCGCTCTCAAATGTGGGCCAGAGGCAATAACAATGGAACTGGTCAGACCGCCGGAGTTTATCCCCGAGACCATTGCTGGCCCATCGTCAATCGTCCACTGATTAAGTGAGGGCCTCCCTTGCCTCTAGGGGCGGCAGAGTCACAGGTCATCGGTGGCTTCGTGGCGGTGACGCTGTCTCCAATCGGTTCTTCAACCCATCCAATAAGATGCAGCATAAATCAGGAGGCGCCATCAAGATCCCACTCATCCTAGATGGGAAAGCGAGTGAATTCCTACAGGCAGCCAGACTACAGTATAATAGTTTTTACCCCATGCTCCCACAGCGACAAGTCCTTGCCTGCAGAATCGCCAGAATGGCAATTCACTGACTTAGAGTGTAAAATCAAGTGAGCTTTGTTATTAACCAGAAGAGAATCTAGGAGGTAGAAAGTGAGCGAAGAATGTATCTTCTGTAAGATCATAGAAGGAGAGGGAAGCGCCCGAAAGATTTATGAAGATGAGACGACCTTATGCATTCTCGATATTGCCCAGGTTGTCTCCGATAAAGGAGATTTCGTCCCCGGTCGTTGCTTAGTGATTCCCAAAAGACACGTTGCATACTTCTATGATTTGGAGGACGAAGAGGCCGGGCACCTGTTTGTCACTGCCAAGGTAATGGCCAGAAAACTCAAGAAGGCCTACAATCCCGATTTTGTTACTATATTTATTCGTGGTCAACGAATCTCGCATGCTCATATCATACTGCAACCCTCAAAGAGAGATGACCCCGTTACTAAGTTATTTGCCAGCATGATGTCGTCCTTTAAATTAGCTCCGGCGGAACTGTTGGACGATATGGCTCAGAAGATCCAGAAGGTTAGGTAAAATGGGGATTCGAAATATGAGCAGGAAACCATTTTGAAGGGCGAAAATGACCAGGGTCCTCTATTGGCTATTCATAATTTGTTTCCCTCTTTTGCTTCTTACCAGCACCGTCCGTCTGCTAGTTAACAGCACACATATTTATGAATATGGTTTTAACAAATATGAGATAAGCGAAGCTACGGGGATAGACGAGTCACAGCTAAGCCAAGTGGCAAAGAGGCTCATTGACTATTTCAATTCCAGGGTGGAAACGCCCCAAATAGAGGTAGTCAAAGACGGAAGGGAATTCGAGCTATTTCACGACTACGAACTTATTCATCTCAAGGATGTAAAGGGACTGCTTCGGCTGGATTATCTTGTACAGGAGATAGTTCTTGCCTATGTCACTATTTACGCTTTGCTCTTTCTGCTATGGAAGAGAGGTCGCTGGCAAGATTTAGCTAAAGGAATAACTCGGGGGGGTATCCTTACCTTGGGTCTCATAGCTGTGTTCGGCATTGCCTCCATTTTCAACTTCCAATGGCTGTTTATCCAGTTTCACCGCATCAGCTTCAGCAATCCTTACTGGATGCTTGACCCGAGCCGAGACTACCTCATTATGTTATTCCCCCCTGGCTTCTGGCAAGACGTTGCCATAATTGGAGGCGGGGCTATAGCTGCGGAGGCTTTGCTTCTAGGTGGCATCGCCTGGGCAATTCCTTTTATTCACCAAAGGCGCAGTCGCGAGGCAAAGCTCAGTAATGAGAAGGACTCCTGAATCTATTAACCCTCTTGCCTGAGTGCTTAATAGACAGCTAAAATGAGCACATCTGAGCTCGGTAGAAGAGGAAGAGAACCTTGGCAAGATTGAAGTATCTTTTCCAACCGGTGAGAATAGGTTCGATGGAAGTGGAGAACAGGATTGTGATGCCTGCCATGGACCCCGGCTTTGGCATAGACGAAGAGGGCTGCGTAACCTCTCAACTCACCGAATTCCTCGTCGAAAGGGCACGGAGCCGACCGGGCATGATTATAGCGGGCTCTGCACAAATACATCCTCTAGGCTTACCAGTAATGAATCAGGTGCACCTTTGGGACGAGAGGGTTCTTCCCAGCCTGCAAGAGATGGTAAAAGCAGTACATAGGTATGACATCAAATTTGGACAACAGATTAACCACGGCGGCCTGACACATCTTCCCCAGCCAAGCGTTTGTCCTTCGGTGATTCCGGAAATGGTCCAGGCAGGCCTCCCAGTAAGGGAAATCAGCAAAGAAGAAATAAAGGAGTATGTGGAAGCCTTCGGAGCAGCAGCCGAACGATGTGTAAGGGTGGGGTTTGATTTTGTGGAAATCCATGCCGCACATTCATACCTGATAAACGAATTCCTTACGCCTTACTACAACAGAAGGACTGATGAGTACGGGAGTAGTTTCGATAACAGGATAAGGTTTTTGCTTGAGGTCATACATGGGGTAAGAGAAAAGGTTGGTGATAAGATCCCTGTAGGCGTGCGACTGAATGGAGATGACCTTATAGGGGAGGGGGGATGTAATCTAGCCGACTTATGCAGATTAGCTCCCATACTGGAGAGGGATAGCATCGACTACTTAAACATAACAATCGGTGCATCTTATTACGGTAGCCTCCACGTCAACATAGCGCCCATGTATGAGGTTCAGGGCGCCTTTGTTCACTTCAGCGAGGAAGTCAAGAAACATGTTTCTATTCCGGTGATAACAGTGGAAAGAATCAAGAATCCAATTATGGCCGACAAGATAATCATGGAGGGCAAGGCAGACCTTGTTGCCATGGGCAGAGCCCAATTAGCCGATCCTGACATGGTTGAGAAGGCAAGAAAGGGAGAAACGGCGGAAATAAGGTTGTGCTTGGCGGAGTGCCTGGGGTGCATCGAGGGAATATTGAGACAGGGAGAGGCGAGCTGTACTGTAAATCCAAGGGTAGGCAGAGAATACCTCATAAAGGACATAGAAGGTGAGAAAAAAGCTACGGCGAGGAAGGTCTTGGTTGCCGGGGCAGGGTGCGCCGGACTGGAAACAGCCAGGAGGGCGGCCTTCGCCGGGCATAAGGTCATTTTGTGCGAGAGTAGGGGATGGATAGGGGGACAACTTAGACTGGCTGCCAAAATGCCCAAGAGAGAAGAAATAGGAGACATCATCCCGTGGTATGAGAGGCAACTTAACAGACTGGGAGTGGGAATTCATCTGAATACCCCAGTTGATCAAGGGTTATTACACCAAATCAGCCCTGACGTGCTCGTGATAGCAACAGGGAGCTTGCCCGAGGTACCACTAGGGTTTATCAAGGGTCTGGACAATATAAAGGACATAGAGGTATTAATGGTGGATGAGCTCCTCGAGGAAGAAAGATTGACGGGAGGTAATATCCTGGTTATCGGGGGAGACCAAATTGGGCTTCAAGTGGCGGATTACCTGTCAGAAAGCGACAGGAAAGTCTATGTAGTTGAAAAAGGGGCACACTTTGCAGAAAAAATGGCTTCTAGCGATAGACATTATCTAATGGGAAGAATAATAAGCAAAGGTGTGAAAAGACACAAAATGGTCCAGAGGATCGAGATTTTGCCTGTGGATGAAGTCTGGATGGTGAATGGCAGCGGAAGAGGAAAACTACCGGAAATCGATACCATCGTATTGGCCGGCGACAGACGACCAAACATATTCCTGGCCGAAATTGCGGAGAGGAAAGGGATTGAGACCCATGTGGTGGGGGATGCTAAGGGCTTTGCCGGTAGAGACCAGGGTACGGTATTGGCAGCTATAGCAGGGGGATATGATGTTGGACGTCAAATCTGATTAGAAGTGGAAAAGGGAACACCATTTCACCTTGATGATGACCGAGCTAATGTTATAATGGTATCAGGGGAATACAGAATAAGAAACATATTAAAGGAGGTAGACAATGTTGAGTCGGCTGAGCGCTGAAGAGTTGGCATCCCTGAGGGACGAATCCAAGGTGAGGATGGCTCCGGAGGAGAGAGAGAGGTGGCTTAATCAAAGACTGGCGGAGCAAGTGCAATTTGCCTACAAGAATGCTCCGGCCATAAAAGAGAAGTTCGATAAGGCTGGGGTGTCACCTTCCGAGATTCGCACCGTAAAGGACCTGGAGAAGTTGCCAGTGACAACAAAAGACGAGCTTGTAAAGCTACAGCAGGCGAATCCTCCCTTTGGGGGATTCCTGGCTGTGCCCATTAGTAGCCTGAACAGGATTTATGTCTCCCCTGGTCCTATCTACGATGCCTGGGGGCTGGAACGGGTAAAGCTTGCAGCGAAGGGTTTTTTTAGAGAAGGCTGGCCTAAGCCGGGCGATGTAGTGCTTGTCTCCACGATGTACCACTTGGTTCCTGCTGGCTTGTTTTTGACCGATGCCTTAGATTTAATAGGGTGTACAGTAGTCCCCGCCGGGGTAGGGCAGACTGAGCTTCAGGTAAAACTTCTGCATGACCTGAAGGCCACTGCTATGTTCAGCTTCCCCAGCTTTGTTATGACCGTCCTGAAGAAGGCAGAGGAGATGGGGTATGACGTCCGAAGGGATTTCAACCTTAAATATGTCACTGGTGGAGGCGAGCGACACATTCAAGTATTGAGGAAAAGCTTTGAAGAGGATTATGGTCTTAAGGTAGGGGATGGTTATGGCACTGCTGACCTTGGGTCTGTAGCTTATGATTGTGGCTTAGGTCTAGGTTACCACTACGATGATGAGGCGTGTCTGATTGAGATAGTCGATCCGAGCACAGGGAAGCAAGTTGGTCCCCAGGAACCAGGAGAAGTGGTAGTAACCGTCTTCGACGACGTTTACCCCCTGGTCCGCTTCGGCACCGGCGACCTGGCCTCTTATACCGATGAGCCCTGTCCCTGCGGCAGAACGGCACCGAAGATAACCCGCATTCTGGGCATGGTTGGTGAGCATATCAGGGTTAAGGGGCAGTTTGTCCATCAGAGGGAGCTGGATGAGGCTATGTCCAAGGTCTCTGGAGTGTCGAAGTATCAGATGGTGCTTCGATTGGAGGAACACAGGGACAGGATAACCTTAAACCTCGAGGTTGAGCCCGGTGTCGATCGCAAGGCGCTATCTGAAGCCGCCACTAAAAGTTGCCAGGATGTATTCAAACTCAGGATGGACAAGATAGAATTCCTGGCTAAGGGCACACTCCCTGAGGACTACAAGAAATTTGTAGATACAAGGTGGGGCTAAACAGACATAAAGGACAAATATAAGGGCCAGCCTTTGCAGCGCTTCAGGAGTTTTGGGATAGTACGGTGTGACATCTCTTAAAGTGAACATCCGTGTTGCAGGGAGATAAACGATATATACACAACTCTTCAGGTTTTGCGGTTTTGAAGAAGGGAAGAGGAAATGGAGCCAATAGAGGAGCTAACCTTTACTCGGGAACATTCCACATGAGTTGAAACGGGAAATCCCATTATATGTAAATAGAGGAGGCAATAAAAATGGGTAAACTAGATGGCAAGGTGGCTTTGATCACGGGGGCTGCATCTGGAATCGGCCGAGCCACCGCCCTTCTCTTTGCCAAGGAAGGTAGTAAGGTAGCTATCGCCGACTATGTTCCGGAAGGAGGGCAAGAAACAGTCAGGCTGATCAAAGAGGCTGGGGGCGAGGCTATTTTTATTGAGGTTGATGTTTCTAAAGCACCCGATGTGGAAAGGATGGTCAAGACAACTGTGGAAACATATGGGCGGATAGATATCCTTTTCAATAACGCTGGTATTACGGGCGCAATTGCCACTACGGCGAAGGCCACAGAGGAGAATTGGGACCTTGTCCTTGACACTAACCTTAAAGGCGTCTTTCTAGGTTCGAAATATGCCATCCCTGTGATGCTTAACCAGGGTGGAGGCGTCATCGTCAATACTGCCTCTATTACGGGCTTCATCGCTCCAGCAGATCTGGCTGCTTATGGCGCCTCAAAGGGCGGCGTCATTCAATTAACTAAAGCAGTGGCTCTAGAGTATGCCGACTGGAACATTCGTGTCAATTGTATTTGCCCAGGTATGATTAGAACGCCAATGACAGAATACGAAGGCCTGCCGGTTCAGGCGGACTTTATACCTCTAAGAAGAGCGGGGGAAGCAGAGGATGTTGCTCGAGCTGCTCTCTACTTGGCATCCGATGATTCCGCATATGTTACCGCATCATCCTTGGTAATCGATGGCGGTTGGATGGCAAAGATGGCGATACCCCCAAGCGTGAGACGCGGCCTTTCTGGGCCTAGGGATGCGGACAAAGAGGGAAGGAGACCGGCTTAGCGCCGGGATTGGCAAGTCAAGTTCTATGAAAACGAGGGGGGCGATATGACTAAAGATTCGTCCACAAAGGACTACGATGCGATAGTGATAGGAGCCGGGATTGGCGGATTAGCTTGTGGAGCAGCTTTAGCCAGGAGGGGAAAGAGAGTAAGGGTCATTGAGCAACATACCAGTCCAGGAGGGTATTGTGTATCCTTCAACAGAAAGGGATTCAAATTTAGTGCCGGAGTTCTTCGTATAAATGGATGTGAGCCAGGTGGAATAATATACGAATTCCTTTCTGATCTCGGTTTACAGGACGAGGTAGAATTCTATCACTTAGACCCCTTGATGCGGGTCGTTTTCCCGGGGGAGTCCTTTGGCTTTCCATTTAAGGATATGCCTCTGTATATCGCCAAATTGTTGGAAAAATTTCCTGAAGAAAAAAGGGGTATTACCCAGCTCCTCGATACCATGAAGGAACTTTTCACGGAGAAGGTCTCTTCACCAGGTCCTGCTCTACGGAAGTATAGAGACAAAACATTTAAACAGCTACTTGATGAATATATCACAAATGAAAAACTGAAGTCGCTTATTTCCTTCCTCTCTCTTACAGACGCAGCAGTATCCCCCTCCAGGGGCTCCGCTATATTCTGCTCAAGGCTAATAATGGCGCATTTCACCGAAGGCGGTTTCTGGCCCAAGGGAGGGCCGCAAGCATTAGCCGATGCGCTCGCGAAAGGTTTGCAGAAGTTTGGTGGGGAGCTGGAATTCAAAACCAGAGTAACTAAGATTATCATCGAAGACGGTAAGGCTGTTGGTGTAGAGACAGAGGATGGGAGAAGAATAAAGGCAAGCTATGTAATATCCAATGCTGCGGCAAGACAGAGCTACTTTGACCTTGTAGGTGAAGATAAACTAAAGCCTGATTTTGTTGCCAAATTGAGGCAAATAGAGGTCGGACCGTCTATTTTTGTGGTATATCTGGGCCTTGATTTAGACCCCAGGACGGTAGGAATAACTGACTTCGAAACGGACGTCTTTGAGACCTTCGACCTTGACAAGGGATTTGATATTATTTGCGAGGGCGATATGCCTCCTTTTCTGTCCCCTCTCGTCGTTTCAACTCCCACATTACTTGACCCCAGCATAGCACCAGAGAATAAGCATATTGTAACCCTCCTTGCTTACGCACCTTATCACCTCAAGGGGAAAGACTGGAAACAAGAGAAGGCTAAAATGACTGAAGCGCTAATTAATAAGGCAGAGAAATTGATTCCCGGCCTGTCACAACATATCGTAGTCAAAGATTCAGCTACCCCGCTGACGATGGAAAGATATACCTTAAATACCGATGGCTCTATTGTGGGTTGGGCAAATACCCCTAGGGGGTTCTGGGTTAAGCCGCCGCGAGAAAGCCCGATCAAAAATCTCTACCTCACCGGTCATTGGACAAGACCCGGAGGCGGAGTTTCATCTGTACTCCTTAGTGGAACGAAAGTTGCTCAGTCGCTACTGAAGGGATAGGCATGCGCAGGTATAAAGGGGTACCGAAATAGCTGGCGGAAACAAAGTCACAGGGGATAATAAGATGATAACAAATAGGTGGCATATCGATATGAAGCGACTAAGCAGCCTTCGTGCCCCCGTGGTTAAGAAGGCTGTACAGGATAAGCTAAATATTCCGATATTGGCGTTGCAGGATGATTTTTATGGCAAGAGAGGTCATGGGTGACAACCATCTTGCATGCTGTTGTATAATGATATTAAGGGAGGTAGAAAGATGAAAAACAGATGGTTAAAGAGCGAAAAACTCGGGATTAGTCTCCTAGCAATAGCATTGACAGCCGTACTTCTGATTACTGCCTGTGCTCCCGGACCGCATGTGGAAGAGCAAAAGGTGGTGAAAATCGGGTATATAGCCCCTCTTACCGGGGGTCCCGCTGCCATTATGCAAACCGGATGGAGGAATTTTGAGGATTGGCTTACATACTATAAAGAGGTGGGCGTTCCAGGACTGGGGCTCCCACCCGGAGTGACCGTCGAACTAGAGTGGGGTGACAGCGGATTTGAGGCAGCCAAAGCAATTAGTATCTACGAGAGGATGCGCGACGATGTAGTATTCTTCCACATACCCAGCCCCGTCGAAGCATATGCGTTAAAGACGAGGCTGGAAAGGGATGACATGGCTGCCATGCTCATGGCCGTGGACGAAGTTTTGATGTATCCTCCGGGCCAATTTTTCACCATATTCTGCACTGAGTCGGAGAGATTCGCCGCTGCCTGTGACTGGATTATGGAGAATTGGAATGAGGACCACCCCCCCAGAATAGGCATGATGGGCACGGATACGGCGACAGGGAGAGCAGCAGAAGTGATGGGAACAGCGTATGCTAAGAGCCTAGGCATAGAAATGCTGCCCTTTGAAAGTATTCCCTATGTGCCTCTGGATGCCTCTCCTCAGTTGTTGAGGCTAGCTAACGCCGGAGCGGATGTCATTTATATGCAGGCCCATTGGGAAACATCGCCGCCGATCCTGAGGGATGCTGAGAGGCTGGGGCTTACAGGCAAGATACGCTTTGCCGGTGCCACCGAGGATGGCATTGGAGTAAAGATGCTTGATATGGGGCCTGCTGCTGAGGGTTTCTTCCAAGTGAAGAATTTTCCCTGGTACGAGGAGGTACCGATTGTGTATGATATATTCAGGCAGCGTGAGGGAAGGCTAGACACGCAGGGTGGTGTTGCCTGCACGCTACAATATGGACCTGTGACTATTGAAGCTATAAAGTTAGCTATTGAACAGGTGGGTTATGAAAACCTGGACAGTCATGCCGTGAAGGAAGCCTTCTATAGCATCAAGGATTTTGACCCCCAGCATATCGGCAGGCCAGTTACCTATACCCGGGAGGACAATAGGGGCAGCCCAATGACAAGGGTATACGAGATACAAGGTGGTAGGGTAGTTCCTGCAACTGATTGGTTAGAGGCTCACATGCTTATGCCTTAGAAGTTAAAATACATTTAAAACTATATAGCTCTTTGAGAGGAAGCACCTATTCTTTCAAAAGCTTCCCTCAGGCTCCTGCCCTAACTGGTTCTTCATTGCTTGGGCTATAGCCGCTATGGTATAATGGCCAAGAAATGGCTAGTGAGAAAGAGAAAGCAGTAGAATTAGCTATTGAGCAAATCGAGAGGCAATACGGCAAAGGCTCAATTATGAAGCTAGGCGAAGCCCCTGTTAGAGTGCCTGGAGATGCCATTCCAACTGGGGCATTGGCTCTTGATTTGGCTTTGGGGGTAGGTGGCATACCTCGAGGGCGAGTTACCGAGATATTTGGCTCTGAGTCTTCAGGTAAGACTACACTTGCCCAGCATATAATCGCTGAAGCTCAAAACGCCGGCGGCATTGCAGCGTACATCGATGCTGAACATGCTTTTGACCCTACCTATGCCGCTCACTGCGGTATTAAACTAGCTGATTTACTTATCTCCCAACCTGATACCGGCGAGCAAGCTCTGGAAATTGCTGAAACCTTGGTGAGAAGCGGTGCTGTAGATGTGATAGTCATCGATAGTGTAGCCGCCTTAGTTCCCAGAGCAGAGATAGAAGGCGAGATGGGCGATGCCCATGTTGGTTTACAGGCAAGATTGATGTCCCAAGCGCTGAGAAAACTGAGTGCCGCCATCGGCAGGTCTAAAGTAGCGGTTATTTTTATTAACCAGTTACGAGAAAAAGTAGGTATTATTTTCGGTAATCCTGAGGTAACCCCTGGAGGAAGGGCGCTTAAGTTCTATAGTTCGGTGAGGATAGACTTGAGGCGGGGTGATTCCATTAAGCTGGGCACAGAAATAGTAGGCACCAAGGTAAGAGCCAGAGTGGTTAAGAATAAGGTGGCCCCTCCCTTTCGAAGCGCTGAATTCGATATTATGTTTAACCATGGGATAAGCAGGGAGGGGAATTTGGTCGACCTTGGGGTGGCGACAGGCGCGGTGAAGAAAGCTGGCGCCTTCTTTACTTATGGCGACACAAAATTAGGGCAGGGCAGAGAAAATGCCAAAGATTACCTGAGACAGCACCCTGAGCTTGCTTCGCAACTGGAAAACAAATTAAGAGCTTCAGCAGATATTCCCAGCATCCCTCTTGGAGAAGGTCGAGAACCATCTACACAAGAAGACTGATATAACTAGGAAAAAGCCGGTTGGCAAACAGTAGTTCTGTGCAGGACTGTCTTGATGCCGCCTACCGTTATCTCAGTTATCGCCCGCGTAGCGAAGCAGAAATCAGACAATGGCTTCACCGGCGCGGCTTTGCCGAGGAAGTGGTAGGAAAAACAATTGCCAAACTCAGGGAGCAAAATTTGAGCGATGACTTTGCCTTCGCCCAGTTCTGGAAGGATAACCGCCTGTCCTTCAGGCCTAAGAGCAAAAGGTTAATAAAGAAGGAATTAAGAGACAAAAAAGTAGCTGCGGAAATCGTTGAACAAGTAACCGAGGACATAGACGACGAGCAGATTGCTTATAAGCTGGGTTCTGGCCGTATGCATGCCCTCGCCCATCTGGAGTATCCGGACTTTTACCGACGTCTATCAAGTTGCCTTGCCTACCGCGGTTTTGGTTACGAAGTCATAAAGCGTACCGCGGCTCTTCTATGGCAGGAAAGGGAATGACGCTGAGATGATAGACTGGGGACTAATCGCGAAAATCGCTGGCGGTGGTTTTGGCTCTACTCTCATCATCTTGGCGATTCTCTGTATCGTAATCTGGCTGATAGGATTCGTGATACGAAGAAGAGCCCCAAGGGATAAGGACTGATTTTAGTTGTTCGAGGTACAAACTTAAGATGTTTGGCTTATATCAGATGGCTTTTGGCGGGTTAACCTGGGGCAACTTCCTTATGCTTTTCATCGGTGCTGGGCTCATCTATCTTGGCATAGCCAAGAAGATGGAGCCTTTTTTATTAGTGCCCATAGGTCTAGGCATAATGATGGTCAATATACCTCTTACAGGATTAATGGTCTATGCCCCAGCAGAACCCGGCGCTGTCCCACTGCCGGCATCAGGCGGACTGAAAGAGATAGCTGAAGGGAAAATAGGACCCTTGAACTTACTTTACCAGTACGGGGTGGAGAGCGAGATGATCCCCCTACTTATATTCCTCGGTCTCGGTGCTATAGCGGATTTCTCCCCGGCTATAGCCCGTCCCTTGTCCTTTATGTTTGGGGCTACAGCACAGCTAGGAGTTTTCGTTGTATTCCTTATTGCTTACCTTACAGGATGGTTCAGCATAAAGGAAGCCGTCTGCATCGGTATTATCGGGGGCTCCGATGGCCCCCCTACGGTTTACCTTACCGTAGCTAAAGCACCCCAGTTGCTGGGCCCTATCACTCTGGTAGCTTATTCTTACATGGCTCTGGTGCCCATACTCCAGCCACCGGTGATAAGGCTGCTTACCACGAAGAAAGAGCGGCAAATATATATGAAGCCTCAGATACGGGAGGTTTCCAGGTTAGAGAAGGTCATATTCCCCATAGCCGTCTTTGTGGTGGCTGCTTTATTCGTCCCTGCCTCTGCACCTCTTATCGGCATGCTCATGTTTGGTAATTTACTTTCTGTTACCGGCGTTACTGATAGGTTAGCAGCATCAGCAGGCGGCGTATTCGTAGATGTACTAACATTTTTGTTGGGGCTGTCTGTTGGGGCACTGATGCCAGCGGCGGTATTTTTGAGTCACAAGACTTTGATAATCATTGGCCTGGCTGCACTAGCCTTTGCCTTTAGTACTGCTGGTGGCATCTGGGGAGCGCAAATAGCCAATTTATTCTTAAAAGAGAAGATAAACCCGTTAATCGGTGCTGCTGGCGTTTCTGCCGTTCCTATGGCAGCTAGGGTTGCTCAGACACAGGGGCAAAAGGCGAACCCCAGAAACTTCTTGCTGATGCATGCCATGGGGCCTAACATGGCGGGTGCCATCGCTACCTCAGTGGTTGCTGGAATATTCTTGTCCATGGTTAAATAGCCTTGACAGTCGCTTTCCACAAAGGCTATATTTTCACTACCCAGGGCCATTAGCTCAGTTGGTTAGAGCACGGTCCTGATAAGACCGGGGTCTGTGGTTCGAGTCCACAATGGCCCACCAATCATAACTTTTCCACACCAAAAGGTTGAGACCTTCTTTGAACTCGCCATAGTTAACACTCCCCTGAGGCGGGAGGAGTGAGCCATGGCGCAGAGTCCGCCCTGGGAGGGAGTTTCATCTACCGAAAACTCGCTAGAGGCGTACCTCGAAGTAAGCCCCAACGGTGGTCTCCGCTTCAGGATGCCTAGTGCACCTCTGTCCCTTAACGGTGAGGTAGCCTTAGGTTGTCTCGAGTTCGCTTACCGACCTATTCAACTTGTCCCGAACGGGCTGGGGTCATATTACTTACGATCAACGAACCCGGTGAGAACAGCTACCGCTGGTTTACTGGGGGTTAAGAAATGACCAAAGCCTATCTGGAAGCTAGTGAAGTAGAGCGCCTCGAAAAAGCTGCCACCAATCTGAGGGACCGGATATTTATCAGGCTCTTGTTTCACCTGGGATGCCGTGTCTCTGAAGCTCTGGCTTTGAAAGTCGACGATATAGATTTTACACAAAGCACCATTACCATCATACACCTCAAGACCCGCCTGAAGCTGTCCTGTGCCCAGTGTGGGCAAGGAGTTGGTAAAAGCCACGCATTTTGCCCGAAGTGTGGTGGTAAGATCGAGAAAGCTCAAGCCGAGCAGCAGGAACGTCACCGCCAGCGGGTGTTGCCGATTGATAGCGATACCTTGAAGATGCTCAAAGAATACGTCCGGCGCGGCGGTCCAGTTGTCAAAGAAGGAAAGACTTTAGTCTTCGGCATCAACCGCCACCGTGCCTGGCAAATTGTGAAAGAGTGCGCTGAGAGAGCAGGACTGCCAAAACTAGTAAACCCCGAAACTGGAAAGATTCACAACGTTTCCCCCCACAAATTGAGGGATGCTTTTGCCGTTCACGCAGTAAAACTCGATGATTCAGGAGACGGGCTACGGCTTCTCCAAGAACATCTGGGGCATCAGAGTTTCAATACGACCGCTAGGTATCGAAAGGTATCTGGAAGAGAACATCAAGAATGGTATCAGAAACTGTGGAACAAGAAAGACTGATCGGCACATTCTGTATCTCCGAGGTGAGACAAAGTGGTTGAGATGTTAAGGCCAGCAAGAGGTGGTTTCCTAAGGCCCTTTGGCTGTGGCTGGTTTATCAGGGAGTTCCTGTTGGGGAATGGTCCCTGGGGATCACCCGGCATAGACCCGAATGTTGGCGCCCCTCAAGCGGACATTTTTTATCATTATAAGATGGCTCGTCGCAGGGCCACCGCTTTTGAGAGGGCTACGAGATTAGAGGAAGAGAAGGCTAAGCGCGAGAAGCGACGAATCAATCCCGACAACATTGAAAAGCTTGCCGAAAGGTATCTGGGGCGTATGCCCTACAAAGCTCAGGGATGCCGTTACCACAGTTTTGTGGTCTATTTTTCAAACATTCAGAGATTGGGCTGGGTCGAAGCCACGGGCAAGGAGGAGCTTTCAGCCTTCCAGGAGCACTACCCTGCGGGGCAACCTCGAAGGTATTTCCGCCTGACAGGGGTGGGACGAGGGGCTGGCGAGGGTGCCTGGGCGAATCCTTATGCAGCCCTCTATGGCTGAAAGCGGGCTTTAATCTGATGGCGGTAACTTCTGTCGAGACATCAACCTGGTAAAAATCGGAGGAGAGTATCTTGTTCAATTTAGTTCAAATGCCGTTCAAATCCCCGTTCAAGTACCGTTCAAATAAGAGTTCAGATGTTGATCATATCGTTCAAATAATTACCAATATTTAACGGGAAAATCACCTGTAAAGGAGGCTAAAAATGGAGAAGTTATCGGCAAAGAAAAAAGGCACCGTAATCAGGCAGTATCTATCAGGCTTATCTTATAGTGAGATTGCGGCCAAGAGCGGTATCAGCAAAGGGACAGTGGCTAATGTGGTCGTCGCGCTAAAAGCAGGGATATTTCCCGAGGCGGCTGATGTTGTTGACCACATTGAACTGCTGAGAGAATTGTCCTTTGACCTCAAAAGCTCAAACTTGACTCCTGGTCAATGCGCTACGGGACTTGTTGTTCTCACCAGGATTGCCGAATGCGGCCTTGACCTGGCAGACATCGACCGCTGGTCCCCGGTCCTCAAGTCAGTGGGAACTGAAGCTGAGGTTCAGGAACTTGTCAGCACGATCGACAGCATTCAAGAGGTGCAGAAAAGGACGGGCTTGAGTCTCGAGGAGCTCGACAATAAGGTGCATGAACTGGAGGGGAAAGCCGCCGAACTGGAGCCTTTGTCAAAGAAGCACGAGGACTACATCAAGCAAATTGCTGAGCTAACCAAGCAGCGAGAGAATCTCGCCGGGGTGGTGGCTGGCCTGGAAGAGAAATACAAATTCCTGGATCCCCGTGTAAAGGATTTGGAAAAGCGTGAGAAGGCTTTGTTACACCAGATCAAGGATATAGAGATGAAGGCTAAGAAGGCCGAGGCGGCTATCGCTGCCCTTAATAAGGAGCGACAAAAACTTCTGGATATCGGCCTTCCCTTTGAGGCTCTGGCTGAATTCAGCCAAAGAGTACATTCCATTGCCCAGCGTCACCATATCGCGCCGTCATGGCTAAGGGAGCGGCTGCTGAAGGAGTTGGAAAACCTCGATCAGGGGCAAGGATTGGAAACGCTGATCCACAGTCGGCAGAAGGAATTGGAAGAGCAAGATAAGGCAATCGCCCTGGCGAAACAGGAGCAAGAAAGCCTGAAAGCTGTTATTCAAAGTCTCAAACAGGAGAAGGTGAGCCTTGCTGACAGCATAAAGGATACAAGGGAGAAAGTGAGCAGGGAGATAGAAAAAATTGTTCCATCAGCCAGGGATATGATAAACAGGTTATCGGAAGAGTTGCAGCGCGGACACAACGAGGCTCTGGCAGATGTCCGGCGGCTCAAGGACGAAGCCCTGGAGCTAGGCATGGAGGTCGGACAGTACAAAGAAGCGATTCAATCTAATCAATGGCTGAGTGACCTTCTTGCCCTTGTCCGAGGTGAAGAGGGTATCGAAGGTAAGCAAGTTAGAGCCATAGTATTATCGGTACTGCGTGGCGCTCAGGTCTGGTTAAAGCACGATGAAGCAAATAATCTGCGATTCACAACCTTCTCGTATTCCGTCCAGAACCTGGTAGGAGCGCTGGAAAGATGGAAGGCCTGATTCCAAATAGTGCCTACCTCAAAAACCTGCGCTATCAGGCGAGGAAACTGACCGCAGACAGCCTCTCTCTGGGCAATATGTTTGCCGAAGAGGCAGTCCGCCTGAGCTGGAGGGATGAAGCATCACGCCTGAAGGCGTTACACTTCACCATCAGACAACAGCTAGACCAGGTGAAGAGCAGTGAGAACGCTAGTAGTTATGGACATAATAAAGTTAGCCTTATAATGACATTAGGCGGACTAGCTGTGGGCGGTGCCATCAGAATGCTATCAAAGAACAAAGAGGCACAGGCTATTTCAGACGGTCTACTCAATAACCTTGGCGGCGAACAGCGGCCTTTTGGCACGGTTCTCATCTGTGTCGGCCCCAAGGGCATACCTGATGACGTGCAGGTTGTCTCCATATCTCAGCTAGCCCGTGAATCAAAGCGGGAAGAGTCTGAGGTAATTGACGAACTGCAAAGACATGGCTATCTCTTGTTCAGTGAAAAGGTTTTCTCACTCTTGATTGAAAAGCTGGCCTGTGAAGTTCAGGAAGGAAGACTGCATTTACCTGTATCCAGGGAGAAACTGATGGAGCTTCCGCCTCAGGCTTCAATTCGCTTGGTGCCAAAGACTTAGAATAAGCACTAGCCTCCTGGTGAGTTTACCTCCCTCGGTGTTCGCCCTGGTGCTGTCCATTGCCTCCTGTGGCTTTGCCTGGCTAGCCTTGCCTACCAGCCTGCAAATTCATATTTGCTAATTCAACCAATTTGCTTACCTTAATCAACAGAAGCCTGTCACAAAGCCGTGGCGAAAATATAGGTTCATTTTGAAATTCCACAAAAGCTCCTTTTGTTCAATAATGAAATCACAGAATTTGAACCTTAACAAATAGCAATCACAAGCGGGTTGCTCATATTGAAAGGCTAGAACCAGAGCCTTGCCTTCCCTTCCTCTGGCTATATTACCTCTTAAAATTAAATACCTGGCCAGTGGTAGCTAGCCAGGCAAATCCAACAAAGGGAGGCTGTCCACAATGTTAGATTGGCAAAAGTATATGGAAATAGCCGACAAGTTTCAACATAAGGCAAGGTACGAGGATAGGGACGATTTAAGGCAGAACATCATTGTTAGGCTTGCTGAGGTAGAGCTTAAGTATAATGGAAGCGGTAAAACTCTATCCGATGGCGGTATGGTGAGAGTAGCAAGCTATACCGTTATGGAGTATTGGCGGAGCATAATGCGATTGCCAGCGATAACAAGTATCAATGAGGTTGTAGATGATGGCGATGGGAATGAGACGGAGCTTTACCAGATGCTAGCCGATGACAAGGCGATTGATGTTGAGGATTGGCTCAATGCCAGGTTATGGCTATACAAAGCACCGTTGAGGCTGGTAAAGATAGCCTATAAAAAGGTAGCTGGCTATGCCTTAAATTCCAGAGAGCAAAACTACTTAAGCCGTTTTAGAAAAAAAGCTGGAAACGGTCTTTTTGAGTGATAGATTTTAGCTCGGTTTTGGCACTATATAAGTGAGAGGGTAAAACCTCTTGCGGGGTAACTTTACCGATGCCAGCGGGTTGCGGGGCGGCAAGGCTCTGGACAATCGAATATGTGGGCTTTCGATTCGGGGTAAGGCTTGCTTTGGGCAATTAGCCTTACTCTGGCTTACTCTATCTCTGTCAAGCTGTCTTGAGAGCTAATCCTCAAGCGGTAGTGCCAGCGGTTGCGGACTATTGATAAAAGGCTTGAGAAGATAGAGGGCTGGAGTAAAAAAACAAAGCAAATAATTGCTCGGATTTTAAGGAAAAGTCTTGCCTTTTCCAGGTGAACAGCCTATAGCCGAATACAAAGCCTGTAAGACAGACAATCAAGGCAAAAGAACTCTTGAAATGTAGGGGGTTCTTTTGCCTTTTTTTGTGCCGTTTTCGGGGCAGTCAATGTTTTCTACCTGGCTGCCTTTTTTATTGCCAATTGCACAATTCAGGCTTTTGTTACTTGCGCTGAACATTCTGGACAATCGTGCAATTTTTCGGCAGATGTCTGTCTGATGTCCATCTTAGGAAGAAGACCCACCCCTGAACGTTGAAAGTCCATAGTGCTGCTGCGAGTACTGAAAAGACACCTTCAGGTCAGCCAAAAGACTTTGAATAAATTGTTGGGATGTGGTCTTATTAGCTAATCCCTTTATGTCTTCGTAGGAAATCCCCCAGACATCGTCTCCACCCAACATCCATTGTGCATTTTTGCGTTTATACCTCTCAGGTCGATCCCAAGGCTCCGATGGACCTTTAGCGACATCAAATCTCGCAAACAATTTCCAAGCCTTCTCTTGGCCTCGGCTATTCCGAAAACCTATATTGAGGGAAAGATTTCCATCAACTAATTGACACCAATTGCTAAACCTACCTTCAGGTTTTAACTTACCAGCTTTATAGCCCTTTTTCTGCACTAGTGTTATACCTTCACGAGCCAGCAATCCTAGAAGCTCTTCCAGGGTTTCATCGATGATCAGCGTATCATCGTCTTTTATCATGTCTGCCACTATTTTCTTAGTGCCTTGCTGCTATCTGGACAAAATAAAGCTTCAACAAGTTATACGGATTGGTATAGTCGTCACCAACATAAAAAGTAAAAGCTAAAGATCCCCTCAACAAAACGCCCAATGTTGAGTCCTAATGCCATAGTCTACAGCAAGGCTGGCTATGAACAATCCCCAAGTTACTGCCAGCTAAGGAGATAGCGTTTCGATAAACACATCGGAATAGCTTAGGCCTCTTGACGCGATGTAGAAGAATGGAGCTTCTTTCATTATGTGGTTGTTTATCGCAAGCATCAGATCTTATTCTTCCACGATTCGCAGTTTCCTGTAGACCTCTAAAGCTCTCGCGTTTACCAAAAGGCCCAGCCATATGCCGCGTTCCCTGGCAGCAGAACGAAGCTTATTGCTCCGTTTAGAATTATCTCGATATCGCCAAAGAAAATAAGCTCCCTCCAGTAACGTGGAAGCTAACGCAGGTGGCCAACCGCCAGCTTTCAGAAGAGCGGACAATAGCTCCATCGGGAACATTAGACCCTTGATCACTCGCCAGGCAATATTCGATTGATTATTTTCTGCGCACCCTATATCGTCAAAAAGTTGCTTTAGCTGTTTCCTTTGGGTTTGAAATATGCTCTCCGTCAAGCTTTTCCTGTCATCAGCAGACGAATATGTAGAAAAAGAATTCATAAGAATGGGCAAAACATTGTTTTGGAGCACTTGCAAGCCCCCTAGATTGCGAAATTGTTCCGGCTTGAGTCTCGCTTCTACTCTAACCATGTGCACGAGTTCAGCCATTGCCGGCACTAGGATATTACCTGGGGTAGCTTTCTTTGTCGGCTCTATTGGCTTGGCAGTCTTGAGTACTTGCATCGGCCATTTATCACGCGGCATTTCCATCGCAAAGCTTTCCCAACACTTCCAATACCATTCATCCCATTTGGGATGCAGGTTAAGAGGGATATGGACGTCTGCCTGATGCATTACCAGCCAGTCCCCGAAAAAAGCATAGGGTAAATTGCAAACTCGCAGCTCTTCGTCTGGCATGTTCTTGAGTGGCCGAGGTAAAGGTAGAAGCCCATTGCGCGGTAGAATATCAGGCTGAAGATACTCAGGGAGTTGGTTTCTGTATCTTTCTACTTGGTGACTAAAGTAGTCCTTGAGTCGTGAGTTCCTAAGAACCTTTTGCACGGCAAACTCAACACTTAGCAAGCGAAAGTCATTGGGCAAGCTGCGCACTGTTGGAGTATGGAGGGTGTTAAAAAACTTATAACGGGATCTTTGAATGAATTCTTGGGTAAGCGATTTGACTTCACCTCTAAGTTTAACGTCTTGGATCTCAGACAGGTTTGCCTTTTCTATTAGTTCGAAGTGGCCTTCTGTTGCTACAACTCGGAGGGTGTTTTTTTCTAAAAGCTCTCTTACGAGCTTCAGGCCTTTTCTACCTGCATGAAAGAACACATCCTTTGGCTGTAGACAATAGACAGTGACAACTTGGCAAATGTACTGTAAAGCATCTAAATGCTGGTATGTCCAAGCTTTGTGATATCCCGGATCAACAAAAACGTTGTTCGGTGGTGCCAATACCAATTGAGTTTCCACGCGCAGGCCCCTCCACTATAAATCAGACGCTCTTTACAACTCAGCTTTATCTCTTAAATGGGTTACTTAACAGACAGTACAAAAAGGAGTATCCCCACAGGTGCTGGAACTCCTCACGACAGACCTATTTTACACCGACAGTACTTTGATAGCAAGTAAAGAGATAGCGGCGGAAGATACTGCAAGTTACATCGTAAGACTGAACGAAACGCTAAGTTGTTTCTAGTAGGATATTTCAAAAAAACATATGATCAGTGATAAACTTGCTCGCACTATCGGAGGATATTCTCTTTCGTAGCATTGTAATAATCATGATGCAATTTGGGGGCGAACAAGAATGAGCAATAATAACGCGCAATCATCCAGAAAGGTACCGCTTCCTCAAGAATTGGATTGGGAAGCACCATCTGTTCCCGTCGATTTGTACGTCGAACTTCCATTTTGGGTTATGGTTCCCGATTGCCTTCAAGACGTTAAAGTTTGTGGTCACACATTTAATGTTGAGATTAAGGATGGCTACATTGAAAAGTACGCTGGCGCAGTCAGCGATTCCCGGATAAATTGTGTGTATATCGGCCCTCCTAAGCCTGACCAGCCCAGTCCAGAATTGGAAAATTTCATAAGTGAAAGCCACGTACCAGTCATGGAGCGCAAATGCAAAACCGTTCTCCGCATACATTCGGCTTGTAACAAAGACGTACTGATGGCGGCCAAACCAGATGACAAACGCTCACGTTCAGCATACCTTTATCTTGAGTCATTCTGTGAGGCTCACTTAGAAGTGATTAATCATTTAGTGCAGCATTACAGACTCTCCACGTATGACTATTTCGCTTATGAGGTTAGTCCCTGGGACGTACCCATTTGGCTCGTAGGGTCGGAGATCGGTGCTTTCAGGGTAATACTACTAAATTATGCTGCATGGGACCTAAAACCTGTTATCCAATCAGCTAGTGGTTCGTGGGAACGTTATCAACTTATTGGCGAGAGCGAGTTACGATCAGCGATGAGTATGCGACCGAGCGCGGGAGAATATGAATTGTTGGATTCATTGAATTTCATGGAGAGAGGGGACTATTCTGGTGCGGTGAGGAGGATTACCACAGCTATCGAGGCACAACTAGAATCAGTGCTCCGTGAAGAGCTTTTGAAAATTCATCCAGTGGCTGAAGTAGAAAAGAAGCTTAGAGCTTCAGAGAATGATTTCCCAGGCAGACTGCGCCAATATTCGAAACTCAGCGGAAGAGAATTGTCAGCAGCATTGCTAAAAGAATTAGAGACTATACGAACTCTGAGGCACTCAATTGTTCATAGTGCACACCGGATTCCTTTTAACCAACGTATGCGGGCACAAATAGTGGTAGACACTGGGCGATGGTTTTTTGACTGGCTTGAGAATCAGCCCACACGAATGGACGTAAGAGAAAAACGGATAGCCAAGCGGTCACTTGGGAGGCACCTTAATAACTTGTTCAGTGCAGAAATTACCCCTATGGGAGTAATTGTGCATAAAGCCGCGTAGTGGCATCGACAGCTGGATGCCGTTGATCATTCCCTTTATAGGATACTATACAGAGTACTTCTCGCAAATACATCCCCACTTTCAGAGTCAGTCATCATCAAAGACAACCGCTGGACAGAGTTACGGGGAACGATATCACACCAGAACAGAAACAGATCCAAAGCGGGACTCAACAAAAGTCAGTTTGTTCAATGATAATTCGGCCCATCACACAGAGCGTCATGTTGTTCAACTTCTGTGTCGTTGGGAGTAGTAAGAAAATAGTTTATAATCCAGCACCAAAGGAGAGGATGACATGGACATGGAACGAGTCAAGAGAGAAAACATCATCGATATGGCTTGGGGTTTCAGCGCAATGACTAGGGTATTTGAGAAAAGGACCACTAAAAAGATAGTAAGCAAGCTTGCGCTGACTCTCTCACAAATTGCCTTAATAAAGGACAATACGGAATTTCGGAATCTGCATGACGATTTTTGCCGATGGTTCGTGGACAATATTAAGACTGCCGAACGTAAGAAACACGGAGTGGTAATCAAGGAATCTACTCAAGCTTCGTACGGACAAGGTGCGAAGGTACTCGATGTTGCCTTAAAAGTATACGTCTATTATTGCCATTTGCCTGACCCAGAGACGGCCGGGCAAATAACTCAATGGTTAAACTCGGCAATTGACACAAAGATGATGGCATATCTGAAAGGGTTGTCAGAAGGAAAGGCGGTGAGCGCAACTTCAATTGAGCAGGTAAAGGATAAAGACACTTATACTAAGCTTCAAGCGCTAGTTCATAAGGACATTGAACGCAACTTTCCAGTTGGAACCCTTGTAGTGCAATGGGATGACATTAAGTGGAGGGAACTAAACAGATAGCCAGATTGTATGCCCTTCATAGAAAGAACTTCGCGCGAGAATAAGTGTAGCACTGAAGAGTGAACCTTTGTTTAGAGAAAGGCACAAAAGCAGATGCTACTTGGGTGGTGATATGTCTTTGAGCTTTTCTGAAGCTGGCTCACCACCAATGCCCCAGTGCGTTTTGGGAATTTCATGGACGAGTACCTCTACAGCATTTTCCGGGACGCCCAAATCCACGATAACTTTTGTTATATCCCGTATCATGGTTTTGACTTTTTCCTCTCCAACGCCCTCCCAGAAGTGTACATGAACAATAGGCATTTTTACCTCCACATTAGATTTTCATCTGAGCTTAATTTCAAGTATAGCTATATCAAATGGGAAAGTCATGTTGGGCCTTAAGACGAGGCACTTTTTGCCCTCAGCACTTTTCATCTGATGGTGCAGCAAGTTAACCAAAACATCGTTTCGTTCAATTCAACCAAACCTACGAGGCTAAAGCTAAAAAGAGTCAATGGGAAAGTCAAGAACTAGAACGAGAAACCCTGTCGTCAGTCCGTGAGGGATTCTAACGCGCAACCAGCTTCCTTGTAGGCAATTACTCTGTCATGATTGTCCTAACCCGCCCTGTCAGGGGCATAGCATATTTTGAGTTCACCAAGTCTTTTGCCGCCCATCGAGGCGCTTCTGCTGATTGACGGGAGAAACGAAAGCGATGTACAATCGCACCAAATCAAGGTATACAGTTTTGGGATTGAGCGGCGACGTAAAGGGCGAATAGCGGGAATAGGCAAGAGCCAAATCCATAACGAAGGGGGGAGCCATGGCGCTAAGCAAAGGGGGAGAATCTGTTCATGGTGAGTCTAGAGAGGCAAGGGAAAGATGGCTTAATCAAAGCCTAAGAAAAATAGTGAGACATGCTTATAAGAATGCTCCTGCGATAAAAGAGAAGTTTGATATAGCTGGTGTTCCTCCCTCTGCAATTCTCACTATCAAGGATCTTGAGAAAATCCCTGTAACGACGAAGGATGAGCTTCTAAAGCTACAGCGTGCGAATCCTCCTTTTGGAGGGTTTCTTGCTGTCCCCATAACTAGTCTGAGCAGAATTTATGTTTCACCCGGTCCCATTTACGACCCCTGGGATCGCAAGCATGTCGAGCCTAACATCCAGCTGTTCAAAGACGTAGTCTTTGCCAAGCCTGGAGACGTCGTGATGGTCTCGTTCATGTTTCATATGGTTCCCGCTGGCTTAGTGGCAACTGACGCTCTGACCGCGGTAGGATGTGTCGTTATACCAGCAGGTGTCGGTCAAACCGAGCTTCAAGTTCAGATTATGCGTGAGTTGAAGGTTGTAGGATACTATGGCTTCCCATCCTTCCTGATGAGCATGTTGAAGAAAGCAGAGGAGATGGGCTATGACTTCCGATGTGATTTTAGCCTGAAGTGGGTCCTAGCCACAGGAGAGAGGCATATTCAAGAACTGAGAAAGCAATTTGAAGACAATTATGGCTTACGAGTGATCCAAGTTTATGGCACCTCCGATGTCGGAACAATAGCCTATGAGTGCAATGAGAAGAATGGTATGCACTACACTGATGACATGATAGTGGAGATAGTCGACCCCGATACGGGCAAGCAACTCGGACCACACCAGGAAGGCGAAGTGGTAGTGACCCTGCTTAACAAGGGTTATCCCTTAATTCGCTTCGGTACTGGCGATTTATCCTTCTACACTGATGAACCCTGTCCCTGTGGTAGGGCCTCGCCCAGGCTAACTCATATTTCAGGCATGATAGGAGACCACATCAGGGCCAAAGGTATGTTCATCCACCATAGGGAGCTGGACGAGGCCATGTCAAAATTCGCTGAGGTCTCAAAATACCAGTTGGTCATCAGCCTCCACGGACATAAGGACTGGATAGGCCTCAACGTAGAAACTAAAGCTAATATCAACCAGGAAACATTATCTATAGCTATCCAGGAAAGGTGCAAAGAGGTGTTCAAGCTCAAGGTAGACGAGATAAGCTTCTTGCCCAAGGGGCAGCTTGCTGAGGGTTATAAGATATTTGTAGATAACAGGTGGAAGGCAAAATCCGCAGGCTAAAGCTATTTACACACAATTTGACGAGGTCCCCAAAAGTCTTGACAACGCAGGGGCAAGCATATACCATAAATTAACTTTCCAGAGAGCTTAACTGTTTCCACAACATGAGAAAGCAGGTTTTCTTCTCAGCCCAGGATATTCATCTTAGCTTTGGCGCATTGATGGTGCTCGAGGGGGTGGGTTTTACTGCTAATGAGGGGAAGATACTGGGCATCATCGGACCTAATGGTGCCGGTAAAAGCAGTTTACTTAATTGTATTACGGGATTTTATAGAAACCAGCAGGGCAAGGTTTTTTTTCAGGGCAGAGACATCACCCATTGGCCACCACACAAGATCGCCAAAGTTGGTATAGCAAGGACATTCCAGACTGAACAATTATGTGGCAGCCTGAGTGTCTTGGAGAACCTGATGATTGGCCGCCATCTTCATATGTCAGCTAACGCACTTGAGGCACTTGTTTATTGGGGACGCGCGCGATCTGAGCAGATTCGGGAGCGGGAAAAGGTGGAGGAGATAATAGACCTCCTGGACCTCAGTCATGTCAGACATGAGCCGGTGGCCATGCTGCCTTTGGGTATTCGCAAAAGGGTGGACTTGGGAAGGGCAATAGTCCTGGAGCCCTCCCTAGTCTTCCTTGATGAATTTAGCGTCGGCATGAACAAGGATGAGAAAGAAGATACAGTCAGGTTCATCCTGGATGTGCATGAACTCAAAGGTGTGACCATAGTGTTTGTCGAGCACGATATGGATATCGTAATGGACTTATGCGACAGACTAGTCGTATTAGATTTTGGCCACAAGTTAGCCGAAGGGCCTACTGAAGTGGTCAAGGATAACCCCGAGGTAATTAGGGCCTATTTGGGAGTAAGAAAGGAAGCTGAAGCTGCAGTGAAATCTGACAAGGAGGCATAGGCTATGGGACTGGAAGAATCATTGATAAGCGGGATTTCAGTGGGTTTTGTATACGGGCTGATAGCCATGGGCTTTGTCCTGATTTACAAGGCCTCAGGCGTATTTAACTTTGCCCAGGCTGGACTTGTAATGTTGGGGGCTTGGTTCCTATGGAGTTTATTGCAGTGGGCAAACCTGCCCTTGGGGGTAGCTCTAGTCTTAACTATGGTTCTGGCAGGGTTATTTGGGTGGGTAGCACAAAGCCTTTTTCTGAAACCAATGATCGGCCAACCCCTGTTTTCTATAGTAATGGTAACTATAGCGCTTTCTGCTGTGATCGAGGGGCTTACAGTATCAATATGGGGAGGACCAGCGGTAGCTTATCCTTTCACCCCGCCTGGCCCAGAATGGGTCACGCTTGGCGCTATACAAATAGGAACTGAATACGTATGGATTATAGGGCTGTGTGGAGTGGCCCTGGCGATATTTTTTGTCTTCTTCAAGTTTACCAAGCTGGGCTTAGGTATGCGGGCGGCCAGTGACAACCAGAAAATAGGATTGTCCTGTGGTATTCCCTTATCCAGGGTATTCGCCTGGGCCTGGATTTTGGCTAGCGTTCTGGCAGCTGTGGCAGGTATATTCTTAGGCCTTCGCATGGGGCTTCATGCTCAGCTTTCCAATATTGGGCGCAAGGCGGTGCCTGTAGTTCTTCTTGGCGGGCTGGAATCACTGGCTGGAGCTGTGGGTGGTGGCTTGATAATCGGAGTGGCTGAAGTGCTGGCAGGTGTTTACCTTGACCCATTGGTCGGTGGGGGGCTTAAGGATTTGTTCCCATTTATTATCATGGTCATTATACTACTTGTTAGGCCTCAGGGACTTTTTGGCTGGAAAATAATAGAAAGGGTGTAATAAGGAAGGCAACTAGAATAAAAGCATGGCAATACGTCCTTCAGGCTACTTTGTAGAAGAATATGGTCAGGATCTGGCGATCGTTAACACCAGGGCCCAAACTGTGCTCCTTATACTTCTTTTGGCTTTATCATTCGCCCTGCCTCTCTTCTTGAGTAATGCATGGCTATCCTGGTTTGTGTCTTTCTCAGTTTATCTTATTGCTGCCCTAGGACTTAACATTACTACTGGCTTTGCCGGTCAAATTTCCATTGGCCAGGCAGCATTTATGGGGTTTGGCGCTTTCACCGGCGCAGCTTTAATTACCCAATTACATTGGCCCTTTCTTCTTTGTCTCCTGTGCTCGGGTCTCATGGCAGCCGGAATAGCAACGGTCTTTGGTTTCACTTCTTTCCGGCTCAAAGGATTTTACCTGGCTCTAGTCACCATTGCAGCCCACTTTTTCCTCCCTTTTGCGGTCTTTCACCTTCCTCAGTGGACTGGTGGGCATACTGGATTAAGGTTACCTATACCCACTATTGCTGGAATCGCAGTTGATACTACAGCAAAATGGTTTTTCCTTGTGATAGCCATAGCACTCATCACAGCATTTCTGACTAAAAACTTAGAAAGGACTCGTATTGGCAAGGCGTTCATTTCTATCAGGGATAATGACAGAGCAGCTAGCGCTGTAGGCATAAATGTCCCCTTTTATAAACTGCTATCCTTTTCCCTAGGCGCCTTTTTTGCTGGCATCGCTGGCTTCCTCATGGTTTCTCGCTTCGGCAATTGCGATACTGCTTATTTCAGCCTTCTTGATTCTATATGGCTGCTGGGAATGCTGATCGTCGGAGGGATGGGGGTGGTTACCGGCACTATTTTTGGCGTGGGTCTATTGAGGCTGATTAATTATGGCACCGCCAGGCTAGCCCCTTCCTTCGCCGCCGCTTTCCCCTTTCTCCCATTTGAGGCTGCTTCTGGACTATTGTATATAGTATATGGGTTAGTGATTATCTTTTTCCTCATCTATGAACCAAGAGGGCTAAATCACCTGTGGGATAGGTTCAAAAACTGGTATCGCCTTTGGCCTTTCTCCCAGGCAGCTTAAGGGTGTTGCATGTTGGAAGTCAACAATCTCGAAGTCACGTACGGTGACATAATAGTAGTTATCAGAGGTCTTTCTCTTCGTATCAGTGATGGTCAGATTGTAGCCTTGCTTGGCAGTAATGGAGCTGGCAAGAGTACCCTGCTCAAAGCGATTTCTGGCATGCTCAGCTTTGAGCTGGGCAAAGTGACTGAAGGCAGCATCACCTACAATGGAAGCAGGATAGACGGCTTATCACCAACTGATATAGTCAAGATAGGTATTTTTCAGGTATTTGAAGGTAGACCAGTATGCGAACACCTGACTGTGGAAGAGAATCTCTTAATCGGAGCTTATTCACGCAGCGACAGCCGGCGTGATATCACTGATGACCTGGACATGGTGTATGGATATTTCCCTAGCCTCGCCAGAATGAAGAGGCGGACGGCAGGTTATATTTCCGGGGGTGAGAGGCAGATGCTGGTTGTTGGCCGTGGCTTGCTGGCTAAGCCTTCCCTGATGTTGCTGGATGAACCCACGTTGGGATTGGGGCCCCTAATCGTAGAAGAGTTTTTCCATATTCTGGAACGTTTGAACGTTGAGCAAAAGATTGCTATATTGCTCGTGGAGCAGAATGCCAGGGCAGCGCTTTCCCTGGCCAGTTATGGTTATGTTATGGAGAATGGGAGGGTAGTCCTTGACGGTCCCGCGGGCGATTTAATGGAAAACGAAGATATCAAGGAGTTTTATCTCGGCTTGAGTAAAGCGGAAAGGAGGAGTTTTAGGGATGTGAAGCATTACAAAAGGAGAAAACGTTGGTTGGGATAATAAAAAAGGAGGAGTAAAATGACACAGGTTAGCAAGTTGGCTATGGTAATTATTGTTGCATTGTTGCTACCGGCACTGCTCTTCGTTCCTGCTTGTGCTCCCAAGGCAACCGAAGGAACGATAAAAGTTCAGATATCCACGGACCTTACCGGGCCTTATGCCGGCGTAATGAAATACATATACTACGCAACGATTGATTACTTCAATTACATCAATGAGGAGGAGGGAGGTATAAAAGGGCATGAGGTTGTTGCACTCTCGTATGATGACAAGAGCGACCCGGCACTATCTTCTACCTACTATGACCAAGCCAGAACCGAGGGTATAGTAGCTCGGCTACAGTCGACTACTCCATCACTGCTAGCTGTCCTAAGCAAGCTGGAGGCAGACCAAATTCCCTCCATCGGCGTTGCAGCATCGGCTACATTGTTTAACCCACCAAGCTGGCATTATTCTACCGTTGGGGATTGGGCCAAACAATTCTGCTCGGCGCTTGACGGGTATTTCTATCCCAAGTGGAAAGAGGCTGGGGGCACCGACCCAATGAGGCTATCACTGGTGTGCTGGGATATGACATTGGGCAGATCAGGACCACCAGCAGTGGAAGCTTTGATGGCGATGAGGCCAGGCCGATACGAAGTGGTGTCTACAACTTTTCCCTCAATGACGACCATGGATTACGTTAGCGACCTTTCCACAGCCAAGGCAGCCAATCCCGATCTCATACTAGCCTTCGTCAGCGGT
>DAOUMB010000184.1:0-14234 GCA_034414335.1 Dehalococcoidia bacterium
GTACCCAGGACATTGTAGAATCAGATGGAATGGCACCAGCTGCACAATCCAGGAACACCCGATCCCCTACAGCCATGTAGTGACCCGGCTTACCGGTTCGCCTCACGTCAAGGATAGCTATAGATAGTCTTCTGCATAATCTCGTGGAGAATCTTTTACCCAGACGGGAGAGGATTAAGTGAGGGTATATTACCCTTCCCCTAACCCCCTCCCGCCAAGGGAGAGAGAATTATGAGAGGTTTTGCGGTTGGCTATAGTTAGCTTATCTCTGTGACAAAATGGAATTATATTTGAAGATTCTGTAAGTGCTGCACCTTGGATTAGCTGGCAAATCACGCCTTTGGCGGATAAGTAGCCCAGCCAGCGGATTTGGCAAGTCTAGGCTTTCCCGATTCGGAATACCTTTGTCCCGCAACGGGGGCAGACACCTTGTACTGCCGGTCTTTTATTCTTGAGTGTGATTTGCCTGGGATTCTTTATCTCTACCTTTTTCCTGCACTTCATGCAATAAGCTGTTGCCACGATGTCATCCTCCTTAGTTCCGAATTTGCTCTACTATTACCGCAAGAATTGAGCCATGTCAATGGTACTTTAGTCAGATGTAAACCGCCCTTCAGGTTAAGAAATGACTTTCCAGCGGCAAATCACATAGCTTAGAATGAGCCTCTCTCTGTGCTAAAATGAAATTATGTTAGAGGTCCAGCAAGCGATATAATTTCGATGTATACCGCGACTGATGAGTAACTAAGCGGATTTTGGAAAAAAATAGAATGGGAAGTGGCTTAACTCCGAAGCAAAAAAGGATTATCAAGGAATTGGATGACATTTACTCCTTGACCGCCATGGACTACTGGAACATAGAAGAATATCCTAAAGAAGGGCGGACTGCTATTCTTGAATTACAGAAGCGTCAGGCTGTTACAGGTGCAATTATCATGCAGTATACCCTAATTGATGAAATGATGAACTACGAAATCTGCAGATATTTCTTTGGTTCCAACAAAACTTCAATACAACTGTGGAGAACCAAGAAATTTCAAAACTTTAATTACTATATATTGGAAAGTCTATACCTGCTTCAGAAATTGAGACTTGTTCGGACTTTCTACGGAATACCTAAGAATATTGTAGAAGATGTAGAAAGGTTGGATGCCCTAAGAAATGCTGTAGCACATGCATTTTTCCCTGAAAACTTAAGAAGGTACAAGACAAGGCACAAGACTGTGTACAAAGGCAAAGATGTCTTTACGCTGGAAGGGATGAAACTGTTCACGGAAGATATGCAGCGTGTAAATGATTTTTTCGTTAGTAGGTTTAAGGGATAACCGTGAAAGCCCAGCCAGCGGATTTGGAAGGAGGTAATAGAGTGGAGATAGCGATAATTTCCCTCGTAATATCCAGTCTCGTAGCCATTGGAGTTATATACAGAGAATTTATTCACGACTTAGTCTTCAGACCAAACCTTAAGGTGACATTTAGCCTGGAAGAGCCAATATCTCGTGAAGCAAGCGTAGCATGGCCGCCAGAAGCTTCACTACCATCACGATGGAAGGCCTCCTTTTGGCCACGCTTAAGGGTCAGGAATGAGGGTAAGAGTGCCGCACGGAGATGTGAAGCCATCCTTGCTGAGATGACAAATGCCAACGGCGAGCCTGATAAACGATATGACCCTCTGACTTTAAGATGGGCTATCGCACCAATTGAGAGGGGACTGCAGCCATTAGACATCGCACGAGATAGGGTTGTTGACCTGAATACGTTTTATACTATCGAGGATGAGCCTAACGCGCCGTTCGCCACATATCCAGACCCAAGAGGTGTGCCATTACATTTGGAGCCAGGAGACTATTGGCTCCGCATAGTTAATATATAGCGACAACTTCAAATCAGTGGGAAGGGGCTATGCAGTCCACTGGGATGGCAGGGATTATAAGGAAGTTGATATTCAGCCCATGGATGAAAGACCTAGTAGCACAAGTCACTGGCCTTGGCCACTACTTAAAGAAACCGACAAACATTCCAGCTAAGCAAAACAAATACGATACTGGCACAGCTGGGATTTGGAGAGCGCTTTCCAGCTATTATAGAAGAGTCAGGCAACATTGCCTGAAATAACCTTGGAGGTGAAAGGAATGGAGCAAAAGGAAATAGAGAAGCTTATGGGGCAAGCCATAAGATTAACCGATTTGGCTGATTATCAAAAAGGTTCTGTGGTGAGCCGGACGATAATTGATAAGAAGACGGGTACAGTTACCTTCTTCGCCTTTGACGAGGGACAGGGCTTAAGCGAGCATACGGCGCCATTTGATGCCTTGGTTTATGTCCTTGATGGTGAAGCAGAAATTGTAATCTCCGGCAAAGCTATTCGCCTGAAGGATGGTGAGATGCTCATAATGCCAGCTAATCAACCACATGCTGTGAGAGCACTAAAAAAGTTCAAGATGATTCTCACGATGATACGGTCTTGATATGGAAAATGAAATTAAGATAGCAACGTTGCTTATAGTTGATTGCATAAATCATCACATAATTCTTCTGTCATTGCGAGCCGAACGCGTGGCAATCTCAAAAAGATTGCTTCGTTGCTCCGCTCCTCGCAACGACACAACGCAGCTGCTTTGCAGCACACTACGACAGAATGAGTCCACGAGCCTCCTAATCTGACACGGTGACGTAATCTTTTATCTGCTCGAATATCCCTTCGCCGATGCCTTTTACCTGAAGCAGGTCCTCAATTATCTTGAAGGGGCCATTTTCATTGCGGTAATCCACAATATCCTGGGCTCTGGTTTCCCCTATCCCCGGCAGTGCTTCGAGAAGCCAGGGCTCGGCCCGGTTGATGTCTATCTTCTGGGGGAGGCTGGCTTCTCCTTCCCGGGGGATATAAATTTCGATATGATTGAGGTCGGCATCGGGTTCAATGCTGGCATCAGAAAGGAGCGTCTGCAAGGTATCACCTTCATTCAAAGAATAGATGCCGGGACTAGCCACTGCGCCGCCGATATAAAGCTCTCCGCTTTGCTGGGGAAGCTCCGTCTGGGACAGAACGATTTCTACAGGCTGGCTTTTGCTGTGCTTCACCGCCAGCATGACACCGCCAACTATTGCAGCAATAACCAGGAAAACAGTTACAAAAAGATAGAATCTATCGGCGCGGCCCATGACATGTCTCCTTTCAACAAAATGTAGTTAAGTGCAAAACTGCCTGCAATTCACCATCACCTTAATCCTCTCCCATCACAGAGGAGAAACTTACAAGATATTATAAGGTCAGATGAGAGCCAAACTCCATCCTACCAGAATTCTCCTCAAGGTCTGCGTCAAAGGGCAGCAGTCGTTTGAACCCACATTGTAAATACAATGCTGGCATTTACCCTTCATCATTCCTTGTGCGGCGCATGAGTTCATCAACCGATTCATGTTTAATCACCAGCTCACCACGGTCAATTGTCCCGCTGGGTATCTCAACCACATCAGCTACCGAGCTGAAGACCGGGGGCAACGGCTCCCTCATCATCATCAACTCCAATGCTCTTTGAGCGTTATATGGGACAAGCTGCCGTTTTCCGCCGTGGGGCTTGAACACAACGGCAGGCTTCGTGCTTTGGCTGCTGGGCATATCCTCCAGGTCCCTTCTATCTCCATACGTCGCCCTAAGCGTGCTCAGAGGCCCAAAATCAAGGGCTCTCGTAGGACAGGCTAATACACATATTGGTTGCTCTCCCATTTCCAGGCGGTCGATGCACATTGTGCACCTTTGCGGCTTGACATCAAGCTCATCACTTTCGAAAACAGGCGCACCATAGGGACAAACGTCATAGCATACTCGGCACCCATCACACTTCTCACTGTCTATCAACACTGCCCCGTATTTCGCCTCCTTGTAGATAGCCTGGCAAGGGCAATTGTCAACACAGGCTGGCTCTTCGCAGTGGTAGCAGGGAACCCATTGAAAATGAAGGCGTATATTGGGGAAGCTGCCTTTTTCATATTCATAGATCCTCAGGTACTTGAGCGGTCCTGGAGGGAGAGCATGCCAGTTCTTACAAGCGACGGCGCAGGCGTGGCAACCTGAACAGCGGCTCTGATCGAAGAAAAACCCGTATTGTGCCATTATGTCACACCATCCCACTTCACAACCTGGACAAGCCCCTTACAGGGGAACATGCCGACAATGGTCTGAGGCAGGTCATCATTATGGATTAGCAAGTTAGGAGCTCCTCCCATATCAATGCCATCCGGCATCAATTGGCTTTTATCTTTACCCTGCTTGTACCAGCCACCATGAAATATGAAGACAGCTCCCGGGACCACCCTTGAAGTCACATAGGCAGGTATAATCATCCCCCCTATATCATTAAAGACCCTGACCAGATCGTTACCCTTTATTCCCCGTGCCTTGGCATCAGCGACACTCATCCAAATAGCATGCCGATAGCAGTCATCCCTCAACCAGAAGTTATTGTCCAAAAACGAGTGCACCCGGTATAGAGAATGAGGGGACGACATCAGCAGTGGATACTCCTCCGAATCCTTGCTATGGAAGGTATCCCTTCCTCCTGCCGTCATCTGCGCCACTGGAGGCAGGTTTCCCCCGCCGTAGCACTTTCCACTTCCTGGAGGATAGTCGTTGTTTGCTAGATAATGCGACCCCTTGTCCAATACCTCGGAGTAGAATTCTATCTTACCGGATGCTGTCCCCTTGAAGAGGTTCTCATCTCTTTCTATATCTCGCTTAAAGGGATAATATGGGTCCTTAATCTCGTACCGGAAGACAGGCTTCTTCTGGAACTCTTCCCAGCTTGGAGGATTCAAGGGCGCAATGACCTCCCTGGCGGCCCACTTCTCATAAGCCTCCCTGTGCAACTCCTCTACAGCTTCATCCCACTCATCGTCGGGTACATGGGCCAGACGCGGGTTGTACATCTCAGCTACCCCCAATCTCCTGGCTATCTGTGTCCAAACCCAATCATAAGACTTGACTTCCCCAACCGGGTCAACGCACTTCTGGCAGTACATGAAGTAGTTGGCAAGATTCAGTCCCGTCCTAAACAGGTCCACCTGACCGTAGATTCCGTGGCAGTTTCTACCTTCAAATGCTGTGTAAATCTGGGGCAAAAGTATATCTGCATATCTCGCTGTCGGTAATTCAGTGTACTGCGAAAATACTAGGACAAACTCGACTTTCTTCATAGCTCTTATGGTGCTGTTTATGTCTGGCAGACTGTTGAGGTGATTGTTCCCGTCCATGATGACCATCCGGATGTTGGGAGACAGATTTCCCGCTTTATTTCCGATGATATTGTTGTACTCCTCGCCGCTGATTTGCCCTCTGTCCAGCTTCTCCCTGATATCGATAGCCTTGGGCCACTTAAATGCAGCCAGCAAAGTTGGTGGCTCATAGATTGCAGCTTTTCGCTGCCAGTCCACTATCGGCCTTGGCCCAGTCAAGTAGCCTAGCGGCAAGCCTGTTTCTGCCGCAGGTGTTCCCCCCGGAATAAAAGTGTTCCCGGTCAACGCCTGCAGGTACATGGACGCCCGTGTAGGATTCTCTCCATAGAACTGACGGCCCATAGATAGGGATACATTCAGATTGACCGGCTTGCTTCTGGCATAGAGCCTGGCGAATTCTCTGATTGTCTCCGCAGGGACAGCGCATATCCCCTCAGCCCATTCCGGAGTTCTGTCCACACCGTCCTCCATACCAAGCACATAGGCCCGCCAGCGCCGCAAGCCCTCCGGCTCAACCCATCTTTCAAGAAACTCATTGTCACAAAGGCTCTCCTTGAACCACACGTTTGCCATGGCAATCATCATAGCTACGTCGGTGGTGGGTCGAATAGGGATCCACTGGTCAGCCAGAAGCTCCGCAGATTGTGTATATCGAGGCTCAATACATATGATGGGGATGCCCCGCTCCTTGGCTCGAATCAGGTTGTAGGCCCAACCACCGCTGAGAGTTGACAGAGGGTTGAGGCCCCAGAGAACAATGAGTCTAGAATTAAGTACTTGAACCTCGTCCTGGCGCAGAGTCGCCCTTCCAATATCTTTTCCTAACACCCAGTTTTCGGGCTCTTCCCACCCGTTAGTAGAGTGAGCAGCCCATCCCGCAACTCCTGCTCCGAACCAACGGGCGAGTGGGAAGCTGCAACGGCCGAAGATACTATACGGATGGTGTATGATTGAGTATGGACCGTAGTTTTCCCTTATCCCCACCAACTTCTTCGCTATAGTATCCAGTGCCTCATCCCATGATATTCTTTCAAATTTCGCCTCACCCCTCTTGCCAACGCGCTTCATCGGATATTTTACTCTAAGGGGATCGTATATCATCTGGGCCTGCGCATATCCCTTCGCACAAGGCCGGGTCTGGACCATGCCTCCGTTAATCAGTCTCTCAGGCAAGCGCCCATCCTCCCGTGCTATGCCGGGGTTGATCGTATCATCTGGCTCACAAGCGATAATCACTCCGTCCCTGATGCGGACCTTGAGAATACAACTCCGGAAACAATGGTACCCGCAGGAGGTATACTTGATGATATCCCCGGAGTGTCGGTTGCTGCCAGATCCCATATCGGTTAACACTGACCCATCAAACAGCTTTTGCGCTCTGTTGTCGCCCAAAGAGATATGGTATGGCTTGTGCCGTCTGCCTGTCAACGCTTCTAAGAGCCCTGCTGACAGCCCACAGCATCCGAGCCGGGCTATGTTGAGCAGTAAATTTAGCTTAGTCCGTCCAGGACGCTTCGTGTCCTGCGCAGCCAGTAGTCCATTCCCATCTCTTGAAACATCGCTTCGGCCTTTCTCAGGTTTTCCAGGGCCTTTTCCCCCTGGCCGATGTCGGCATAGAGCTCCCCTAAGTAAAGATATCCCTCGGAGCAGAATGGTTTCAGTTGCAGCTTATCCAGAATCTTGATTCCCTGTAGAATGTATTCTTCTGCCTTGTCACTTTGTGATAGGTCCGCTTTTCCCAATATTCTTCCCAAAGCAACATTTGCCCTGCCTTCTACCCATATTTCATTATTGCTCTGCGCCAGCTTCAATGCTTCCTCCGCACAGGTTCGAGCATTTTCCAGGTCACCTGAATCAAAATGGGTCATACTTAAGGAATAATAAGACTCAGCCCAGGCTATGGACAACCCTGAATCGCTCCCGACCTTAAGCGCTCCCTCGGCATGCTTTCGAGCAGTCTCCAGCTCTCCCAGTAAACGATGTGCCTCTGCTAGCATAGCCAAGCCTGTGCCCAAGATAACAAGCACCTGCCCTTCTTCACAAAGCCTAACACCATTTTGAGCATGTTCAATGGCATTTTTCGCGTCTCCCTGGCCAACAAGCAGGACGCCATACATAACCTCTGCAAACCCTACACTACCCAGGTCATCGATCTGAAGTGCAAAATGAAGGCCTTTCTCACACAGCGCTCTTCCTTTCTCAAAATCCTTTGTCCATCCCGTCGCGATTCCATATAATGCGAGAAGAGCAGAGTATACATTCCATGGCCTGACAAAGAACTCAGATTCTCTTTGCGTTTTCTCGAGCAAAGTGAGGATCTGCGGGGCCACTTCAGCTATTTTCAAATGTTCTCCCATTGTGCCGTAAGAGACACAAAGTCCAAATCCCATTGAAACTGCGAGATCGATATCGTGAACCTTCATTGCCGCTCTAAAGGAATTCTCAGCATACTTCATGCCCTGCAGTGGCTGCCCTCTAACCGAATAATAACCTCTTATCACGTTGTAAAACGCCGCCAGGCTCTTCTCATCCCCGAGTTCCTTAGCGAGCTGCTCTCCCTCCTGTAGGATCTCGAAGGAATCTTCGGGATGGCCCAAGGAGACCATAGGGCCTTCCATCAGAAGGCGAACCTCAATCCCCCTCCTCTTGTTCGCCTCAGTCTCAGGGAGCTTCTTGAGTAGATTTACCGCTTCTTTATAGAAATGAAAAGCCTCCCAGTTGGAATCGCTAGCTTTTGCCTTGTTACCCGATAACAGAAGGTATTGATAGGTCTTTTCCGAGTTCTGGCTCCGGGAATAGTGATGGGCCAGCATCTCATAGAACTCCTCCAATCTGTCTGGATATAGTCCCTCTATTGCCTCTCCTATCTTTTCATGGATATCCTTTCGCTTTCTGATAAGTAAGCTGTTGTAGGCTACCTCTTGAGTGAGGGCGTGTTTAAACATATATTCCAGCTCTGGAAACAGGCTCTTCTCGTAGACAAACTCCAGTTCCTGGAGTTCAAGGAGATGAGATTTAAGCTCCTCCTGCATCCCGGTAATGGCATGCAGGATGCGAAAGGCGAAGTCTCTCCCAATGACAGACGCTACCTGCAGGGTCTGCCTGAGGCTCTCTTCCAGCCGGTCCATACGGGCGGCGATGATCCCCTGAATGGTATCGGGCACCCTGATATCGGAGGTCTTCATACTTAACACGTAGTGGCCATATTCCCTCTGAATAGAGCCGTTTTCCAGCAGGGTACGGGTGAACTCCTCCGCGAAGAGAGGGTTACCTCCTGTTTTGCTCAGGACCAGTTCCCTCAATTCAGGAGCTACTTCCCCTCCCTCGAGGATCGACTGCAGCAGTTCAGTACTGGCAGCGGTGGAGAGCTGGTTCACGCTGAGCTGGGTATAAAATGATTTGCTTCCCCAGATGTGGCTATATTCCGGGCGGTAAAGAAGGAGCAACAGGATCTTTGTATGTGCCAGCCACCCCATCAGATAGGTCAAGAACTCTTCCGAGGTCTTATCAACCCAGTGAAGGTCCTCCACTGCGAGAATGAGAGGCTTCTTCTGGCTCTCCCGAATCAGCAGATTCCTAATAGCCTCGAAGGTTTTCTCCCTCTTCTGTGGAGGTTCCAGCTTGAGATACTCTTCATCCTCCACCTTGAGAGATAGAATTTCATGGAGTGGATACAGGATGTCTTTGAGATGTTCATCAAGCTGGGTTATCTTCTCCTCCATCTTCTGCTTGACCAGAGATCCTTGCTCTCCTTCGCGAATATCAAAGTAGGACCTGATGAGGTTCAATATAGGCAAATAGGCTGTCGCGTCGCCGTGGTGCAGACAGGAACCCTCCAGAAATGTGTATTCCTCCCCAGGAAGCGTCTCCTTCCACTCCAGGAGGAGCCTGGATTTTCCAACTCCAGCCTCACCCACAATCCCCACGACCTGGCCGCATCCCTCCTTCACCTGGGCGAAACAATCCGCCAGGTGTCCCAGTTCTCCCGTTCGCCCCACAAACGTGGTTAGTCCTCGCACCATGGCTGCCCTTAGTCTGTCCTTCACTGAGCCTGCACCGAGCACTTGATATGCCTTGACTGGTTCTTTCTTGCCTTTCACATCGACATAGCCCAGGGGTTTGAACTCGAAGTATTCCTTAGTCAAACGAAGGGTGTCCTCCGCGACCTGTATCGTGCCTGGCTCCGCTGTACTCTCCATCCTTGAAGCCAGGTTCACGGTATTTCCTATGGCGGTATACTCCATCCGCAGGTCATTCCCGATGGAACCTACGATGACCGGGCCGGAGTTAATCCCCACCCTCATCTTGAAGTCCACCCCACATTCCTTCTCCCTCCTTGCACCATATTCCTTGATGGCTCTCTGAATTGCCAGGGCGGCATAGCAGGCCCGCTGAGCGTGGTCCTCATGAGCCACAGGCGCGCCAAAGAGCGCCATGAGCCCATCACCGGTGAACTTGTCGATGGTGCCTTCGTACCTATGGATTTCACCCATCAGAATTCGGAAGCAGCCGTCCATGATCTCGTGGACTTCCTCCGGGTCAAGCTTCTCTGAGATAGAGGTGTAGTTGACCACATCGGCAAAGAGCACTGTCACCAGCTTTCGCTCACCCTCGATGGAGCTGCGATTAGTGAGGATCTTGTCCGCCAGAAATTTCGGGGTATAGGTTTGAGGTCGGGAGTAGTCTACCGATGGGGCTTCTTCTGACTTCCCTAAATCATAGCCGCACTCATCACAAAACTTTGCCGAAAGTGCTAATGTCTTACCGTATTGAGGACACAGAAGCTCCAGTCTTTCCCCACACTCAAGGCAGAACTTGGCCCCTTCCCTATTATCGCACTGACATTTTGGACATCTCATTGTGTAAGTCTGCCTACTTTAGCAAATTGCTTGCCCTATGTCACGGTGGTAAAATTTCGTTATGGCAAAAGGTTCCAGCGTGATAACTGTTAATCGTAAAGCCTACCATGACTATCATATCCAGGAAAGCCTTGAGGCGGGTATCGTTCTCAAGGGTTCTGAGATTAAATCGGTCAGGGCAGGCAAGGTAAATCTAAGTGATGCCTATGCCAAGCCGGAAAACGGTGAACTGTGGCTACACAATAGCCACATTGCCTCCTATGACGCTGCCAGCTATAACACTCATGAGCCAATCAGGCCTCGCAAGCTTCTCCTTCATAGAAAAGAGATTGACATCCTTTCCAGCAAGGTGATACAGAAGGGTTTGACTTTAGTGCCCCTTAAGCTTTATATTAAACATGGGGTTGCCAAGCTAGAGCTGGGGGTTGCCAGAGGGAAAAAGGTTTACGATAAAAGGGAAGCCATCGCCCGTCGGGACGCAGAACGGGAAATGGAACGGGCGCTGAAGCATAGAAGGAGGTGAGGAAAATGCCGCTTGTTGAGATGTATTTTGGTAAGGGTGCCCTCTCAGACGAGCAGAAGGCAAACTTGTCCAGGAAAGTTACCGATTTACTCGTCGAGGAAGCAAAACAGCCACAACACTATACGTGGGTCATAATCCATGAGGTCCCTATGGAGAACTGGATGGTTGATCGCCTTACCTTACCAGAGCTTAAGGCTAAGCTAGCGACGGAAGCGAAGTGAAATTAGAGATACGGGGGCGCGTGGGTTCGACAGGGGAAGGCCTACAGGATTGCAGGCTGAGGTGCCACTAACCTCATTAAACAAGTGGCGAAAAATAACTGAGGAACCTGTTTTCGCTTAACGGGTCACATCTAACCTAAGTTCTCCTCGAAGCTTGGGATTAGGTGTCAGAAAAAATCGAGGCGCTCCAATCCTGATGCCGATAGGGGTTGGCTAAGAGATATTGGCTGGTCTAGTTGAATTCGGTCAGCAGATGACAGCTAGATGAGATAAAAGGGCTGACTAAGCTTGTAGGATATTCTGGCAACCTTCTTTTGGACGGGGAGTTCAACCCTCCCCCGCCTCCACCAGGAAATTCAGAAGCGCTAGCCTCAAAAGGCTAGCGTTTTTTATTTGGATGAGGCTTTGATGATGAAACCACAATCTTCCCATTTATTCGGGGTGTTTTAACAATCTAGGGTTTCATTACTTATTGACTGACTTTCCCAATACTGCTTCGGCTTTAGTAATCCCTTAACATTTGTTTGATACCATTTACACAAGTAAGTAAAATGAAAACGAGGAAAACCAAGATGGGCAAAATAGTAAGATTACTTCTCGTAATGGCAATGAGCATCTCTTTGCTGCTTGGCACTGCTGGCTGTGCTGAGGAAATAACGGAACCAGAGCCAGCACCAGAGTTCAATCTAAGTTATGTTGTTGTGGATACCGGCCAGGAGAAATGCTACGACAACTCCCAAGAAATCGCCTGTCCCCAGCCTGGTGAAGCATTCTATGGTCTGGATGCCCAGTACCAGGGCATCCAGCCTGCTTATCAGGATAATGGAGACGGCACCATAAGCGATCTTAATACCGGGTTGATGTGGCAGAAGACACCGGGCGACAAGATGACATACGACGAGGCCGTTACGGGGGCTAAAGACTTCAACCTCGCCAGCTACGATGACTGGCGGCTTCCGACCATTAAGGAACTATACTCGTTGATACTTTTCAGCGGCACTGATCCCAATCCGGAGAGTGTTGAGCCTGCAATTCCTTTTATCGACACGGACTATTTTGACTTCGAATATGGAGATGTCAGCGCCGGTGAACGTATCATTGATGCCCAGTACTGGTCCAGCACCGAATATGTCGGGACGACGATGAATAGCGCTGCTACAGTCTTTGGTGTCAATTTCGCCGATGGACGCATCAAGGGCTATCCCAGGGATATTGGTCCTCAGGGACAACCCATGAGGGAATTTGTCCGCTATGTACGCGGCAACTTTAATTACGGCATTAACAATTTCGTGGACAATGGTGATGGAACGATTACCGATACTGCCACAGGCTTGATGTGGTCTAGGGCTGACAGCGGCGAGGGATTGGACTGGGAAGATGCTTTGGCGTGGGTTCAGCAGAAAAACAAGGAGAATTACCTCGGCTATAATGACTGGCGGCTACCAAACGCCAAGGAACTACAGAGCATAGTCGACTACACCCGATCGCCGCAAACAACAAATTCGGCTGCGATTGCTCCGGTCTTCAAGGTAACACCGATAATTGATGAGCGCGGTGAAATGGACTATCCGTTCTACTGGACCAGCACCACCCATGTGGACGCAGCAGGCGGCGGTCGTAGTGCTATCTACATCGCCTTTGGTGAAGCGCTTGGTTACATGATGAATTCGTGGATGGATGTTCATGGTGCCGGTGCACAACGTAGCGACCCTAAAAGCGGCGACCCAGCCAACTACCCCTATGGACACGGCCCACAAGGTGACGCAATTCGTATCTACAATTACGTTCCTTGTGTGCGCGACGCTAGCTGAACACAAGCACCAAAGCCCGGCGCTCTTTAAGGTGGTAAAAGATAATTTCGGTACGATAGAGCTGGGGCCTCCCCCACCTCCACCAGGAAATTAAAAGCGCTAGCCTTTTCAGGCTAGCGCTTCCTGCACTTCGGTTAGGCGTAGCTGCTAAGGCACAAGTATCGGAACTTCCACAAAATCGCCCACACGGACTATCTTCCCACCCTGTATCTGATATGGCGCAAAGGTCTGGCAACCCCTCCGGTCCTCCGGTCCATAGGTAATTTCCACCATTCCAGCAGCATTGAAATCCTTCATGTTCTCGAAGGCTCTTTTTACTGCAGCACCATCCAGGTTCTCTACACCTACCTCCCCTATGGCTCGCTTTACTGCTTCACATGTTATGGCCGCATAAACCCAACCAGCCTGATACTCCGGGGCCCCAGATATCTCCCCGTGGTACTTCAGTTCCGTATCTACCATCGTCTTTATGCCTGGAATATCCGTCTCATCTATCCAGGGTAAAGCCCTTGGAGCAAGAAAACCCTCGGCACCGACTGGAGCCATCTGAATCAACTGCTCTCCCATGACCCATCCGGTGCCAGCAAACTGCATCTGATCCTCAAGCCCCAGCCTCTCGACATCTCTCATGATGGGCCCGCCTGCTGTAAAAATATTTTGAATATAAACGAGGTCCGCCTCATGCTCCTGTATCCTGAGCAATTGAGTGGTCGCATCTATGACCACAAGAGGAGAAATCTCCAGTGGCAGCACTTCAAAGCCCGCGCTTTCAGCATACTTTGTCATCTCCTCTGCTGGTTCCTTCCCAAATGTAGTCTCTGCAACGAAAAGCTGTAATCTGGGGGGCCTTCCCTCATTCCAGTTCTTCATGAAATAGTCCAACACAGCTACAGATGACTCGCCCTCAGTGGACCAGGCATCGAAAATCCAGCCCGGCGGGTAAACTGCATCTGCGGTCGCGCCTCCGGCAAAAAGGGGTATCTGGTCCTGTTCCAATCTCGCCTCCAGTCCTCCATACGCAATGGTCAAGTCCGACCAAATGACCGGTACCCCAAGGTCGGCAAGCACGGCGTAGCCACTTAGGAACCTCTGTATATCTGTTGCCGAATCCCTCCAGGCAACTTCGAGGGTCACCCCGGGAATGCCTTCCTCCTCATTGAAGTACTTGACATAGTCCTGGAAGCCCCGGAAGGCAGGTTGATCGGCGCTGCCGCCGCCGCCAGTAAGCACGGGTAGAGCACCAATTTCCACTACATTCTGTCCTGGGGATGGGGTTGTTGAAGGTGCGCAAGCACCAAGTAACAACACGGCTACCAATCCCACCGCCAGAATAACCCAAAGTCCTTTTCCTCTTATTATTCTATTCACTGTTTCATACCTCCTTTAGTTTGAGTTAGGCCTTTCTCCTATGCTTTGCATTATGCTTTATCAGCCCTTGGGCGCTAGCACCGGGGCGTCGCGCCAATCAGTTGCCCGAACTATCTCCCTACCTCTTATGTTGATACCTTATCTATGGGCAAACCTTCAAATGTTTTTCCCATGTCTTCCAGAGAACATAGAGGTGCTCCAGAATGACCGATATCAGCAG
>DAOUMB010000185.1:0-16461 GCA_034414335.1 Dehalococcoidia bacterium
TGATAACAATAGTTTGAGAAAAGAGGACCGTTCTGTTCCCACCGCCTTGTCAATGGCGAAATTCGAATTTTATTAGCGCCAGATTACTCGAAGACCCCCTCATCAGCCAGTCTAGCAATTTCATCCCGGGACATTCCCAATAGCTCTCCAAAGACGCGCTCATTGTGCTCACCGAGCACTGGTGCTGGTCCGGTAACCCTTGCAGGAGTCACTGAGAATTTCCAGGGCGGGGCAAGCGCATACAGCTGTCCCACCTCCGGGTGTTCAACGGGAACAAGATATTCACGCTCCTGGCAATGCGGATCATTGAAAAGGTCCTCGTTGCTGAAGGAGGGTACCGCCGCTACCCCTGCCCTTTGGAGTATTTCCATCACCTCATAGTGAGTATGGGTAACAGTCCAGTCCTCAATTAGCCTGTCTAGCTCTTCCTGGTTCTGCCATCGACTGAATTGAGCGCAGAATCTTTCTTCTTTGGTCCACTTAGGTTTCCCTATGGTCTGGCAAAAAGACTCCCACTCTTCATCATTGGAGATAGCTATGCTAACCCATTTATCTTCACCCTTGCAGCGGTAACAATTGTGGGGAGCCATAATATCATCTCGATTGCCACTGCGAGATCGGATCCTGCCATTCATAGTGTAGTCCATGATGATCTCACCCATACTGCAAGTAAGCACCTCCCTACCGGAGAGGTCTATAAATTGGCCCTTTCCAGTCTCTTGCCGATAATTAAGGGCAACGAGGATTGCAAAAGCAGCCGCATTGCCAATTCTAGAATCAACGCTGTTCCTTAGAATCGTCGGTGGTCCTCCCGGATAACCCGTTATATGAGAAAGCCCGCTGAGGGGGCCCATGGTTACCGCAAAACCACTATACCTACTTTCAGGACCAGTTGCCCCATGGCTTGAGGCGGAGAGCATTATGATATCGGGTTTAACTTCCCTCAAAGCCGAATAACCCAGGCCAAGCTTATCCATTACACCAGCCCTGAAGTTATCTACCACTACATCACTTACCTTGACCAGCCTCTTCGCCAGCTCCGCTCCTTTGGGGTGGTGGAGATTGAGAGTTATTCCCAACTTGCCGGCATTCATGCTGTTAAACATGCCCACAGCCGTTTTTTTCGTGCCTATGCCAGCAATCCCAGCAGTAGTTCTAAGTACATCTGAATATGCCCTACCCTCGACCTTGATTACTTCTGCCCCCATATAGGCCAATAGTATCGTTGCCTGTGGTCCCGCCACATGCGCGGTAAAATCCAGCACTCTTACTCCAGCTAGGATATCCATGAATTCAAAGGCTCCTTTAAATTACCCCCGCCTCTCTGAGCTTGACCAACTGCTCCTTGCTATAACCTAGAAGTCCGCAGTAAATTTCTTCGTTGTGCTCGCCAAGTAAAGGTGCCGGGCGATTCAGTCTCCAGGGTGTCTCGGAAAATTTGTAGGGTGCTGATGGGTACTTGACCTTCCCCGTCTTGGGATGGTCAATTTCTACAAAGAACCCTCTTTCCTTCAGGTGTTCAGAATCAAGTAAATCTTTGGTGGTATTAACCATGCCAAAAGGAACGCCATTGGCTTGCCCCATATGGTAAAGCTCATCTTTGGTATAATTTACCAGCCATTCTACTAGAAAGGCATTGAGCAGCTCGCCATGTTTAAACCGACCAGCGTGGTCCTTAAACTTCTCATCCTCCGCCCAGTCAGGGTTTCCCATCATTGATACCATTCTCTCCCACTGCCGCTCTAGCCAAGTTACAAAAATGGTGTAATCGTTATCCTTACAGGGCAGAATCCCCCCGTATGGAACTCCTTGCTGAGCCCTGGTGAGAAGCTTTCTCTCATTAGCATACCTGACTATGACATCCATTCTATTGAGGGAGATCGATGATTCCTGTTTGGAGACATCTATGAACTGTCCCAATCCAGAGCTTTTCTTGTAGTAAAGTGCGCCCATGATGGCTATGGCCGCATTCCACCCACTATCATATTCCTCAAGGAAGCTGCCAGCCTTTAAGGGGGGGCGGCCGACATTCTCCACACCACCAGGCGTGAGATAGCCCTCCCCACCACTCTGAAAGACGTTGAGGGGATAGGCCTTATAATCCCGATAGTGTCCTGTCTGCCCAAAGGGAGTAATTGAGGTCATGATCAACCCACTATTGAGTTCCTTGAGGGTCTCGTAATCCAGGCCTTGCCTCTTCATCACCCCAGGAGGGTTATCCTCCACCAGGATGTCTGTTTCCTTCACCAGCTCCTTGAATATCTTCTTCCCGGTTTCACTCTCCACACTAAGAGTTATGCCCAGCTTATTGGTATTGAGGTAAAGGGAAAGGCCGCTCGTTTCAAGATCGGGAACGTCATGAAAGAAAGGGGGCCTGCTCCTGGCTTCATCACCCCAGCCCGGCTTTTCAATCTTCACCACCTCGGCACCCAGGTCAGCCATCAGCTTGGTGCAGTAGGGACCAGCTACCATCTGGCAAAACTCCAGAACCTTTACCCCAGCTAAAGCGCTTTCAGCCATACTCCAGACTCCTTCAAGTTAATCCTAATCAAAGACCCGTTAGCTTGTCAAAACAAAGCTCAGCCCATTAAATGGGGTATCCACAGGCTAAGCTGAGGGAAAGCCATTGTCAGTATTAATACAATAACCATAGAAATGGTAAACGGGACAGCACCTCTCATAATGTCTACCAAGGAGATATCAGAAATGCCTTTGACTACGAATAGATCCATCCCTATCGGCGGGGTTATGAGGCCTATCTGTACGTTGATGACAAATACCGCCCCAAACCATATCGGGTCAAACCCCAGGGCTACAATTGGCGGAAAGAGGATGGGCAATATGACCAGCATGAGAGTGGCCATTTCCATAACACAGCCTAAAAGGAGCAGCAGCATGTTTATACCTATCATGATTACCCAGCGATTGACGGGCAAATTAACCAGAAAACTGCTCAGCTGTTGCGGAACCTGGGCCACAGTCAAAAAATAGCCAAAGAACAAAGCCCCCACCAAAATAATAAGGACTGCCGAAGTGGCCCTGACTGTAGCCAGCATTGCCCCCCGCAAATTACTCCAGTTAAGTTTTCTATAAGCCGTGGCAAAGCACAGAGAGCCAAACGCTCCTACGGCTGCTGCCTCAGTAACAGTAGCCCACCCCAGGTAGATGCTGCCCAGGACGAGAAAGATAAGCACTAAAATAGGCCACACCTTTTTCAGTGAAACAGCTCTGTCTCTCCATGATACCACCGGTATCCGCGGGGCTAGTCTGGGATTCCGCTTACAGAGTATTCCAACGTAAGCCGACTCTAACGCTGCCATAATAATGCCCGGAATCAGAGTAGCCATAAATACCTTGCCCACGGAAGTCTCGGTGATAATGCCGTAGAAAATTAGGGGGAGGCTGGGAGGGATAAGAATGCCCAGTCCACCGCCTGCGGCTACACTCCCCGCAGCTAGTCTGTCATCATAACCTCGCTTCTGCATTTCCGGAATAGCCACGGCGCCAATGCCAGCAGCAGTGGCTGTGCTGCTGCCAGACATAGCGCCGAAGCCAGCAGATGCTATTATCCCACTGATAGCCAGACTACCAGGAAGCTTATCCAGCCACTTATGGAAAAGGTCAAAAACATCGCCGCTGATGCCAGTAAACAGAATCACTTCGGCCATAAAAATGAACAAAGGCACTGCCACCAATGTAAACTCCGGTAGTACACTGAAAGGGTGATTGCCCAGGAAAGCCAGTGCCGGTTTCCCACCGAGAAGTGCCCAAAGCCCAAGTAGTCCCAGCAAACCCAAGCCGAAGGCAATGGGCACTTTAGCAAATACGATGGCGAACATCGCCACAAAGGCCAGGATGGTAATGATATACCATTCCATACACAGACTCTCTTTCGCTGATAAGGCTACTGTGTCCCCAGTTCCTCTCCTGGCTTAGCCAGGATTGAGCTTCGGCCTATTAGAGAGTGGATATCATGGGGAATGGCAAGCAGAAATTGGAGGCAAATCAGAAAGCTTCCTATGGGAACTATGGCCTGCGGTATGAAAAGAGGCACTCGTAGAGTGGTCGCAGACCGCAAGCCCATTTCATAAGAGTTCCAGGCTAGCTCCCCGCTTTTCCAGGCGAGAAGAGCGCAGAAAACAAAGCAGAGAACAGAGGCGAATATGTCAAGGATAGTCTGTTTCCTGGGAGATAAGCGCGAAGTTATCAGGTCAACGCTGACGTGCCTCTTTTGGGCTTGAATCCAAGCCAAAGGCAGAAACACAATAGCTATCACAGCATAGTTGGATATCTCCAGCGAAAGCCCTAGCGGCGCATTGAATACTTTCCTTGCTACCACAGCGTAGGTGATCATTAGCGTTACTAGCAAAACAACCACGCCGCCCACCAGCGCCAATGCCTCACTTAGGCGGTCAATAATACCAGGCATTAGCTCAGCTGCTTTCCTGGCTTTCTTCATACCCACCAAAAATCCGCAAATTTAGGGCTTACTAGCCGCCAATATAACACAGCGGGGTTTGCCCCCGCTGTGCGATATTAACACCTTTAACCTCTATTTAGTTACCTCTTCTATTATCTGGAGGAGCTGCCGCGCGGCGTCTCCCCTTCCTGCCGCTTCACAATTAGACACCCACTCATCCCAAAGAGGCGCAGTAAGCTCCTTCCACTTCATTCTCTCCGCCTCGGGCATATAACTGACATCAATACCGGATTCCTCGGATGATGTTATCGAATCTTGAGTCAGCTCATCTAGGGAGGAGAGAGCATACTGTTGCATGTCACGGCCAGCGTCTATCATTATCTGCTGGCACTCTCGAGGCAGGCTATTCCAGGTGTCCATATTCATGATTGTGCTCCCAGTAACCATCGAGTGATTAGTGAAAATCATATATTTGACAAACTCGCTCCAATCATGAGCCTCCACGCTGGTAGGTAGCGAGGCAACTCCATCAAGCATCCCCCTTTGCATAGATGTGTAGACCTCACTGGAACTCATGGTTTGAGGGATGGCACCAGTAGCCGAAAATATTCCCTCCTCCAGACCACCAGCAGTTCTGATTCTAAGACCCTTGAGATCCTCCACAGTCGTAACTGGTGTATCCATGGTGTATAGAATGGAAAACTGCGCTGGGGTGCCATACATACTTACTACGTTGAACTCAGCGAGTTCTGGGGCCAGTATATCATCCGCCATGTTGTAGACTTCTATAACCTGCTCTGGAGTCTCAAAAGCAAAGGGGAGAGAATGGAACGTTCTCAGCGGTACCCTGCCCGCTTCATATGCGGGAACGACAACCCCTAAGTCAGCAACACCGGAGCCGATACCAGCAAGCATCTCGGGGCCTTTGATTAACTGCTGTGACGGATACCACTCAAAGGTAATCGCTCCATTTGTCCGCTCGGTAACTAATTGAGCCCAATATTCGTAGCTTATTGCTGCATTGGGGTGGCCTAGGGGTAGCCAGGTAGCAAACTTCAGGGTCATCTCGGGGCAAGTGGTCGTGGGTGTGGGTGTAGGGGTAGGAGTAGGAGTAGGAGTAGGAGTTGGCGTAGGGGTCTGCGTTGGAGCACAAGCCCAAACAGCCGCACCAATAAGCACCACAGCCACCAGAATTGCTAGAAACCTCAGTCTCTTCACGTCCTTCACCTCCAGAATTTTTTGAATTATACCATACTAGCTTAGCCTAGAGAATTTGTCAATGAAGTAGAGATACATTCTCCCCTTTGCCTTGGCCCTCCTTTCACTCTTAAGAGACCGATGGGAAAAATCAGTATGGGAAGCATAGAAACCGAAAAGAACATAGAGAATAGAAATATACCTCCCCACTAAGCAAATACGATATCAGTGGAGTCAGAACCCTTGTCAACCCAGATAACAAAACTGGAATGGCAGCATAAGAGATAGACCTTATTTTTCCCACAGCTGTGCAGCTTTGTAGTGCTCGTCTCTAGCCGAATACATGCCTTCCCTGCCTTGTCCTTCAGTTCCTTCATAATATTAAACTCCCCGGTTTCAAACTTCATGTTACTCATGAGTGTATGATGCAGGCTAGCTAAATCATAGCTGGCCGAAAGCCCCATTACGTCCATAGCTAATAAGAATTCTTTCTTCCCCATGACAATGCCATCCACTGGGCGTTGAGCTATAATCTCAGCCATCTGATTTACTTCACCTTCCAGCTTGATACCATCGTTATCTATCTTACCCCGATAGGGTATACTGAAAAGTAACTTGCCGAAATCTATAGCCTAATGTCACCCATGGTCAGCCAGCACATGATATTGACAGCGACTGCGAAAGCGATTAGTATTCCCACTGGTTGTTGCAAACAAGGTCTCTTCATCTACTGTGAACCAATGGAGAATACCAATGGCCAAGCGATAAAGGGAAGTATTTTCGATTACCTTGCTTTCCTATTTGCTCTCCCTTGGACTTAGTTATGCAGAAATCACGAAGTGGATCGCGGCAAAGTTGATGGTACAATATCATCCGTGGTTAGCCTATGAATTCACTGAGAAAGGAGAGGAGCCGGCAAAACTCACGGCTAAGAAAGTGGCGCGCGAAGATCTACAAGGCTTCGCAAGGGGCAATTGCACGCAGTACCTGCGGGCGGAAGCCCTTGCCACACTCGAGTCATGGCTGCTTGATGGAGAGATAGCCCATTAAAAACGGTAAACATCGCCTATAAGATCTATAAGATAGAGAAAGGAGAATAAGATAAATGGCAGAGAAAGCAGAAACGCACTCGGCTGCCAAGAAAGGCTCTTGGCTAACCTATCGTCCTGACATCAAGGTCTTGGATTGTACCATTCGGGATGGGGGGTTGATGAATAACTCGTACTTCGAAGATGACTTTGTTCGCGCTGTCTATCAGGCGTTGGTCACTGCTGGCGTAGATTACATGGAAATGGGCTACAAGGCGTCCAAAAGGATCTACTCTCCCACGGAATTTGGGGCATGGAAGTATTGCGATGAAGAAGATATTCGTCGTATTGTGGGCGATAACGAAACGACGCTAAAACTATCGGCAATGGCCGATGCAGAGCGTACAGATTATCATGAAGATATTTTGCCGAAGAATCAAAGCGTGCTCGACATGATCCGTGTGGCCACCTATATTCATCAGATACCCACAGCTTTGGATATGATTAAGTCGATTCATGATAAAGGCTATGAAACCACACTCAATCTGATGGCTATTTCCGTGGTGAAGGAAAAGGAGTTGGACGAAGCACTGGAGCTTATAAGCCAGACTGAAGTTGAGGTAATTTACCTGGTCGACAGTTATGGGTCACTCTATTCGGAAGAGACCCAAGCCCTGGCCCGCAAATATCTTCAGTATACAGAGGCAGCAGGGAAAAAATTGGGAATTCATGCACACAATAATCAACAGTTAGCGTATGCCAACACAATTGAAGCGCTTATCTTAGGAGCGAGTTATCTTGATGCCACACTGGGAGGGTTGGGGCGAGGTGCCGGGAACTGTCCTACAGAGCTGTTATTAGGGTTTCTGAAGAATCCCGATTTCCATCTTCGCCCTATCTTACAGTGCCTTCAGCAATGTGTTGTTCCACTTCGAGAAAAGATAGCCTGGGGGTTTGATATTCCCTATATGCTCACCGGTCAATTGAATATGCATCCCCGGTCGGCAATGGCCTTTCTAGATGGTGAAGATAGTCGTAACTATGTTGCGTTTTATGATTCGATCCTTGAAAAAGAGTGAAAGAATTTACTGAGAAGCGTCTGTTAGGCGTATATTACAGTTAGGCTGCTTCACCAGATGAAGCAGTTTAATAATAGCTCTGGTATGCCCTTCTTCTCAGCAACTACCTCAACCAAGCTCCGTCGCGGCGCTACTCTCACCCAAGCCTCGTATTTCCTGCAACGCAGTATCCGCTGCTGCCGTTAGAGCATGTGCATCGTTAATACAGGGACAGAACATGAAGCCCTCTTCAGTGCGACGCAGCATTTCCTGTGCCGACCGACTATAGATACCTGCTATCAACCCATGGCTCTTCGCTACGTCCAATACCCGGCGGCACGCCTCAGCGTGCCTGCTACTGTTTTGTATATCCCCAGGCGCTAACCCGATGGTCACGGCAAGGTCAGCCGGTCCGATAAAAAAGCCGTCTATTCCCCTTACCTCCGCTAACTCTTCTAGGTTAGCCACAGTGTTTATATTTTCAATCATTATCAGACAGATAACTTCCCGATTGGCTCCCTCTAAATAATCAACGCCGCCGTAGAAGCAAGCACGATTAGGGCCGACACTGCGATAGCCAACCGGTGGGTAACGGCAGGCACCCGCTGCTTTAGCTGCCTCCTCACGGCTATTAACCAACGGGACAATAACCCCATAGGCACCGGCATCCAAGACCCACTGGATATAGGCAGGCTCATTCCACGGTACACGAACTATGGGTACAGTGTCTTTGGTGCTGACGGCCTGGAGCCAGAGGGCAGCACGGTCGGGGCCAATGCCCATACCATGTTGCATGTCCAAGACCAGAACATCGAAGCCTGCATTAGCCATTAATTCACCAATATACGTGTCGGCAGAAAAAAGCCAGGCGACTGTCGGGGCTTTCCCTTGCTGCCACAGTGTCTTCACTTTGTTAGCGCGCATGATATCCTCCTCTATGCCAATAACCGCTCCTATTGGATCTGACCTGCCCTCAATAGTTATACCACTTATTAAGTTAGAGCTGCAGTCAAGATTGTCTCGGGTGCCGGCGGGCGGTAGTTCCTGGCACTGCGCTGAGATAATTGATTATATTCCTTTTGCAATTGCTCAATCAATACCCGTGTGTGCATGCACAAGGTTTGAGGAGAGCGTGTTTACCAACATCTAGTTGTCATTCTGAGCCCTGCGCTCCCTGTCATCCTGATCAAAGCAAAGGACCTCATAATGCTCAGGATGGGCTCCGCGAAGAATCTCAAAGATACTTCGTCGTCCAAATGAATTTGGACTCCCCAGAATGATATCACTAAACACTATCAACAGACATTTGTCAGACAGCATGGGGACTGATATAATATAAAACCGAGATTTTGAAAAAAAACAAGTCGCTGGCAAACTTAACTGGCCGTAACTCTCGCCAGAACTGGCATAGCTTAAGGAGGTAAGGTTATGGCACAGGAAGAGATTAAGCTCTATGGCAGTCCTATTTCGGAACAAATTGTGCTCCATTTCCCCGACGTGCCTAAGAACAGAAACATTAATAAAGTAATCGGTAGACTAACGGCATCGGACACGGGGGATAGGTACAACATCTCTCTTGTAAACTAAAGACCAGATGAGATGCTTTAAGGCATGATTTCAGGCAACAAGCCGATATGAATGAGCCAAAATCTTATGTCGAAGGACAAGAAAGGAGAATACCATGATACAGTATAACTACAAGCGGGTAGTACCCGGACGCCCGCCCTACTGTTTATACGAGGTAGACAAAGAAAAGAAGATAGCCCGGATTACCTGGAACAAGCCAGACAAACTCAATACAGCTGATGCTGAAGAAAATATGCAAATAGTACGGGCTATACTAAGGGCGGGAGACGACCCGGACGTCAAGGTTGTTATCTTCAAAGGGGCGGGAAAGCATTTTTCTGCTGGAGCAGATGTGAGTATGATTATACATGATGATACACTCAGGTCCAGAGAGCTGGAGCGGCCGCGAAGCCAGGGATACCGGATTGTTGAGCTCAGGCAAAATGCTTATGGCAGGAGAGGATACAACCAGACAATGCATAATTGTCCCAAGATTACCATCGCCCAGGTCCATGGCTACTGCTATGGAGGCCATTTTCAACTTGCCTCGGGTTGCGACTTTATCGTCGCCGCTGATAATGCTATGTTCACGCACCCTGGCTACCGGTACATCGGCCCCATGGGCGAGGACATGGTCCTGCTAATCCTCAAGATTGGCCTCACCATGACTAAGGAGATGATGTTCACCGGGCGCGGTCTCACTGCACAGGAAGCCCTGGAGTGCGGCCTGGTAAACAAAGTGGTGCCCTTGGATAAGCTGGAGGAGGAGACCAATAAGCTGGCCGAACTCGTAGCACTACAGGCCGCTGATTCTCTGTACATCGGCAAGCAGAACTTCAACATAGCGTTAAGCATAATGGGCAAGCAGACAATGGCAACAATGGGAACAAACACACATGTCTTGGCACATATGATGCGTAGTGAGCCGGACGAGTTCAACCTGATTGCTGTCGGGAGAAAGGGTGGTGCGAAGGCTGCCCTCGAGGCCAACAAAGAACGCTGGAAGTCGAGTCCTTTGACTATGCCAAAGTCATAACTTGACAGGCAGAGTGCCAGAGGGACTTAATTAAAGAATAAAGGAGCAGATTCAATGTCCAATAATCAGCGAACAAGCTATGAGATAGCCGATGAGAAATTCTTCGGGCCATCGGATAAACCGTACTGCCTTTACGAAGTAGACAGCGAGAGGCACGTAGCCACTATCACGTTCAACCGGCCGGAAAAGCTTAATGCGGCCACCCCCGGCGACCTCATGGAACTCAGGGACCGCGTTATCGACGCCGAAGAAGACCTCAACGTAAAGGCCGTCATTTTCAAAGGGGCCGGCGATTGTTTCTCTACCGGCATGGACCTGGACTATATACGGCAGGCCTACCACGATAAGGGTAAGGAGCGTAGGCCCAGCCAGAGATACAGACATCACCGGGAGGAGAAGCTTTACGGTTATTGGGGTTTCTATCAAGTAATAGGTACCTGTCTTAAGGCTACCATCGCCCAGGTCCATGGAAAATGCTACGGCACCGGCTTCCAGATAGCCTGCCTTTGCGATATCACCGTGGCCAGTGAAGACGCCGAGTTCACCGACCCCACATATCGATACATCGGGGCGTCCCCGATTGATATGGTACTTCTCTTCCACACCATTGGCGTGAAGAGGGTGAAGGAGATGATGCTTACTGGCCAGCCCATCGGGGCCAGAGTGGCTAAGGAATATGGTCTTGTCAATCGGGTTGTGCCCTTGAATAAGCTGGACGCAGAGGTGGCCAGGGTGGCCGCAGAGATATGCCGCCAGCCTTACGATGCCATACTATCCGGCAAAGCCTGCTTCGAGGGGGCACTCGATATATGTGGCGTGGGGACCGGCATAACCGCTGGAATGGCCGAGCAGACATGGCAGACCAACATACAGTATCAAGCGGGTGAGTTCAACATGCTAAAGGCGCTGAAGACAAAAGGTGTAAAGGGCGCCATTAGCGAGAGGGAAGACTTCTATAGCGGCGCTCCTTCGAGAAGAAAATAGCCCTGGGGTGACCTTCGCTTGTTTCTATATGGCTACATCAAAAAGGAAGGGCCACTATTTTCTAAGGCCAGAATAGCTTCTTGGCTTCTTTTTCAAGCTCGGCACGGAAGTCCGGATGAGCTACGTTGATTAGCTCTTCAGTCTTCTGCCTCCTGCTCTTGCCACGCAACCGAGCTACCCCATATTCGGTCACCACATGGTCAGACAAATTTTTGTGTATAGTAACGGTTGTCCCCTCCGGGAACAAGGACCTGATGCGAGAGACCCTCCCATTCCGTGCGGTGGAGGGAAGCACCGTGATGGCGCGCCCTCCTTTAGATAACAAGGCACCAATCTGAAATGGTAGTTGCCCTCCGGCATTACTAAACAATTGGAGTCCTAAGCTTTCCGCTGTTATCTGCCCGAACAAATCTACGGCCACGGCCTGATTTACAGCCACATAATTATCGATGGCAGCAATAACTCTTACATCCTCTACATAATCAACATCAACGAGCTCGAAGAGCGGGTTCATATGAACCCATTGCATTTCTTCCCTTGTATCCCCTCCGATGGACGTGACCACAGCTTTTCCCGGACGGACATTCTTGTATTTGCCATTAATAACCCCCTCCCTCACTAACCTGATTACCCCCTGCACCGTCGCCTCTGAGTGATAACCTATATCATTCTTGCCATCGAGTATTCCCAGGCTTACTAGGGGCTCCGTGGTTCTGCCAACACCGACCTGGAACGTATCACCATCCCTCATCAACTCCGAGATGTTCTTGGCAATTTGCTTCATAGCAGCGTCAGGTTCCTTTTTGACCTTTTTGCCTAACAGGCTGGTCCCACCCGGAGTCTCTCCTGAGGAGACATGCTCTACAAAATAGTCTATTTCCGAAACATGGACATAATTATCACCATGGGTCCTAATCAAATTGTTGTTCACCTCAGCTATAACCAGCCCTGCCTCCACAACTTGCTTTCTCTTATTCCATAGCGATTGGCCAAAGCTACAAAAACCTCTGTCATCAGGGGAGGAAACCTCCGTAAGAAGAACATCTACCCCATCTTCAAAGTATCCCATCTCAAATGGAGTGATCCCCCCAGTATAGAGATCACACCTTCCCTCCTCTACCATCTCCTTGTTTATCCCCAAGGGAAACGCTGTCACTATGGTGAATGAGTCTTCCCAGCCGGGGTCATACCAACCAAAATCATAGCCCGGGGTGGGAACAAAAACCTTAACTTCCCTCAACTCTTCTTTCCTGGCAGCAAGTGCCAGTCCTATAGCGTGAGCCTCTCTGCCTGTAGTAAAAGCAACGCGATCTCCAGACTTGACAGCTTTTGCTGCTTCCTCCGCAGGAACCATCTTCCTTTGAAATTCTTCTTGCCAATCTCCCATTGTTAACTAGCTCCTTTCTCTAATATTAATAGATACCCTGACACCCCCCAGCACCGCAACCTCTTATTATTTAATCGCCGAAGGAGTTTGTCAAGTCTGTCATTCAAGCCGCCTAATATGCGACCAAAGAAAGGCATAACAGGTCATGTAACCGCAGAGCTTAATTGGTTCGGGGCAGCATTTGCTAAGTTTGAGGTTGCTTAAGGCGTTCCTCTTTAGGCAATCCCCATCCATCGAAGCTCCGAAATCGGAGTAATATCCCGGTTTGTAGAGAGCGCTATTGCTTCTATTAGCTTAAATTTAGTCAACTTTGCTGGTTCCGATCTTCAATTTCAAGGTCCCTTCACTCGATATCCCAATCTCTCCAAGCCCCGTCAATCCATCTGCTTCTGCTCCAATAGGGGCTTGAGTCTCTCCCTAACTGAGGTAATATGATCGAAGAACTCCCAGACCTTAGCCAGAGCTGCCCTGACTTCGACATCACAAATTTCCTTCCTCTTCTTCCTCTGCTTGGGTCTCAGATCTATCCCGGGCTGGATTTTCGGAAGAGATACTTTCTTGCTTGACTGGTATTCAGACAATATTCATCTATGTCCCAAGATTTCGCCTTCTTGTTTCTGGCCTTTAAGTATCTTCCCCTCAACACCTTTGGGTTTTCATTCATTAAATGCATATCCTATCCGTAGCCCGGTTTAACCTCCTTTAGAGTAGTAATAACCAAGCCGTATCTTAAACATCTTCGGCTAGATTTTAGATGATTCAAATCGCGGACTTTACATTTTACTATATTTAGTGGTATAATACTTAAAAACCACAATCCGTAGGGGGAAGATGTGAACTGTCCTTACTGTGGTGGGCAAGAATCAAGAGTAATAGACTCTCGGGGTTTAGACAAAGTGGTGAGGCGGCGAAGGAAATGCTTCTCGTGTGGTGCTCGCTTTACTACTTATGAGCGTATACAGCCACACGATATCTTCGTTATTAAGAAGGATGGGCGACGTGAGGAATTCAGCCGGGATAAACTCTCCTTGGGTATTCGCAAAGCTTGTGAGAAACGCCCCCTTCCCACAGGCGCCATTGACAAATTTATGGATAGCATCGAGGCTGACCTTTACAAGGTGGGCAAAAACGAGATTTACAGTTCCTATATTGGTGATTTGGTCATGGAGGGATTAAAAAAACTAGACCATATTGCTTACATTCGCTTCGCCAGTGTTTACCGAGAATTCGCTGACATTGGCGATTTGAAACAAGAAGTGGATAGCTTGGCGGCACGAAGAGAGCTAACGCCAGTAAACCAGTTACCGCTGCTCTCTTCTGAGGCGGTGAATTCTCTAATTGGTCGTAAGAGAAGATAAAAATGCCCAAAACCCGTAGGAAAGAGAACCAGAAAGCTATTGGTCGAGACAAAGTGGCTCGAGCTGTTTTCGCTGCTGCTGAGTCCATGGGCATAAGTGACAGGAAGTTGTTGGAGAGGTTTACAGAACAAGTGAGCCAGCGCCTGGAAGTGGCTCAACCCCTCCCAGGCATGGAGGAATTTGTTCCTCGGCAAACTAAGCAGCCTATGTCCCTTTCCCAAATTCGGGCAATAGTCAAGGATGTTCTAACCGCAGATGAATTTTCTCCCCAAGCCAGAAGCCAAGTCATTTCTGGAATTAAACTTAGCGATAATGCCTTGAGGGTTCTGGAAAGGAGATATTTGATAAAGGATGGGGAGGGGAGGGTTATTGAAACTCCACAAGAGCTATTTCGCCGCGTCGCCAGGCACATTGCCTCAGCCGAGCTTATCTACAATCCCGAAGCGGACGTCTCCATCTATGAAGAGGCTTTTTATCAGCTAATGGAAAGTCTGGAATTTCTGCCTAACTCGCCTACACTAATGAACGCTGGCCGCGAGCTAGGGCAATTATCAGCTTGCTTTGTCATACCTATTGAGGATTCTATGGAGTCTATTTTTGATGCGGTTAAATACACCGCCCTGATTCACAAGAGTGGCGGAGGCACCGGATTTTCCTTTTCCCGGCTTAGACCGGAAAGGGATAGAGTCGGTTCTACAGGTGGCGTTGCCAGTGGCCCTGTCTCTTTCATGCGAGCCTTTGATGTCACCACCGATGTTATAAAGCAAGGTGGCATGCGTCGCGGAGCCAACATGGCAATACTCAGTGTTGAACATCCCGATGTCTTGAGATTCATTGAGGTTAAGGAGGACCCCCAAGTTCTTACCAATTTTAATCTTTCTGTGGCTGTGACCGACGACTTCATGAAAGCGGTGGAAAAAGGCACTGATTACAATTTGGTGAACCCACGAACTGGAGAGCTGACTGATAAGCTTAATGCCAAGGAGGTATTTGACAAAATAGTTGATATGGCTTGGCGCACCGGTGATCCGGGTGTTGTGTTTATTGACGAGATAAACAGGCATAACCCCACGCCTAAATTGGGCAAAATAGAAAGCACCAATCCCTGTGGCGAGCAACCTCTGCTTCCCTTCGAGTCTTGTAATCTAGGCTCCATAAATCTATCCAAGATGGTGATGCATAAAGATGGTCAACCACACGTTGACTATGACAAGCTGTCTCAAACGGTCAAGCTAGCGGTCCGCTTTCTCGATGACGTTATCGAAGTTAACCAATTTCCCCTGCCGGAGATTGCTGAGATGACAAAAACTACCAGGAAAATAGGCTTGGGGGTAATGGGTTTTGCCGACATGCTGATTCAGCTTGGCATTCCTTATGATAGTGAACAAGGCCTTGCTGTGGCCAAAGAAATTGCCCATTTCATATCTGAAGAGGCGGATAAAGCCTCGATAGAGCTAGCTCAGGAGAGGGGGGCCTTTCCTGCTTTCCAGGGGAGCGTTTATGCCATGCCTGATGGCCCCCGTTTTCGAAATGCCTCTCGGACTACCATTGCTCCTACTGGCAGCTTGAGCATAATCGCCAATTGCTCCAGTGGCATTGAACCATTATTCGCTTTAAGCTACGTGCGCCATATTCTGGAAGGCGAAGAATTTGTAGAGGTGAATCCTTATTTTGAGGAGGCAGCCCAAACAAGAGGGTTCTATTCTTCTGATCTAATGAAGCAGCTAGCTGAAGGAAAGAGGTTAAAAGACGTAGAAGAAGTTCCTGAAGAGATAAAGGGGCTCTTTGTCACCGCTCATGACATATCTCCTGAGTGGCACGTTAGGATGCAAGCGGCATTCCAAAAGTTTACTGATAGCGCTGTATCCAAGACGGTCAATTTTCCCTCCGAGGCGACGCCCGAGGATGTAGCTAAAGTCTATATGCTGGCTTATCAGGAGGGCTTGAAAGGGATAACGATTTACCGAGATAGAAGTCGAGAAAGTCAGGTTCTCACTGTGGGTAAGGGAGTAGAAAAGGCTGAACGTAAGCTATCTCCTAGGAAGAGGCCTAAAGTCACTAGAGGTGTCACTGAGAGGGTAAACACAGGATGTGGCTACATCTATGTGACAGTAAATTTTGATAGCCGGGGAATATCCGAACTTTTCTCCACTTTAGGAAAAGCTGGAGGTTGCGCTGCAGCGCAGCTTGAGGCCATCAGTCGCCTTACATCCCTGGCTTTAAGGTCTGGAATAGATATAGATTCTATTGTAAAGCATCTGCGTGGCATCAGGTGCCCTTCTATTGCTTGGGAGCAGGGACATGCTATTTTGTCCTGTGCCGATGCTATCGCCAGCGTGCTCGAAAAATATATTAGAGAAGAGACAGCCAGCAATCCCGAGAAGCCCCAACCTAAAAATACTGAGCTGATTAAAAGTTGGGCGGGGC
>DAOUMB010000186.1:0-4571 GCA_034414335.1 Dehalococcoidia bacterium
GCCTGAAATCCAGCTACATCAGGTTCTATTCCAGTTAACTGGAGGGCAAAGCTTCCAATTCGGACGACGATGAAAGAAACTAATATAGTTATCAATAAAATGCCTACATAAGCCATAACTCAACACCTCCAACTTATGTTTTGCTGAACCATGAATGGCACTGTCTCTGTGGAAGGTTGCGGTGCCTAATTGCTTCGCCCCTTATTTCAGATACCAGAAACATATTCTTGGTTCAGTGACTTTACAGCCACCTCCTCCTCCTGAAGTGGACTGCCAGAGAGACGCCTATCACTGCCATTACAATCAAGATACCGAAGTACCCATACCGCCACTGCAACTCTGGCATATTGGCGAAGTTCATGCCGTAGATGCCAGCAATAAAGGTCAGCGGAATGAAGATGGTGGCAATGAGTGTTAGCACCTTCATCACCTCGTTCATACGGTTGGACACTGAAGAAAGATAGGTACTCAGTACACTCTCAGCCATATCTCTGAGACCCAGAGTGAACATCTCAATACGCACCAAATGGTCATAAATGTTGCGGGAATATATTCGGGCCCGCTCGCTTATAAGGGCATATTCGCCGCGGCTGAGCCCATTCACTATTTCACGCTGAGGCAATATGACCCGCGGCAACGCCAGTATGCTGCGTTTAAGCTGCATAATGGATATCAGCGTTTGTCTCTTCGGCTCGTGAAGTGCCTCGGCCTCCAGTTGATCATTCTTCTCATCTATCTCCTCGATAGTAGGCATGATGTTATCCACCAAAGCATCAATCAGGTCGTGAGCTAGGAAATCGGCTCCCCTGCGCATAGGGCGTCCGTCCTTTCCAATGCGATCCAACATAGATGAAGCTGACCTCATTGGTACATCATGGCTGGTGACAACGTAGTTTTTCCCCAGAAAGAGGGCGAGTTCCGTGGTCTCCACTACATCAGACTCGATGTGGTAATTAATGCCATGAACGATAATAAACAAGTAGTCATCAAAGTCATCTATCTTGGGTGGATGTATATTCTTGCTAATGCAGTCTTCCACTGCAAGAGGATGGAAACAGAATACATTAGATAGTAACTCAGCATCCTCGTTTGTCACGTCCTCCATATCAACCCAGAGCAGCCCCTCCCCAGTTGTCAGAAAGTCCCTGATTTGTTCTATGCCCGGCTGATCCAGGAGTTTACCGTCTGGTGTCAAATAGAAAACACATTTTATCATCATAACCTCCTTACACTTCGCAAAGGTTGCCAATAGTAAATACTACCGGAAGAAATTTTGGAAAGCTCAGCGATAGCCCCCAAACCTTCCCTCCCCAATAGATAAAACCTTTCAAACTTCTTGATAGTAAGGCAGCGCAATTAGAAAGGTTAAAACTATGTCCCGGGGTGTGCATTTTAAGCAGATGGGTAAACCCTTCCCTATCAGCATAATCATAGGCATAGCTGGCTGGGATTTCCTTTTCAGTCAATATTAGTTTACCATCCACTCTAGCCTCCTCAAATCCACTTCACTAATATTCACCATAGTAATAGAAGCTATGGGGCAATGTAAAGCTTAGTTCGAATTCGAAGTTGTAGGCAAGGGGGTCATTTGCTCTTCTCGCCTAGGTCAGGTCTTTGCCGTGGCTTTGTTGGAGCATCATTCGCCGGACTGACCAAGCTAATCAACGTCTGGCCTGGTCGTGGATTAGGTGGATTATCCCTGGTAAATACTATGAGGTTACCACTCTGAACAATCAAAAACAGAGGAATTGCTTCCTCACCGTAGAGCGCTCGAAAAGCATCGTAGTCAAACTCTTGGGTCAGTTTGGTTGTTCGAATAACCGCGCCTTCGGCAAAGCGTTTGGACAAACACGCGTATGTAATACCGGCCCCAAACAGGAGGCGCCCCTGTAAGTGCTGGGAAAGCATCTCCCTGGGACCCTTCTCTTCGCTTTCCGGGGGCAGCTGGTAGACCTCTGAACGGCCGAAAGCGTCGATAAATTGCAGGGCTGCCAGGGAGTTGAATTCGTTGTCAGCGGTCAGTGCTAGCATGCGCCCAATTCCGCCTAATTCAATTTCATCCAGAGCATACTGCGACAGGATGCTAGCGTAAAATGTGGGCAACCCGGCCATGCGAGCGGTTGAGACATTTGCCCAGTTATCATCCACCACCAGTACCCGATAGCCTTCCGCCTGAAGAGCACCAGCCATGGTCTGTGCCCAGTGATGACCACCGACAATCAGGACTCCTTGAGGATTAGGTTCGGCTACTCGCAGCCGTCGCGCCACTGGGGAAGCCGTTAAGCCATATATAGTCACGGTAAAGATAATCACCATAAAGGTAATCGGCAGCAAAGGTTCGGACTGGGGATAACCAGCTTCGACCAGACGTAGAGCAAAGACGGAAGATACAGCCGCAGCCACAATACCCCGAGGAGCCATCCAAGAGAGAAACGAACGCTCACGCCAACTCAATCCTGACCCTAGTGTAGATAGCACCACCGAAGCAGGACGTGCAATTACCATTAATACGCCTAAGAAAGCCAAACTACCTATACTAATATAGCCAAGATAGCTCACTTGCAGACGTGCCGACAATAATATAAACAAACCGGAGATTAGCAATACCCGCAGGTTCTCCTTAAATTGGACAATGTGTCTAACGCTGACAGTCTTCTGGTTTGCCAGGTATATTCCCATCACCGTAGCTGCTAGAAGACCAGAATCAGTCCGGAGCAAGTTTGAGGTAGCGAAAACACCTATCACCAAGGTCAGGGATATTGCACCGTGCAGAAAGTCGGGAATCCAGAAGCGCCTTAGCAACAGAACCATGAGCATTGCACCGAGCATACCGATGCCACCACCAATCACAATGGTTTTGAGAAGACCTATCACAGTAACAGCAGCGGCTTCTCGGAATCCACCAGCGAGAATAGCTTCAAAAACTAGAACAGCAAGTATAGCTCCTATCGGGTCAATAACAACTCCTTCCCACTTCAGTATCGAGCCAAGCTGTCCGCTCGGTCGCAAATGCCTCAATAGTGGCATAATAACTGTGGGGCCACTTACTACTAAAATGGCTCCTAAAAGCAGTGCCATATTTAAATCGAGGTCCAGTAGGAAATAGGCAGCTCCTGTGCCTACCAGCCAAGTGACCAAGACACCAACTGTTATTAGCTTGCGGACTATACCGCCCACCTGACGCAGTTCGGAAACTCTCAGGTTTAAACCGCCTTCGAACAGAATGATTGCTACTGCCAGTGACACTATCGGGAGCAGCAAATCACCCAGAAGTGCATCTGGATTGAGAAAGCCAATAACCGGCCCAGCAACGATTCCGAAAATCAACAGTAATAAGATGGAAGGCAGGCGGAGACGCCAAGCAAGCCACTCTGCTCCAATGCCCAGGACGATGATGCTGGCTAAACCGAGCAATATGTGTTCAGCCATAAACGGGCGACCTCTTTACACAATACAATACCGATATCAGCTGTCTTGGGTTCATTTCAGATGTATTTTGCCGCGCTCATGATAACACACGCCCTATCCTGTTATAATATCTGACCGATTAGAAAGTGCACAAGAGCTCCCTCGCTATGTAGCACGGGAGCTAACTAAGTATGTTAACAATACATGCAAGTAGAAAGTAGAAGATATGTCAGTGGGATCACGGATTCCAGAGCGCGTAGGTAGACTGGAGGAGCTGGCCAATAACCTGTGGTGGAGCTGGCACCCTCAGGCGCGTGACTTGTTCCGGGCTTTGGATTATCCTCTATGGCGCTTGGGTGGGCACAACCCAGTCAAGCAATTACGCGAGATCAGCACTGATAAGTTAGAGGCAGCTGCCAGTGACCCTGCTTTTCTTAACCTGTATGACTCTGTGATGTCGGCTTTCGACGCTGAAATGTCAGCCAAGGATAGCTGGTTTGCCACCAGATATCCCAATGCCTTAGACGGCCCTGTTGCTTACTTTTCAATGGAATTTGCCATACATAACTCCCTTCCCATATATGCTGGGGGACTGGGGGTTTTAGCTGGCGATGTGTGCAAGGAGGCGTGTGACCTGGGGCTGCCACTTGTCGGGGTTGGCTTCATGTACCCTCAGGGTTATTTCCACCAGCATATTTCCCCTGAAGGTTGGCAAGAGGAAGTTTATAGACAGTTGGATTTCGACGAAGCTCCCATCAACCCCATTAATCCGACCGCAGACCTCAGATGGTGTCGCTCGCTGGTCCAGATTGAACTGGGTGGTAGGCCCTTATATATTGGGGTGTGGCGGGTGCGGTTAGGGCGGGTCGACCTTTATCTACTGTGTTGCGCTGTTGAAGAAAATATGCCCCAGGATCAGCAGCTATGCGCTCGCCTCTACACCGATGATAAGGAGCAGCGCATCCAGCAAGAGGTCATGCTGGGAGTTGGCGGGGTGCGTGTCTTGAGGGCACTGGGCATCAAGCCATCTGTGTGGCATGCCAACGAAGGCCATAGTGCCTTTATGATGCTGGAGCTTGTCAGGGAAAAGGTAGAAAAAGGCGCAACTTTCAGCGAAGCCCTCCAAGAGGTACAGGCAACCACCGTTTTCACCACTCATACGC
>DAOUMB010000187.1:0-6182 GCA_034414335.1 Dehalococcoidia bacterium
CCAGGAACGCCGTCGGAGATGATTTCCCCATAATATACAAATTCACGCCCGATCACTACATAGAGGGAGGGAGAGATATTGCAGAGGGGCTGGAGATTGCTCGGCGTCTGGAAAATGCCGGGGTGGATGCATTGCATGTGGACGGGGGCTGTTATGAAGTCTGGCATCGTGTCATACCATGTATGTACGAGCCGCCAGCATGCCAAATCAGTCTCTCGGAAGCGGTGAAGAAAGTGGTCAGAATCCCAGTTATCGCCCATGGTAAGCTTGGCGATCCGTTCATAGCGGAAAAGGTAATCGAGGAGGGTAAAGCAGATTTCGTTGGGCTGGGAAGGCCACTGCTCGCCGACCCAGACTGGCCAGAGAAAGTGAGATGGCAAAGACTGGATGATATCAGGCCATGCATCGGAGATAATGAGGGGTGCGTCAGGCGGGAATATGAGTTGAAATACCTGAGTTGTACGGTAAACCCTATTACCGGGATGGAGAGGGAGTATGCATTAACACCAGCGACCAAGCGGAAATCGGTGCTTGTAATCGGCGGTGGGCCCGCGGGTCTAGAGGCAGCCATGGTAGCAGCGCTAAGAGGTCATGAGGTATCCCTCTGGGAGAAAAGCGCACAACTCGGTGGGAAGATGGTGCCTGGATCTGTCCCTGATTTCAAGCAGGATCTCAGGCCTTTCATAGAATACCTTTCAGTTCAAGTCAAGAAACTGGGTGTCAGGGTCGAGCTTATGAAGGAGGCAAAAGCCGAATCGGTTCAGCACTTTAACTCTGAGGTGGTGATTGCCGCTACTGGCGCTGTACCTCTAATCCCGCCGATCACGGGAATAGGAAGAGATAACGTATTCACGGCACTGGATATACTTCTTGGCAAGAATGGACTGGGCAGCAGCGTAGTTGTGGTTGGGGGTGGCCTTGTCGGCTGCGAAGTTGCCGTCTATCTACATAAAAAGGGCAAAACTGTGACCATCATCGAGATGATGAAACGGCTGGTACCAGAGGAGATCAACTTGAATAGTAGGATGGGGCTAATGAACATGGTCACGGAGAGTAAAGTAAAAGTGCTTAAAGGCACCGAGCTCCTTGAGGTGGTGGGACAGGGTATCCTTGTTAACGCTGAGGGTGTTAGAAAGGAGTTGAAGGCCGATTCGGTAGTTTTGGCCATGGGTTTCAAGCCTGAGTCAACGCTTCGAGATGAGCTAGAAGGCAAGGTGCCAGAGCTATTTGCTGTCGGCGATTGTGTCGAGCCACGTAAGATTATTAATGCCATCTGGGAAGGGTTTCATACTTCTCGCTTGATCTGATCGAGGTGCCTGTGGCTCAGTAGATGGCCTTATAAAGGAGAGCGTTATGGGTGCTGAGGGAATTTTTACAGATGGGGTAACAAATTGAAGGAACCTTTTAGGAAATTCATAGAAAGCGAGCTGGGGAGTGGGGTTTTGCTCACTACCTGCGGCTTGCCAGGCACCTGGAAGACCGAGACCAGCGAGGAGATTTCCAAAATTAAGGGCTACCCCATCCTGCGGTCTGACCTGATTAGACTAGAAGTGCTGAGGGGCGAGGATGTATTCGATGAGAAGGTCGCCTCGGATATGAGCAAGCGGAGGATGGTTTATGATGAGACGTTCCGGCGGGCAGACGAGGCCTTGGAGAAGGGCGATAGCGTCATGCTTGATGCCACCTTCGTTAGCCAGTCATTGAGAAGGCAGGCTGCTGAGATAGCAGCCCAACGTGATGAGACTTTCATCCTCCCTGCAAATCCTTAACCGTGGCAATTCTGAGTTTAGGAGAAATGTCAAACGTGTTTCGACAGATGGCTTGTCTTGCTTGTAGGAGTGATACCGGCTTTTTCTTCCACAGACCCTCAAAGTTTTTCTCCAAAACATGGTAGTAATCTCTTGGCGTAAACGCCTCTTTTGTTTCGGGGGGTTGAATAAAATGGTAAAGACGTGATAGCCTTGTTGTCTCCCGTGCGGAATCAGTTTTCAGCGATAAATTGGGTCAATTCTAAGAGACAATCTACGGAGCATTAGCTCTCCAGATACCAATTCTAAAGGAGATCATGAAGGAGGTAGGATAATGGACATGAACCATACACCACAGCAAACCACTTTCCCCTCTAGGAAGACCGTGTTTCCTCTATTTGCTAAGGAGTCGGGGGACGGCTGGTTACAGCTAATAAACTTGGTTACTCATTGTGGCACAGTGAAAGGCACAAATAGTGGCGATCAGTTGACTGAGGTCCTGAACGCTGTAGTCACTATAAAGTTGGCTAGTGAGGAGGGAACGATTCCTCCCTGTTTCGACTTTGGTGCTGAGGAATTCGAGGCGTATTATAAGCATTTCATCTCTCTTTCCCCTACCGAAGATGTGGAGTATACGTATGGTGAGCGACTACAAAACTGGTCCTGGTTTAACCAGGAAAGCAAGAGGATGGAACGGGTAAACCAGCTGGAGAGGACCATCGCCAGGCTAGAAAAGGCTCATGACACCAAAAGAGGCACTATTGTCTTCGTTGGCCCAACCGACCTAGACAGGTTAGATGATGCACCTGGTATCGTTTCAGTTAATTTCAACATCGTGGATGAGCGACTTTATGGGACCTACGTTATTCGGAGTGATGACATCTATAATGCCTGGCCTTTTAACGCCCTATCTTTGACCCGATTGCAGAGGGAGATATCGAAGCGAATAGGCATACCGGTTGATTCAGCTACCTTTATTTCCCATTCAGCCCATATCTATGAAAGGGATTGGGACAAAGCTCGGGCTAAATTGAATGAGTGCTTTAAGCGACCCCTGCCCTTCGAGGCTGACTGCACAGGCCTGTTTTTCTTTAGCGTTGAAAATGGCGTAGCCAAAGCCCTGTTTGTCAGCCCTAAAGTGGACAGGGTGCTATGGGAAGGAGAATCCAGTGAGCCAGAGGATCTAATTCGCTACATCGTGGATACTATGCCCTGGCTAGCAGCCCAGCATATAAGGTATTTAGGGGAAGAAGGTGCCAAGCTAGCCCGAGCCTTGAGAGAGGGTGTGCCCTACGAGCAGGGATAGCATGTCAAAACTCTTTGGAAATGCCCTTCTTTAGACTCATTAGAAATCGCCATAGTGATGTTCGCGACATAGTGTCTTCTATACTTAAGCTTTATAAGAAACCCTTCGTGAGTGGGATACAAGTAAAGCGAGGCGATAATGAGCCCGCTGCCTTCTTAATCGAAAGCCCGTAGTGTGCTGGGTTTTATTGCTCTCTTACAAACCCGAAGTTAATCTCTAGGCTATGCCCAGCAGCTTCTTAGCGAGCTCTACTCCGTCTTTTGCTTGTGCCCCCCAGCCATCTGCCCCCACGCTCTCTGCCCAGTTTTTTGTGGTTATAGCCCCGCCGACTATTACCTTGTACTTATCACGCACACCGGTCTGTTTCAACATGTCCATTAACTCAGCAAATTTTTCGCGGGCGGGAATAAACATCACCGAGACTGCAATCAAGTCTATTCCTCCAGCTTCCGCCTTCTCATAGAAATCCCATGGCTCATTCTGTTCACCTATATCAATGACGTCAAAGCCATTAATCGAAAGGAAAGTACGAACAAGATTTTTGCCGATGTTGTGCTGGCTTAACATCGTACCTATCATTATCTTTTGCGGGAGTTTTTGTACACTTTCCTTCGGCAAAGCCTCCTGTATATGGGGAATGCAAGTCCTGGCCACTATACTCCCCTTCACCAGATCTGGGACAAAGGCTTTTCTAGCTTCAAATCTCTCCCCCAAATCGTTGAGCCCTTTAACTATGCCATCCTCTAAGATCATAACTGGATCAAGACCCTGGGCCAAAAGTTCCTTCGTGAACTGCTCTGCTTCCTTGCTCTTTACCTCCGATACCACTTTTCTCAGGTCGGATATCTCAGCCATTTTCTAGCCTCCTTTAGTTTGTTTATTGAGATTGCTGAAAAAGTCCCTCCGTCGTTTCTCAGCAAACTTATGCCCTTTGGCTCCACTCAATTCAGCCTCTGCCAACTCTTGTTAGTCCCAACTTGGATAGTCAAGGCCCATATCTTTGAATATCTTCGTGAATTTTTTATAGTGGTCTAGGAATTTCTTGCTAGGTCTTAGAGTCTTCGTGTCATAAAGCTCATCAAATGGTGTCCGTGTAGGCTCAGACTCCTTCAGCTTCTTGGTGATTTCCTTGATTATGGCGATGCCATCGCTGACCTTAAGTCCTGCTGCTGCCCTTGTTATTTCACCTCCCCACCTAGCCTGCAGACCAGTGGCCCCAGCGACCAACCACATTCCTTCCATGCCTGATATGCAAGCTGTTATACACGCAGCCGCCGTCCCGTAGAAAGATTCGTCGCTTAAAGGCCCCGGACGTTCACCGGCAGACCCAAAGCTAATCCAGGGCACTTTCAGGTTTCTTTCTGCGGCGAGAGCAGCTGCCGAAGTGCACCACCATATGTCATTGCCGGTATAGCGACTATCAACCGTGCAGGCCATACCCTGCGTGAATGAACCATCTGAAAACGCCATCGTCCCCAAGGTATGCGCGATTATTTCAACTGTCGCCTGCGCTGGACCAGTGAGGTACGCATAAAGTATGGGGCAACTACTTATCCATGGTACGATGCCGTGCAGTTGGGCAAAATAGGCCAGATTAAGTCTGTCATAGTTGATTCTCATGTCTTGCAGTATCTGCACGGGCATACAGCAATTGTATTTATTGTAGAGGCCAGAGGAGAAGGCAGCTATCGAAGTAATCGGGGTTGTGGCACTCGTGGGAATTCCAAGGAAGAGGCCTGGCCTGCCAACTCGGGCAGCTACTTCATTCATTACTTGGGCCTCAGTCAGGGTCAAAAGCATGGCAGTTGGGGTCCCGGCTGCCGGTTTAACCTCTCCTATTCCTACTAGTGGCAAAGCGAATAACCCGTCGCATGTCGGTTCCTGTGCCGTGGTCAAAGCATATTGTTTATAAACGTTAAGATCCCTCGTCGGGATTCCGGCGGGGAAGAATGTATAGGGATGTTGCTCGTCCCCCGGGGCCCTAGGCTTCAGCGTGATTGCATCTCTGTCTTTTCCTAATGTCACCTCGCTTTTTCTGGTCCTGATAACCTCTTTGATTTCTTCTTCGGTAAATTTGACTATTCGTTTTGTGTCTTTGCAGTATAATCCAACTTCCACCAGCAGCTCTATGCCTGCTTTAAAGATTTCGTCTGCCATGCTTGGATCAGCCATTATAGGCTCGTCTGGATCCCATTCGATTTTGTGCGCAGCTACAATTGCCGCAATTTTCTCGGGAAAAAATTCATTCTCGAACTCGTCCTCCTTCATTATGGGGCCAGTCATAGTTCTATCAAGTATTTCCCAGAATAATCTTCCCATTTTTACACCTCCTAATTTTTTTCAAATCGCCACAGTATATCATATTATATATCTGGAGCAAATAGTCGTAATCAGGACGAAATCTATGAGGCCAATGCAGAAGAATCAGTCTGTATTCTTTGTGAGGGCAATCAGAAGAAACGAAGGTAGCGGATCTGGATAGCCATATCGAAAACGAGCTCAGCGGCTCGCATGTTCCGGGTCTCTCAGATACAGAGTGGAGGCAAAGAGAGTGTTGATTCTCAGCCCTGTCGCCATGGAGCGAAATATCTATATCGTAATCCGTCATAGGTCTAAGAGGCGGGGCATCAGCTGGACGAAGGACGAGCAAATAATTTGCTTCAACTGAGGATTCTGCGGTATAGTTGAGGCTGCTCCGGAGGAACTCTGGGAATGACAAGATCCGGCCGAGGAATTATATTCCCTAACTACGTAAGACAACCCTGAGCCAACTGGGACTTGACAGAGCTTGGCACGCGAATAGTTCTGTGGCTAATAGCGATAATGGATTAGAATGGCCCAATTGTCGGTTGAAATGAGAAAACCGAATAACTGAAAAGGAGGTAATTAATAGTGAGGCTACTTGAACCGGGCAAAATAGGAGAGATGGTGACCAAGAACAGAATAGCCATGTGCCCTATGGGTACTACCGGACTTGCAGATCTGGATGGTGGTTTCTCCTGGCGGGTGATAGACTATTACGTTGCTCGAGCAAAAGGCGGCGTCGGTTTGATAATAACCGGATGCTCGATTGTCAATACAGCTATAGAGTCAGGCATTGAGCTGTTCATCATGACCCGGGTCAACAG
>DAOUMB010000188.1:0-2212 GCA_034414335.1 Dehalococcoidia bacterium
CTCTATCTCACCCCGAGCTATCTGTGGAAGGAAATCCTGCTTTAATTCCTCGTTCCCATACATTACTAAGGTCGCAGCAACAACTTGTGACCCCACCATCATTGGCGCGACGGCACGGTGATACGCAATTTCTTCGTCGAGGATCAGTCGTTCGACATGGGTGGCTCCCAGCCCTCCATATTCTTTGGGTAGAGAAGGACAGACCCACTTTTTCCTTCCCAGCTTTCTGTAGAACGCGCGCATCGCAGGTCCCATTCCGATCAAAGAGCCCAATTCAGCTTCTTGAATCAGCTCTTCTGTCACTTCCCTCCGCAAGAACTCCCGTACCTCTTGGCGAAATTTCTCTTGCTCCGGAGTGAAGCTAAAGTCCATCTCCTTTTACCTCCTTTTTGCACATAGGTTTCTCATTTTGTCAGAGATCACTGACTATTCACTCAGCTCAGTTCTCTGGGATTATCCGAACACCCCTGCCTGCATTAGCTCCACAAACTCCTCATCAGAAATATTTAGGATCTTGGTACAGATATATTCATTATGCTGTCCCAGGCAGGGAGCAGGCATTCGCAGATCACCGGGCGTTTTGGACAACCTAAAGGGCGCAGTTTCGCAGGTATGTAAGCCTATCTCAGGGTGATTCAAAGTCAAGAAGTGATTCCTATATTTGAGTTGGGGATCCCTGTCCACCAGGTCCTCACCATTCTGCACAACTCCTGCCCTTACCCCTGCTGCCTGCATCCTGGTCATCACTTCTTCTGCCGCGAACTCGATTGTCCATTCCTCGAGCAACTTGTCTAATTCGTCTTCGTGCTCCTTCCTGCCTCGCGGGCTAGAAAAATGAGCTGCCGTTGTCCACCCAGGATTCCCGATGACATTGCATAAGCTTTTCCATTCCGTATCATTAAATACTGCGATAGCGCACCATCTGTCTCTCCCTTTACAGCGATATGCCCCGTGGGGAACAGCCTTGGAGGACTGGTTCCCTCTACATGCTTGTACTCGCCCATTGGCAGTGTAGTCAAGTATACTGCGCCCAATAAAGTGTAAAGTTGCCTCCATTTGTGAGACGTCTATGTATTGTCCCTTGCCCGTTCTCCGCCGGTGGTCAAGGGCGGCCAGGATAGCAATTACTGTGATCCAGCAACCAGTGAAATCAGGGTAAGCGACCGTGGTTCCTGTTGGCTCTCGGTCTGGCCAGCCAGTAAGGCCGGTAATGCCCACTCCTGCCTGTACGTAGTATCCCAAGAGTGGCATTGATGCGAAAGGCCCAGTTTGACCCTGTATCGCATGGCTGACCATGATAATATCTGGGTTCAGTTTCTCAAGCTCGTGGTAATTCAAGCCCCATTTTTCCATGGTTCCCGGTGTGAAAGCCTCGACTACCACATCTGCCCAGGTTGCCAACTTCCTGGCGATATCGATTGCTCCAGGCTTATTTAGGTCAAGTGTTATACCATATTTACCAGCATTATATGCAGCATAAAGGCCGCTGCGGTTTACGCCGGGCAGGTTATCTCTGTAGGGCGTAACTGTCCTCAACTGGTCGGGGTAGGCGGTGTTTTCTATCTTGATTACCAGAGCTCCATGTTCGGCAAGAAACCTAGTTGCAAGGGGCCCTGTAATAACCCAGGAAAAATCAGCAACCTTTATTCCTTCGAGTGCCTGTATTCCTATCATCTCCCTACACTAGGTTTAGATAATGTTGGTTTGCTTCAGGGCGACCAGCTCTTGATTAGAAAGGCCCAGCTCCATCCCATAGATCTCCTCGTTATGCTCTCCAATAAGTGGAGCACGGCAAGGTATCCCTGGCTCGGTCTCGCTTGACTTAAATAAAGCCCCAGGGTACATGATGACGGTATCTAATTCCGTATGGTTTACTGCAGTCCAGAATCTTCTGGCAGCAAGCTGTGGATATTCCAAAATTTCCTTGATGCTGAACACCGGGAAAAGCATATAGTCTCGCTTTACTGCCTCCTCAAGAAGTTCCATCTTGCTGTGTTTCAGGAAATATCTACTCATACTCTCTTCCCAACGATTGATGTCTGATTGAGGCACCCTATCAAAACTTAATTCTGTCCAGTTCACTTCCTTAAGGCCTTCAGCCATCCCTTCGCTATCCATGGCTTTTACTAACCTGGCCTGCATCGGTCCTAAGCCTGGTCCTGTGCCTACACGATAACATACATGGCCGTCCTTACACGGGTAGATTAAACGG
>DAOUMB010000189.1:0-18674 GCA_034414335.1 Dehalococcoidia bacterium
ACACTGAGCCCAGAGAAACCAAATAGGGCTCGTCAACAAAGATGATGGTATTAGGTGATATATTCCTCAAGATATTTTCCTGCCACGAGGCCTTCAATCGCAGGAACTTAGCTGTGGTTTCAGCTAAAGTCTCATCATAGAGGATACCCAGACCATCCTGACGTGTAACCGTCAGGCCCCAGGTGATGGGACCTGTTACCTGTCCCTTGACTATTCCACTGTCTGTCACTTTCGCGAGGAAGGCACGGAGTCCGGCAGCATATTCGGCCGAAATGCCATATTTATGGGCACTACCTTCCTCACAATCAATGTAGATTTGTTCCAGCTCGCTCTCAAAATTAGCCGATGGTTCGATGTGAATTTTGTCCCCATTCATAACTATCCCCGGGAAACCCTCGCTGAATTGAATAACCATGTTTTCCTTCGAGGACCGCCTTGGTAATTGTGGCCAAGCAGGAATGTCAGGAAGATACTTCATAACGATGGAGCAAGCCTCGTCGGGATTAGTGTGAGGCATGCTTCCGATAGCAGTAGCCAAACAGCCGAACTCAAGCCTAGCCGGCATCTTCTCCCTCGCCTAAATATTTGCCAATCAATAGCCCTAGCTCTTTCTTCTTTTTTTCCGGTATGTATTTCGCCTCAGTAGCTATGGCACATTCAAGGGCACTGGCACAGGCACAGTCTCGTTTCTGCGGTATAGAAGGTAGCAGCGACTTTAGAATTCTCCTGACAGTATCAGTTTCTCTCTGCAGATTAGTTAGAATCATCTCCGCAGTCACTGATTCATAAGTCGGATGCCAGCAATCATAATCAGTGACAAAGGCAAGCGTGGCATAGCATATTTCAGCTTCCCTAGCTAATTTAGCCTCAGGCAAAACAGTCATTCCAATCACGGCGGCACCCCAAGATTGGTAAAGCTGAGATTCAGCCTTAGTGGATAATTGCGGTCCCTCCATAACCAGGTAGATACCACCCTCATGCACCTTAGCTCCAACCATGGTGCTTGCTTCAAACAAAACTCGTCTCAAAACAGGGCAGAAAGGTTCAGCGAGAGAGACATGACCCACTATCCCATCGGTGAAGAAGGTGCTGCTTCTTCCTCTAGTGCGGTCGATGAGCTGGTCAGGAATGACTACGTCCATAGGTTCTATCTCCTCCCTAAGACTGCCTACAGCGCTTACAGAGATAATCCTTTCCACCCCCAGAGATTTCAAAGCGTAGATATTAGCTTTCGCTGGTAGCTCACTGGGGCTTATTCGATGTCCCTCGCCATGTCTGGGGAGGAAGGCAACCTTTACCCCCTCAAGCTTGCCCAAGATAACAGCATCGCTGGGCTCACCAAAGGGCGTGCTCATCTTCACCTCCTCCACCTCCATCATCCCTTCCATCTTATAAAGCCCGCTCCCGCCAATGATGCCTACTTTGGCTTCATACATTTGATACCTCAGCGAAAAATCTTACCTCTCGCTCCTGCACGTATCTTCCTACCTTTCCTTCTTCTTCAAGGTATTTCAAGTGAGCCAAAGCCTCTCCAAAAGCAAACCATTTTTGCGACGGAGGAAATAAATCCCAGGAGCTATAGCTTAGATCCCAGGTCATTTGCGATGCTATTTGAAAGACATTTTGCTCACCTCTTCCCAGAATAGAGATAACCTCATCAAGCCTTACCTGGTGGTGCTGCTTCAATTCTCCGATTCTCCCCTTGTGATTCCGGAAAATGCTTTTGTGACCAGGTAGCACAAGTTCAACATCTAGGTTATAGACCTTGTCTAGACTCGTCAAATATTCACTCAGCGGATTTCGCTCATCAGACCAGAGAGAAATGTTTGGCGTTATGTCAACAAGGATATGGTCGCCGGCTATGAATATCTTCTTGCTGGGCTCGTAAAGACAAAGATGCCCTCTACAATGCCCCGGAGTTTCAATACATTCAAACAGGTAATCCCCAATCGTTATCGTGTCACCATCTTTCGGGATACAAAAGTCCAAGGGAGCCCCTGAGCTGTATCTGTGACCGGGGTGGCTTGAAGATACTCTCACAAGCTCCTCCTCCGGAAAGCCGTGTCTGCGAGCGAAATCGCTCTGCTTTTCCCAATATTCAGGCATTGTAGAGGCAAAAAACGCCAAGTCTGCCTGGTCAAGATAGATTTTTGCCCCGTCTGTGGCAAGAGCTGACACTAAACCCAAATGGTCCGCATGCATGTGCGTGATGAAAAAATCGGCTTCCCTCAAATCCACGTCGCATTCCCTCAAGCCGGAAACCAATGCTGTCCTACAGTCCTCTCGATTCCACCCCGTATCAATAATCAGAGACCGCTCTGCCCCTTTTATCACATACGAGTTGGTGGCTTCTAGAGGACTTCCGGGGAGAGGAACTTCAATTCTATAGAAATTTGGTAAGATTTCCTCGGGCAATGCTCTTTAAAATCCTTCTCGCGATATGGGTCACTAACATGGCATAATCCTAACCACATTCGCCCAATTCTAACTGGAAACCTAGCACATTTCCCTGAAATTGTCCACCGCCCGCCCGCCACACCCTTCCCGAATAGCCACTCCCTCAAGAATTAGCGCAGGCCCGTTGATAAAAGACCTCAGGTGTATCCTCCAGCTTGATTTCAAGGGCGAAGATAGAATAAGCTGCCTGTGTTTGGAGGAAAAAACAATGTCTGACATTATATCTGAAAAGCTTTCCGGGTGGACTGAAGGCCAAAATCCCTTGGAAGCGAGGATTTCAGTCTTCCGGAAAATCAGAGACATTCCTTACGCCATAATTCCAGAGGTCATTCATCCTCAAAAATACTTGGACATCCTCAAAATTAACAAGGGCTCCTGTAGTCCGAAACATTTTCTTCTGGCTGATTTGCTTGAAGGGCTAGGACTAACGATATTTTATTCAGTTTGGCAATTTCTCTGGAAAGACATCCCTATTGAATGGCCTGTAGAACTGAAAAAGCTGGTAGGGGAAATGCCGGTAAATACCCATCTGGCTCTCAGAGTCAAGATTGAAGATGAATTTGTTTTGGTAGATGCTACCCTGGATCCTAAACTGAAAATATTAGGCCTACCCATAAACGATTGGGATGGGAAGAGTAATACCCTCCTGCCAATTCAACCCCTGGGTGAGGAAGCCTGGCATTCCCGGGAAGAAAGAGAGGTGATGGTCCCTGATTTCGAAGAAAGGTCCTTAGTATTCTACCAGAAGCTCAACTACTGGATGGAAAAGGTGAGGAGAGGTCAGGCTTAACCTCTTCGAGTACCTCTCCTTTTACGCCGATATCTTCTTATCATCCATCATTAGCTTTGCCCATTTTGCTTAAAGTGCCTTTTAAAGCGCTCTTATAATAACTGGCGGAATTCTTCACGGCTCATCTCTGCATCTCGTAGTATCTTGGACAAAATACCAGACCCTAAATCCTCACCTCTGTGCACTGGCACTACGGTGGCCCTTCCATCACCATGCCTCACATAAATATGACTGCCTCGCTGGCGGACCACTTCAAATCCAGCTTTCTGCAAGGCTCGAACTACCTCATTGCCAGTTAGGCGAGGTAATCGATTCATAAAGTTACCTTTTGAACGCCTACTAACTGTAGCTGCTCGGCGGCAGGTTCGCCCTCCACTTCTAAACAAAGCTGAATAGCTTCTTTCATGCGCTCCATGAGGTCATCCAAGGAGCGGGCTTGAGTATGACACCCTTTAAGAGAAGGCACACTGCCCACGAAGAAGCCATCTTCGTCACGCTCGATAATAACAGTAAACTCTTTCCACATAATGAATCTCTTTTTAACTACTATTTTAACTTATTATATCACAAGGCCTATTTACAATGCCTTTACCACACACAGTTGCACTTAATCTTTCTATAATCCATACCCAGCTTCGCCCACATTGCTACGACTTCGTGACCTCCTGCCAGAGTTGGTGGAGGAGCGCTGGCGAAGTTTGGAGTCGAGGACAGAGCCAAGATAATCTTCAAAGATTTCGTCTGTTTTTTGCTTCAACTTCCTTTTACTATTTTTCTCTCTTCTTCGGTCAATCCATACAGGTCATAGACGAGGTTGTCTATCTCGCTATCAGTGCGGTTTATCTCTCTGAGCAGTTCGTCACGCTCATTGCAAGGCGTGTTGCAAATGGGAGCTAAGCGTTTATTCAGCTCAAGCATCCTACCCACCAGAGCTACCAAGTCATCATGCATCTTCTTTTCAGATGGATTATCAAAGTCAATGCGGTGGATGGGAAGCTGTAAAATGGCATTTTTAGCCACACTAAGTGTGGCAAATTTCTGTCTATACCAGTAGTTTAATAGTTTTGAATTGATAATCGCCAATATAAACTTTAGGTCCAAGCCCTCTTCTTTTTGGTGAAGCATCAGCGCATCTTTCACATAGAAGTGCTCATCATCAAGGGTAGCTATCAAGCGCTTCCCAATATCTTGAACAAGTATTTTAGGCATTTCGAATCGCTCACGGTTCCCGGGTCGGGCGGTAGTGCGATGCTTTCTCATCTGTTCGGGAACATACCAGACGAATTCTCCCTTATATTCAATTGAATACCTCCCGAAGTCACTCCTTCGAAGCAGTCTCTTATGTTCAGGGGTATCTGGGGTATGCGTCAAGAAAATGGCATCATCAGCTGTCTTGAGGCCATAGCAGAAAGTCACAGTTTCAGATAGCTTGTCTGTGTTCAGCTCAATTTTGCTAGAGGGTGCTAGAGCTACCTCGTCCCAAGATAGGTCAAAAATATTCAAATATGTGGAGTAAAAGATTTCTTGGGGTATTTCTTTGGTTCTTTCAAAAGCCCCATCTCGATATTCGGTTATCGAGATCTTGTTTTGCCGCCGAACACTTTCGCTATCCTCCTTTTTAAGTCCAAGCACAATAGTCTCTACCGTGGCAGCCTCGAAGACCTTTTTTGGTGTGAGTCCGAAATATAGGATACGGCAAGTGTCTAAGATGTACTTGCGGAGCGCTGCAAAGCTTTCCAAAGACATGAAAGTATTTGAGACAATATATGATGCATAACCTCTGGGTTTTAATAAATCGATAGCTCTCTGGATAAAACAAGCGTATATATCGGATTTTGCCCTATAAACTTGATATTGCGCCCACAATGCCCGTTTATCGCCAATTTCTAGTTTATGTGGACGTAAATACGGCGGATTGCCTATTACGACATCAAAGCCACCGTCAGCCATGATATCTGTAAACTCCTGCTCCCAGTTGAATGGCTTCTTTTCCTGCCAGTTATCGCCAAAATAGCCCTTCAGTTCCTCTTCGGTACCCGAGATAAGAGAATTGCCCTGGCGGATGTTATCAGCAAGGCTGGGAAGGGTCTCTCGCTTTGCCAGGCTTCGTAATAGTAAATTCAAACGAGCAATCTCAATAGCTTGTATATCGAGGTCGACGCCGAAGATGTTCTTAATAAGGACAGGCAAACGCTCCCACTGGTCAAGCTCAGTAACGGATTTGCCGCTTCTGTAAGCGTGATAGTTTAAAAGTTCATCATAAGCGCGAATTAGAAAGGAGCCTGAGCCACAGGCCGGGTCTAAAATCTCAATATTCAGTATTTCGTTGTGGCTGCGCTCCTTCAGGAAACGCCCTACGGTTTCTCTGACTATATAGTCGGTTACGAATCGGGGAGTATAGTAAATTCCATGCTCTTTACGGTGCTGCTTTTTGGCAGTAAGTTCGAAAGTTGCTTCAGAGGGAAGCCCTAAATCCATGCGAATTTGTGCTTTTTCCGCTCGCTGCTTAACCACAGTAGCTACATGACCCAGATATTGCTCGTATACTGTCCCCAATACATCGGCGTCGATAAGAGAGAAATCATAGCTGGCCATGCCGCTTGGAATCTCATATAAGCCATTGATGATACCTTCAGCAGTCGCACTTTCAATGAAAACTTTGTCAACCAGATGGAGAGCAAAAAGGTCGCTATCATAATAGCCATCAAAATCGCGGAAGATGCGGTGCAATGCTTCGATAAGCTCTTCCCTGCACCCACCGCCACGCCACTCATGGACAGCACCAAGCAAAACTCGATCCTCTATTTTTCTATCCTCGCAGGTGCGAATAAAGATTAGACGATTGAAGAGTCGCTGGATAACTTCGTCTATCTGATTAAAACTCAGGTTTGGATTATAGTGGTAAAGCTGGGTAAAGAGTTCTTCACGCCAGTGACGGAGCTGATTAAATAGTCTTTGCTCTATTCCTAGCCGTGGAGGAAGTGCTCCATATTTCTCAGCCTTTTCGTTCAGGGCATTACTTTCTAGCGATTCCCGGGATAAAAGCCAAAGGTCATCGAAATCCTTAAGGTAATTATCCCAGGAAAGGTTTATAAAAAGGCGACCTGTTTGAGCATTGTAAACCAGCAATCCTTCGAAATCGGTGAGAACTGCCCAGGTTATTCCCTTATTGTAGGCGTATGTAATCGCTTGCTTGACATATTCGGGCTTGGTCAAGTCAACTCGTAATGCCTTAGCTTCCAAGTAGAACTGAGAGACTCCATGTAGTTTAAAAACATAATCTACCCGCCCAGTGGCTGCTTTGACTTCCTCAGCTACCTCTTCTCGGCTATATACATCCCAGCCCAGAGCATGGAATAGAGGCATGACAAAAATACGGCGGGTATCTGCTTCAGTATACTTCTTGATGGCCGCTGGAGTTAGACTTTGATACTTGTCAACTAATTTAGCTACCGCTTGACGAGCTTCTCCTTTGCTTATAGCCATATCCGCAACCTACCTATAATTTGGTTAACGTAACCACCTCTTTCTGCTACAGCAAGTTCAGAACAAACTATCATGCTCAAAGATTACCTAGCAACATTCTCTAAGTCAATATCAACGGGGCGCTTTGGGGCCACGCCATATTCTTAACTCTTCCATTAAGACTCCTCTTCATTCCACTCTATCATTGAAGTACGCCATGATAATAAAGGCGTATGCAACCTAGATACATTTTACCACCATACAGAGGTATTTATCTTTAACAACGGTTTCACCATAAGAGCGGTAACCTTAAACTTCGCCGGGGAGATAGGCGAAAGTGACCGAAGGATGGTGATACCCTTCAAGAGATAGCCGTTGAGCGGCTTGGGTAATCGATGGTGGTGATTAGCCTATGGCGGGAAGAGGGGGTGAGGCAATTTGAACGGTGGTATAACTCTCTTAACCTGGATTTCCTATATCGAACCTGGGGCATAGGCAGCTTTGTATGGTAAAATAGCTTCAAAGTTGACGAGAAAGGAGAAATGTAATGAAAGCACTGGTAGTGGGCGGGACGGGTTCTACAGGTCCCTGCATAATAGACGGGCTTCTAAAGAGGGGCTATGAGGTCACCATGCTTCACCGCGGAGTACATGAAATTGAGCTACCCCAGGAGGTGAAGCATCTCCACGCTGACCCTCACTGGCCGGAAAATCTGAAGGGAGCTCTGGAGGGGAAGAGCTTTGATTTGGTGGTATCGATTTATGGCAGGTTGCGTTTAATCGCTGAGGCTATCAAGGGTCGAACTCCCCGCCTGATCTCAGTTGGAGGAGCACTTGCCATATACAAAGGGTGGTTGAGAGTGACTGAAACCCAGCCATGGTATCACATGGAAGAATCTCGGGTACCCGTGAAAGAGGACGACGACCTGGCAACAGCTCCGGGAGTTGACCACTTCACTGAGCGGGTAAGAGAGGCAGAGCGAGTGGTGATGCAGGCCCACAAGGAGGGTCATTATAATGCTACTCATTTCCGCTACCCAATAGTTTATGGCCCCCGTCATATTGGCCCTCCAGAGTGGCCCATTATACGGCGGATACGCGATGGAAGAAGACAACTCATCGTCCCCGGTGGGGGAATGACCCTGCTATCCAGAGGATTCGCGGAAAACATAGCCCATGGCATGATGCTGGCTATTGATAATCCCGCGGCGTCCGCGGGTCAGATATACAATATATGTGACGAAAGAGTACTCAGCAACCGCGAGTGGATAAGACTCATTGACCAGGTGATGAACCACGAGTTCGAATTTATAGAAATACCCTTTGAAGTCCTTCCCAGTGGCTTCCATGCTGCTCCTACCCAGGTTCTGTTTCCGTATCACCGGGTAATGGATATCACCAAGATAAAACAACAACTCGGATACCAGGACATAATATCTAGCGAGAGAGCCATGGAATTGACAGTGAACTGGTATTTAGAAAATCCGCTAGCACCTGGTGGTGAGTTGGAGAAAAACATAGGTGACCCATTTGACTATGCCGCAGAGGACAGATTCATTCAAATATATACCACAGCCAGGGACCAACTTCGACAACAGCTTGCAAAAGGCCCGGACACCGGAACTGTATGGAGACACCCCTACGCACACCCCCAGAAACGCGGCGACCTGAAATGAATAAGAGTATGAGGTCTGAGATGGAATCACAGAGAAAAAACGATATTTCAGCATTCTTTGAGCCCAGGGCTGTGGCAGTCTTCGGCTCACTAAAGGATGATGGCGCGCCTGGCTATGGCGCCATAAAGAACATGCTCGACTTCGGGTTTACAGGGAAGATATATCCTGTCAACCCCTCCCAGAGCGAGGTTCTGGGATTGACAGCCTATGCCAGCCTGGCCAAGGTGACGGGACCTGTAGACCTCGCCATGGTAATAATACCCCCAACAGCTGTGCCTGGGGTCATCGAGCAGTGTGCACAGAAGGGCATAAAGGCTGTTATCATCGGTACTGAGGGTTTTGCCGAGGCGAGCGAAGACGGGGCTTTGCTCCAGCGTCAGGTGCTGGACATCGCCCACCGCAGTGGTCTGCGTATCATCGGCCCGAATACCATCGGCGTCCTTAACACTGGCAATGGCCTGGCAACTGTTCCCTACCACGTTGGCTACAAGAAGTTCCTGAAGGGAGGCATCGCTTATTGTGGCCAGACTGGCCTCGTCAGCGCCCATTCGCACCCAATGGGACCCCACGCCTATCCCCTAAGCAAGCTATGCGACCTCGGAAACAAGTGCGACGTCAACGAAGTTGACCTCTTGAACTACCTGTCACGTGATCATGAGACAAAGGTAATCGTTATGGAATTAGAGGATGTGAAGGATGGCCGGAAGTTTGTGGCAACGGCCCGTAAAGCAGTCGCCAAGAAGCCGGTATTGGTCTTCAAGCCAGGACGGAGCCAGGCTGGGGCCAAGGCCGCTGCCTCCCACACCAGCTCACTTGCCGGAGACGACAAAGTCTACGATGGTGCTTTCAAGCAAGCCGGAGTCCTGCGGTTAAGCAACTGGCTGGAGTTCTGGGAAATACCCAGGGTTTTTGCTTCCCAAGCATTGCCCCGAGGCAACCGGACAGCAATCCTAAGCATCAGTGGTGGAGGAGGGATAGTGGCAGCAGATACAGCGGCTGAGGCCGGGCTGGCTATTGCTAACTTCACAGACGCGACAGTCAGAAAGCTGACGAGACTGTCTCCCAGGCTAGCCAGCAACCCCATTGATTATGGCCCACTGACTACCGTGGTTGACGATCCCGCGGCTGTCACAGAGGAGATAATTTCACTGGTGCTATCCGATGAGGCGGTAGATTGCGGCACCCTTATGATTTATGGCGGTGTGAAGGGAACTGGAGAGATGCTTTGCCGGGTGAAGCAGAACACGCCTAAACCTATCACTGTGTGGCTGTTTGGACCGGTGCCGTCTGTAACAGAGGAGCTTCATTACCGGCTGGCATCACAGGGCCTGGCAACATACCTTGACCTGGAAACCTCCATCAAGGCCCTGGGTATCGCTGTGGCATACTCCAGGATTAAATCAGGCTTTGTTCAGCAGACGAGTTAGCGCTGTGGTTGGCGCACGAAAAAGCCAGCCTTCTTGCCCAAAATTCAACTCACCATCTTTGTTAGTCCCTCCGAGTAAGGCTCCCCTACTATGCCTTTTTCGGTGATTATGGCAGCTATATAGCGATGGGGAGTAACATCAAAGGCAGGATTGGCTGCCTTGATGCCCTCCGGTGCAATCGGCACCCCCTGGATGTGACTTACCTCTTCAGGATTTCGCTCCTCAATTGGGATTCCAGCTCCTGAGCTTAAAGAGAGGTCAATAGTGCTTGTAGGAGCAGCGACATAAAACGGGATTTCACTTTCCTTAGCCAACACTGCCAGAGTATAGGTGCCTATCTTGTTAGCGACATCCCCGTTGGCTGCAATCCTATCGGCGCCAACGATGACACAGTCTATCTTCCTCTGGTGCATAAAATAGCCGGCCATGGAATCGGTAATCAATGTCACGGGGATACCCTCTTGCATCAGTTCCCAGGTAGTAAGCCTGGCCCCCTGGAGGAGGGGGCGGGTTTCTGTGGCAAATACGCTTACTTCCTTTCCCTGTTCTTTAGCGGCTTTGATGACGCCCAGGGCAGTGCCATAGCCGGCGGTGGCTAAGGGACCAGCGTTACAATGAGTAAGCACGGTGAAACTATCCTTGATAAGCTCGGCTCCTAGCTGGCTGAGCTGCGTGGTCGCTGTTGTTTCTTCCTGGTGAATCCGTTCTGCTTCATTGACAAGCGCTCTTTTTATTTCAGAAACGCCATCTCCCCTGGCAGCTTTCTTCATCCTGTTGATGGATTGAAAAAGGTTGACTGCGGTAGGCCTAGAGGCAGCAAAAGCCTGCATAACCTGATTCAACTGGGCGAGAAATTCATCCCTGTTTGCCGTCTTAATACCCAATGCCCCCAGCGCTATGCCATAAGCAGCAGCGATGCCAATGGCTGGTGCCCCGCGAACTCTCATTTCCTTAATAGCTAGGACTACATCGTGGTAATCGTCCAAGTCAATAAAGATTTGCTCCTGGGGAAGCCTGCTCTGGTCTAATATCCTTAGCTTGCCATCAAGCCATTCCATTGCTTTAGCTATCATCGCTTGATAGTATAATCCAAAGAATGGAGATAAAGGAAGCAATTGACAAGATAGATTCCTGTAACGAGTGTGACGCCTGCCTTGACGTTTGTCAGACTTATGAAGTAACCCGGAATGAGGCATTTTCCCCTACAGGAAGACTACGGGCAGCCAAGAATGTATTTCAAGGAAACGAACTCGCTGCAGAGACAGTAGATAGCATCTATAGCTGTTTGAAATGCGCTCGCTGCCACGTTGTATGTCCCCTGGGAATAGACATTGCGGGGATAGTGCGAAAGGCCCAGGTTGATTTAGTCAGCCAGGACATAGGACCCCTGGAGAGGCCCCGGCAAATAATGGAGGGAATTCAAAGGCTGGCCAATGCAGTCAACGGTGATCCTACCAAGCGATGGGATTGGTTACCGGAGGAGTTTCCCAAAAAGGAATCGGATACCTTACTTTATGTGGGTTGCGCCGCTTGCTTTTTAGCTCCGCAAGCTGCCATATCTTCATATCTATTGCTTAAGGAACTGGGCGTTGATTTTATGATGTTGAAGGACGAAGGTTGTTGTGGAGACTACTATTACAATATAGGAAGGACAGATTTAGCCCAGGAGAAGTTCCGAGAGAATGCGGAGAAATTTAAGCGACTGGGAATAAAGAAGATAATCACTATCTGCGCTGGCTGCTACCATACCTTTAACCACCCGTATCCAGAATTGCTGGGACAGAGAGATTTTGAAATTATGCATATGGCTCAGCTGCTCTCTGTCTTATTGGAAGAAAGGAAGATAACTCCTAAGAACACTGGCGGAGAAGTAGTTTATCAAGACCCTTGTGGATTAGGAAGATTAGAGGGCATCTACGATGAGCCCAGGAGGGCGCTGCGGCTATGCGGTATTAAATTAATTGAGATGCAAAAAAGCGGCGAGCTGGCTGCGTGCTGTGGAGCGAAAAATATCTCTAATTTTAGAGACATCTCCATAAAGATAGCAGGTAGTTTATTAAACCAGACTAAAGCCCCCATCATTGTCACCTCCTGTTCCTTCTGCCTCTTTGGTTTAAATTATGGCGCTAGGAAGACAGGCGAGGATAAAAAGATTCAATACTTAAGTGAAGTCGTTTTAGACTCTCTACGGCACCTTCGCTGAAGCTAGTTACCTCGTGCGTGACAGCTAAAAGGTGACGAAAGCGCAGAATACCATCACAGCCAACAGTAAATTGATAATATCGAGGAATAATGCTATCCTAATCAAGTTAATCCTTATCCAGAGGCAAGCGTGGCTAAGATTTATTTCATAGATGTTACCAATCGCGATGGCGTTCAGACCGCGCACCTTGGTCTATCCAAGCTGGAAAAGACCATGATAAACATGTACCTTAACGAAATGGGTGTCTTTCAGTCTGAATTTGGTTTCCCGACGACGAGACATGAATCGCTTTACCTGCAGGCAAACTTGGAATTAGCCGACATGGGCGTCCTGCAACCCATCCGTTTAGAGGGGTGGATAAGGGCAGTCGCCACTGACGTGGAAAAAGCCTGCAAGCTTGTCCCAAATATCAGGCACCTTAATCTCTCTATTTCCACATCAGAGCAAATGATCAAAGGTAAATTTCAGAGTACAAAGAGCCGAGAAGATATCGTAAGTATGATGGTTGATGCTGTAGAAGCCGCTCAAGCACATGGGGCTGAAAGCATAGGTGTAAATGCTGAGGATGCCTCCCGAACAGATATAGTTTTTTTGGTTAGATTCGCCTCAGCAGCCAAGGAGCATGGGGCTCAACGATTTAGATATTGCGATACCCTCGGCTATGACAATCCATTTACCATTTACGAGAGCACCAAGGCGCTAGCGCAGAATGTCGGAATGCCCATTGAGCTCCACTGCCATGGCGACTTAGGGATGGCTGTGGCCAATTCCGTTGCCGGGGCTAAAGGAGCTATAGATGGGGGGCAGGATGCTTACATCAACACCACAATCAACGGGATTGGAGAAAGAGCTGGCAATGCTGACCTTGTAGCCACAGTTCTAGCTATCACAAAATCTAAGGGATTCGCTGAAAAATATCCACTGGAAACGCCCATAGACCTGACAAAGGCTTGGAAAATAAGCAGATTTGCCAGCTATGCTTTTGGAGTCCCCATCCCCATAAACCAGCCTGGGGTCGGAGCCAATGCCTTTGCTCATAGTTCTGGTATTCACGCTGACGGTGTATTGAAAGACCCCGAGAACTACGAGCTATATAGCTTTGACGAAGTGGGTAGAGGTGAACCGGAGCTTGTGGAGACCGGCAGAGAGATATGCTCAGGAGAATATGGCGGGATATCTGGCTTCAAACACTTAATGGGCCGGATGGCGATATCGTTTGAGGATAGTGCGCAAGCTGAAGAGGTTCTGGAATTAGTAAGATATGCTAACGTCGAAGCACAAAAACCACTAGTCGAGGATGAACTGCTCTTTATTGCCAAATATCCCAACATTGCAAGGAAATTATTGACACTTGTGCCATTAGAGTAACCCATCCTTGACATCATTACCCCTCCCGTTTGATAATATAGCTAATTGCGGGTGTAACTCAGCGGTAGCAAGAATTGCACCACTTCATCAACAACTTCTGGAACCTAATTCAGCTGCCAATTTCGCACAAAGCACCTCAACATTCAACCTTTATTTGGTCATCATCATGTTGCTCATGGCAACCAAAATCGCTCGTTATGGCATCCAGTAGGTCAACCCGACGGTAATTAGCACAGAGGAGACCACTGCCCCCAGGAAGATTAAAATGACAACAAGCAAGAATTCCGGAGAACGAATAATTCTTCTCGGTAGTGCTTCTTCTGCTTTCTTAACGGCTTCCTCTGCAGCTTCTTGGGCTATTTCTGCTGCTTCCTTAGCCTTGAAGCCAATCGCCTCGGCTGCCTCCTTGGCCCGCTTTGCCGCCTCTTCGGCTCTCACCCCTGCCTCCATAGCAGCCTTTTTGGCCTCCTCAGCCTTTTTAGCCGCTTCCTCCCCTACTGCCTTCATTGCCGCTTCGGTTGCCTCTTTGGCCTTTCCTGCCGCCTCTTCGGCTCTCACCCCCGCCTCCACAGCAGCTTTCTTGGCCTCCTCGGCTTTGGCGGCGGTCTCCTCCCTAGCAGCCTTCATTGCCGCCTCGGCTGTTTCTTGAGCCCGCTTCGCTGCCTCTTCGGCCCGTGCAGCCGCCTCCATGGATGCCCTCAGAGCAGCTTTAGCAGCCTCTTCAGCTGTCTTAGTTGCTTCCCCAGCAGCCAATCTGGCTGCTTCACCTACCTCTTCTGCCCTCGCAGCTGCAGTAACAGCGGCTTCTCTAGCCTCTTCGGCTTTGGTGGCAGCTTCCTCACCCACAGCTTTCACAGCTGCCTCAGCTGCCTCTTTAATTTTCCTTGCCGCCTCTTCAGCCCTCAGCCCAGCCTCTTCGGCAGCTTTCCTGGCCTCCTCAGCCTTGGCGGCGGCCTCCTCCCCGGCAGCTCTCATTGCCGCCTCAGCTGCCTCCCTGGCTGACTGTGATGCCCTTGTGGCAGCTTCAGCAGCCTCTTCGGCCGCCTTGGCTAATGCTTCCGCTCTGCTTATCAGTTGATGCAAAGCCTGCGCCGCTGACTCGATAGCCTCATCACCAGCTATGTCAGCTTGCTCACCTCTCTTGCGGGTATCGTCAGCCACCTCGAAACCAGTGGCCGCCGCCTCTTTGGCATCCTTACCAGCCTCCTCAGCACTTTCGGCAATAGGTCCTGACACTTTAGCCGCTGCCCCAATAGCTTCATCACCAGCTATGTCAGCTAGTTCAGCTTTCCTCCTGAGTTCTTCAGCTGCTTGGAAGGCAGCTGCGGCCGCTCGTTTGGCCTTTCTTCCCGCATCCTCAGACTCCACGGCTGTCTCTGCAGTTGGGCTTTTTGCCACTTTGGCCACGGCTGCCTTGGCTACTTTCGTACTTTCTTGAGCTTGCTTGCCAGCAGCCTTCGCCGCTTCGATGGCTTCATCAACGGCATCTTTAGCCAACCTGGCTATAGCTTCAGCCCTTTCTGCAGCCTCTTCAGCCGCCCTGGCAGCAGCAGCAGCAGCTTCTCTCGCTGCGAGCTCTACCTCCTCGGCTTTTGCGCTGGCTTCCTCAGCAGCATATTTGGCGCCTCTGGCCGTTTCCTCCGCCTTCAGAGAGGCCTCCTCAGCCCTTTCCGCAGCTTCTGCAGCCGCCCTTATTGCTTCCTCAGCAGCTTCTCTGGCAGCAGCACTGGCCTCCTCAGCCCTCCTAGCCGCTTCAGCGGCTGCCTTCTCCAATTCCTTCATAGCTGCCTCGGCAGCTTCCCTGGCAGCAACGCTTGCCCCCTCAGCCCTCTTAGCGGCTTCGTCAGCCGCTACTTTGAACGCCTTGGCAGCTTCTACGGCAGCTTTATCCGCCTCCTCGGCCTTTCTCGCTGCTTCCTCAGCTGCTTGTCTTGCTGCCTTGGCTGTTTCCTCAGCTTTAGCAGCTGCTTCAGCGGCTGCCCGAGTAGCTGTCTCAGCAGCCTTTTCTCCAGCCTTACGGGCCTCCTCAGCCCTTTTGGCGGCTTCCCCGGATGCCTGAGTGGCTGCCCCAGCAGATTCTTTAGCTGCCCTTGCTGCCTCTTCAGCCCTCCTTGCTGCTTCAGCAGCTGCCCTAATATTCTCATCCATCTCGTCGAGAATCTGAGGAAGCGGTTTCTTCATTATCTTCGGTTCTTCTACATTCCTCGCTTCCTTCTCTTTTGGTGATCCAACATTTTTGTCAACCATTTTGCCCTCCTTCCTGGTATTTTCTCCGACCCATGACCTTTCTACCCGCGTGCACTTTTCTTACTTGGACTGGCTGATTCCTTTTCCGCCGTGAGCCTCTTCTGCGCAGCAGTCGTTCCTTCCATAACCGCTAACTGCACTAATTCAGCCAGTTGCAGAGCATTCTTGGCTATTTGCTCAACTCTACCTATAGCTTCGGCAGCAACTATCGCAGCTTCGCTAGCGGCTTTCTCCCCTGCTTTGCGGGCTTCTTCCGCCGCCTTCCTAGCATCTTTGGCAGCATCATTAGCTGCCCTGATGCTATCCTCTATCTCCTCAAGGATTCGAGGAAGAGGTTCTGTCATTATTTTTGGCGCTCTCTTTTCACTATCCATTTTTGTATCTCCTATCCAAACTTTCGCTCTCGCCTCAAATCATTTCCGATGTCACTTCTTACCAGAGAAGAGGAAGCTCATCCTTTTTATTGCGACCACTTGTCCCTGAAGGTGTCAATTTCCCTGACGAAGGCATCGGAACCATGGATGTTGGCGTTCCTGATGACTAGAGCCAGCTCAAGAGCCAGTTCTTTCACTTCAGCGGCCGCTTCCTGCGACTTCCTGGTCGCCTCTCCAGCAGCCTCCCTGGCTACTCTTTCCGCCTCCTCAGCAGCCTCATGAGCCTTTCTTGCCGCTTCAGCCAAGGCTTCCCGGGCTTGTCTGGTAGCCTCTTCTGCTGCCTTCTCTCCGGCACGGCGTGCCTCGTCTGAGGCCTTGGTTGCCGCTGCCGCTGCCGCTATGGATGCCTTAGCGGCTTCCTCAGCCCTTTTCGCTGCCTCAGCCGCCAGACGGATGTTCTCCTCCATGTCGTCCAGAATGCTGGGCAACGTCTTAGTCAGTATCTTGTGCTGCTCCCCTGCATCCGGTTTCGCTGTTGTTGCCATATATTTCCTCCTTTTCTTAGTTTTCGTTCAAACTTACGTTTTAACGTTCATTTTGCCCTTTCGAGTCAAGCAGATGGTTCAACACGAGCTTGCTAGGATAAATTCTAGCTGAAATCACTCCTTGCTGTCGTACTATCATGGCTCTTTCAGCTTAGGCATCTCCCTATCCAGCATCCTTGCATATCTGCTACCTCACCTGCTACTTCCCGATGTTTTACGATATCACGAATATTCCCAAACTGGAAGCATTGCTCATCCAGTTATACCTATCTCCAACTGGAAACACGTTGCCGCTGCATCCAGAATATTGTATTTCAGACAGTGCAGATTTCGTCATACATCTCCTGGGATAAAATTCCTATCGCTTTAGTTATTTGGCTCTTCTGCCCTCTTGACAACTCCTTAACTTTAGTCATATAATTCTAGTATATTGTTTCTAGTGTATGATTTCTAGTGTACGAAAGCTTCATAACCTTTACTAGAAATAATTATCTAGTATCATTATACTAGAATTCCAATGATTGTCAAGGGCTTTTGTAAACCAGCGCAAAAAAAATTTAGGAGGTATCTGCCAATGGCTAACTGGGGGCTTTTTACAAGCCACGGCTTAGTCCTGGTATCCGTTGCCAAGAATCCAGCAAGGACAGCTAGAGACATAGGTGCTGATGTTGGTCTTACCGAGAGGACAACTCACAAGATAATTCTTGACCTCGAGAAAGCGGGATATATTAGTAGAAACAAAGTTGGCAGAAATAACACATACAGCATTCACCCCAATGTGACGATTAAGGATGAAGTGACTGATGCTTCTGTAGGAGAGCTGCTTACCATTTTTGGCTGGAAACGACGGAGAACACAAAAAGCCGAAAAGTCGAAGGAGAATACTCAGTCTCGCAATATGAACAGAGGCATGGCGATACAAGGTTGAATCTGGGTCTAGTCGAGGCCCACGGGGGCTTCTAGACTGGTCAATGCCTATCGTAATTGCTCGCCTAGTCCTCTAATCTGGCGTCATTCAACAAATACTGGATTTTGCGCAAATTGCCTGCTGGCAACACCATGAACTATAATAGACTAGTAGAATTCGGTAGGATAGATGAAATCCGTTCACTGGCAGAAGCGGCCTAGTCTGAGGGGAAGCGCCAACTTCGCTCTTCGCTTCGCAGTGATCGCTGTGTTTGTTCTTATCGGTACAATTTTCTTTATTCCTAGTCCTGTCCAAGCGCAGCCAAACATCTTTCCCGCTTCCCTGCCAGAAGCGCAGGAAGATGTTTCTTATGCGGCAACTTTGGTTGCTGCTCCACTAACATATCCCTGCACCTGGTCAATAACAAGTGGCTCCCTGCCGCCAGGACTCAATCTTAATGCAGGCACAGGAACTATTTCGGGCACTCCCACTGCAACTGGGACCTATAATTTCTTTGTCACTGTTACTGACACAGTTGGCACTTCGCCCCAGCAGGGCTTCTTCATAATTGTCAACTCGCCTCCCATAACCTTCGATACAACCAGCTTGCCTCGGGCAGAGGAAGGCGATGATTACTATGAAAGAATAAGAGTTTCTGGAGGCAAATCCCCCTATACCTGGAGTGTCTCCAGCGGAACACTGCCTGCGGGGCTAACTTTAGAATCAGAAGAATCAGATAGCACTGTTATTTCAGGGACGCCCGAGTACGGGACTGCCGGCACTCACAGCTTCACTATTAGGGTCACTGATAGCTCATCGCCACAGCTCTCTGCGCAACATACTTTCAGCATCGTCATCAGAGAAGGCGCCTATGAATCAATTATCACCATCGGACCAAGCTTATTAGCCGGTGAGACAGATGTCTTCGTTGATGGAGACCTGGAAGCTGTCTTGGAAGGTGGCGAGTCTATTAGCCTCAACTTTGACCCGAACACAAGCCAGACCATAACCGTTGACCCTACTGTTCAAAACCCAACGGATCCTGATGTCAGGTTTGAAGCCGAAGTGGATAAAATAGTAGTAAGTAATCTTTCACCCGACGCTTATTTTGACTATTATGCCGAGTATTCCATTGAATTCGGAACCAATCCACCCCAGGTTGCTCAGTTGACAGGGTCTGGCTGGTATAAAGAAGGGTACCAACTGAAGACCAGCG